>CAZQRD010000132.1:0-4746 GCA_964595535.1 uncultured Flavobacteriaceae bacterium | reverse complement strand
TTAAGTGTTAAGTGTTAAGTGTTAAGTGTTAAGTGTTAAGTGAAATAATTCAATATTTATCAAATCGAAATTCTTGATACGGGATATTTATGTTTAGTCTTTAACCATCAAAACCCTAGAAACTCCTGGATAGATAAATACGAAAGACTTTGTCGATTTTCTGATCTAATTTATAGGGTTTATTATTGATGACGATATTTGAATCTGGGTATCTGTTAATTTTCTTCTTGTCTAATCTGCATAGTGTGCCTACATTATGTAATTCACGCTTTTTCGTGCAGTATAATTTCCTGTTACAACAAGTATATGTTAATAAAATGGGGTATCTTTATACGAGGATTATTTATCAGTTGCTATTAATCATCTCTTCACATAATTCCTGCGAATTGTTAAGGTTTTCTTTTTAAACCTTTATTTATTAATGATACACTGGTACTCAGTTAATGGCTGAATACTTGAAAGTAATCCTTAACAGTAATCTTATTCGTACGCTTTGCTCTTTTCATTAATCTGCGATCCGTTGCAACATAAAAAAGATGCATATGACTTTGCTAACCATGGGGGTAATCGGAACTTCAAAAAAGGAAGACGAAAGACGCGTTCCCATCCATCCTGAACATTTAAAAAGACTTCCTGAACACATCCGTCGACAGCTGATTTTTGAGAAAGGTTATGGCGACCCTTTCAATATTGATGATGAAGAAATTAATGAGCTAACAGGAGGAATCGCCACAAGAAGTGAAATACTCGCTGATATTGGCTCAGCTATTATTGCTAAACCATTATTATCTGATTTGAAGGAAATGAAAGAGGGTGGCATTTTATGGGGATATCCTCATTGCGCCCAGCAAATGGATGTTACACAGACAGCAATAGACAAAAAATTGACCTTGATCGCCTTTGAAGACATGTATGTGTGGTATCCTAACGGACAAATGGGACGACATACCTTCTACAAGAATAATGAAATGGCAGGCTATGCTGCTGTTATACATGCCTTACAATTAAAGGGAATAGATGGCCATTATGGAAATCAACGAAAGGTAATCATTTTCAGTTTCGGTGCAGTGAGTAGGGGGGCTGTTTATGCCCTTAAAGCACACGGTTTTAGAGATATCACAATCTGTGTTCAAAGACCAGATCATGAAGTAAGAGAAGAAGTACTTGACGCGCACTATGCCCGGATTAGAAAAGGAAAAGGAAACGAATCCCGACTGGTTATAGTGGAGCACGACGGATCAGAACGTCCATTATTGGATTTGATCAATGAATCTGAAATCATCATTAACGGAACGTACCAGGATACTGATAATCCGATCGATTATGTTAACGAGGATGAAAAATCCAGCCTTAAGCCCGGTTCACTGATTATTGATGTGAGCTGTGATGAAGGAATGGGATTTTATTTTGCCAAGCCAACTTCGTTTAAAAATCCAATCATATCGGTTGATAAAATAGATTACTATGCTGTAGATCACACCCCCAGTTATTTTTGGGAAAGTGCTTCGAGATCGATCTCTGCGGCATTGATGGTGCATCTGCCATCGGTGATAAACAACAGGGAAGGCTGGAATAAAAATAAGACCATTGAGAATGCCATAAATATTGATAAAGGCGTGATCGTAAAAGATAATATTCTCAGATTTCAAAATCGGAAAAAGGATTATCCGCATGTTGTGAATTAGCCAGTAAATTGAAAACGGATCAGAATATAGTAGAGCTTCTCTGAACTTTTAAAAATCTTATAACCGCTCATCTTTATCCTTTTATCAAAAGGACAAGGATGGCGGTTTTTAGTATAGGATTTGACAGCTATATTGAATGTAAGGGAATAACAACTATACTATGATCATTTGGCTCCTACAGGGTTCATTTCCAGGAAATAATTCGTCATTAAGGTATATAAGTGCCGCGTTGTGTTTTCTCCTTCATTTATTCCATGAGATCGGTTAGGATAAGGCATAATGCGAAACTGCTTATTGTGTTTGATTAATTCATTCATGAGCATTTCGGCGTTTTGATAATGCACATTATCGTCTCCCGTGCCATGGATAATTAACAAATTACCTTCCAAGTTTTTAGCCTGACTCAGCGCTGAAGTCAGTCGGTAATTTTCTAAATTTTCAGACTTTAGTCCCATATACCTTTCAGTATAAACATTATCATACAATAGCCCATTGGATACAGCTGCAACAGAGATGGCAGTTTTGATAACATCGGGATATCGGAAGATAAGATTGAGTGCCATCTTCC
This sequence comes from uncultured Flavobacteriaceae bacterium, assembly GCA_964595535.1. Lineage (GTDB taxonomy): Bacteria > Bacteroidota > Bacteroidia > Flavobacteriales > Flavobacteriaceae > Lutimonas. The sequence continues at coordinate 2,493 of CAZQRD010000132.1, read as the reverse complement.
CTCCTGCGCTCCAGCCCCAGTACGCAGTTCTTTCCGGGTCTATAAAATCCCATTTGAGTGTTTCCTTGGCGGCTAAAGCAAAATCTCGTGTATTCAGCACACCCACCTTTTTAAAAATGGCTTTTCTCCAATCCCTGCCCTTCAAGCTAGGAGTTCCGCGACTATCCATAACAATGATAACATATCCCTTTTGTGCCAGCATAAAATGATACATACTCCGATACTTCCAGGAATCATCTGCCTCCATTCCTGCAGGCCCTCCATAGGTAAAGTAAATTACAGGGTATTTCTTGTTCAGTTCAAAACCAACAGGTTTTATAAGTCTTCCATCCAATTCCACGCCTTCAGAAGTTGTCACTTTGAAGAACTCCACTTTTGGTAAATTCAAGGCCGCCACACTTTCTTTAAACCTTTGGTTGTCTACCAAAGTTGTGATGATTTCGTGGCTTGGCAAACTGATCAAATAAGTAGTACTTGGTGTATTCGCATTTGAATAAGAATGAATTGCATAGTTACTATTGGGTGAAATATTATATTTATTTACTCCGGTATATTCCTGAGGAGTAATTCGCTTGAGCTTCCCTTTTCCATTGGCTGCAGTTTGATACAAATATCTCTGTGTCGGGTTTTCAGGAGATGCATTAATATAAAGATTTTTACCTTTTTCGTCCAGACAGTAAAACCTGGCTACATCACCTTCAAAATCTGTGAGGTTTTTTTCGTCAGAGCCATCCATTTTTACTTTATACACATGTCTCCAGCCATCCTTTTCAGTAACTCTTACAAAGGAATTACCCGTTATTTCCATATCATACATAGACCAATTTGCTGTTTGGTCAAGATTCATAATATCGACCCATGCCTCATCCTTTTCACTATAAGACAGTTTACAATCACCGGAAGAAGGGTCGCAGATGTAGATATTAAGCTGATTTTGTTTCCTGTTCAATTGCTGAACCAGGAGTTGATCTCCCACCCACTGCATTCTTGGTAAATAGTTTTGTTTTGGGTCACCAGGTATACTCATCCATGTAATTTTTTGAGTGGCCAGATCAATGGAGCCAACTTTTGCACTCGAAGGGTCTTCCCCAACCTTAGGGTATTGAATCGGAATAATTCTCGAATAAATGGAATCAGTATTATTAATCATTGAAAAATCCTTTATAGCAGATGCATCCAACTGCCATAGCGCAAGCTGCTTGCCATCAGGACTCCACCTAAACCCATCTTTACAGAAAAGTTCTTCTTCATAAACCCAGTCAAACGTACCATTGATAATGTCTCTTGTTCCGTCTATAGTGAGGGCAGTTATTACGCCAGTTTCAAAGTCTTCCTTGTACACATTAAATTCACTCACATAGGCCACGCTTTTATTGTCGGGTGAGAATTTAGCAAACATCAAAGAAGAAGCCGGCAGGCTCTTACCCAGTTGTTTTAAGGACTTTGATTTTAAATCCAATACCCAATAGTCGCCCTTGGTATTGGCTCTCCAAACACGTTTAGTGTTTGTAAAAATCATCATTCGGTTTTCGTCGGCTGTAAATTGAAAGGAAGAAATACTAAGAGGTTGATCACTTCCTTCAGGCGTCAGGTCTTTGACAGTTACCAAAACAGTGCGTTCCTGACTTGCAGATGTATACGCAACAACTTCCCTTATACTTCTATTTTCTTCACTATTCTCAAGTTTCACATACGATTCTCCATCTTTATACCAAGTGACCGGGCCCAGGCGCTCCTGACGAAATTCCCCGGAGTTAAAAAGCCTGTCAATGCTTAGTTCATTAGAATCTATTTCTTGAGCACTTACTAATAAGGTAAAAAACAGGTGTAAGCTTATTACTAAAATTAGATTTAATTTTTTCATTTATAAATTTTGATTTCTTGGGTTAAATAATTGATTTCTAAGCTTCCGATACTTGCCGATCTGTGTCAAAAGAGAACTCTTGAACAAACAATTTTCTTCCTGACAAACTTCCCAGCAAATGCAATATATGATCATGACAGTTTGGTTTTGAATTGTTGAAGTTAGCAAAAAATTATATTTCTAAAAAAGCTATTGAAAAATTTAACTGAAGAAAATGTATTGATTTTAAACAGGCGAATTCCTAGGCTGGACAAAGAAATTTTATATATATGAATGCCGAAAAATTTGTTAGACAAAAACCTCTGAACCCCTCGCAAGTGAAACCCTCATCTCCGAACCCCTCGGAGGTGAAGCCCTCATCTCCGAGGCCCTCAGTTTCGAGGGGGTGAGAAGTCACATATCGAAACTTCCGTGCTGAATATCATTAATGACTCGTTGACTATCGAAATTTGAGTTTTACACAACTTATAAGCTTTACCTTTCTTTGATCTAGAGAATATTTGTACCTACGCATATCAAGCCTATGATCAACATAATTCTGCCATTAGTATTGTCACTGTTCTTATCATGCAAGGGGAAAATGCCAAATCATAGTCCTTTGAGCAAAACAGTATATGATCACAAACAAG
>CAZQRD010000131.1:0-4750 GCA_964595535.1 uncultured Flavobacteriaceae bacterium | reverse complement strand
TTGTTTTGACCCAATAACACGTTTTGCCAGTTGCCTTTTTCAGGCGTACCAATAATCAACAAGTCAAATTCTGCAGACATCTCGGTAATCATTTCGATAGGATCATTCGAATGGCGTACTTCAAGGAACGATTCGCAATTAGTATTAAGGAGCAACTTCTCTGACGCTTTTGTTATTTGTTCAATGTCATCAGTGCTCGAAGCTTCTGGTACTATGTGCAATAGCGTTAAGGAAGCCTTGTAAAAGGAGCAAATCCTATCGGCAATTGCCACAAAATTCTTATCCCTCCTCCCCGGCCTTAAAGCCATCACAACTTTAGAAATATGGCGTACCCCATTATCCCTAAACAAGGCAAAATCTGAATTCACGTGGGTCACAAACCACCCGATGGGGTTACGTACAAGAATTCCTTTATGGGCTCTTGCGTTCCAGCCCATAACCATCCAATCACAGTGGGTTTGTTCGCTTAATTCCCGAATAGTTTCATGAAGATCATGGGTAACTACGGACTCAAAATCTATTTTTGCTTTTCTTGCTTTGGCCAGACCTCCAAAACGTCGGGCGAGAGAATGGATGGTAGGATTCTCCTCCATAACAGCATCCAAAAAAGTTTGGTTTGGCACTTCAGTAATATGCACCGCTTGAGTTATTTCTTTTCTATTGAGCGCAGCTCCAATTTCCACCAGCATTTCAGGTGACTTTTCATTTCCAAGAAGCGGAATTACAACCCCTGCATCCGAAGCAATCTTACCGTCAAGTGAGGTATCCTGGATATTAACAGGCTCAATTGATTCGGTGATTTCCTTCCTATACTTTTTGTATAGAAGGAATAAGGCCGGCCGATGCCCGTATTTTCTAAGAATCCCTGTTCTGGCTGTTTTCTTTCCTACATAAAAGTAGATCACAAAACCAATAAGAACAATTGTCAATATGGCTAACATAGGTATAAAGCCTAATAAGATCAGGAGAATAATGCCCGAAATAATACCAAATATTTGGACATAGGGGTATAAAGGAGACTTATAGGTTGGATTATACCACTGGGCCGAAGTCTCTCTAAGGATGACCACACAAAGGTTTACCGATATAAACATCATGACCATAAAAGCCGAGGCAAGTTTGGCTATTTTTTCCACATCCAAAAACAAAATGACAAGGGTCATCGCTATGCCGGTCAGCATAATTGATGGTACCGGAGTTAAATATTTCACATGGATCTTCCCCATAAATGGAGGTAGTAATTTATCAATTGCCATTGCAAAAGGGAACCTTGATGCCGCCAAAACGCCTGAATTGGCCATAGAAATAAGGGTGATCACCGCAACAACCGCCACTAAATAACCAACATAAGAGCCCCCTATACTTTCAGCCAGACTGTAAATGGGTTTGATATCGGAGGCCAAGGCTGATATCGGGATATTTCCTACCAGCGTAAAAGCTATAAATACATAAACCAAGGTCATGATAAACAAAGACAGAATAATGGCCCTCGGTAAGTTTTTACTCGGGTTCTTGATCTCACCAGCAATGGCGGCTACTTTAGTAACACCGGCATACGAAATATACACAAAGGCTACGGTTGAAATCAAGCCCATACCTCCTTCACTAAAAAAAGGATCCAGCAGTACCGGATCAACTTTAGGCAAGCCTAAAACAAATAATACGATCAAGGTAATCAAACTGATACTTACAACCACTATTTGTACTTTCCCCACCTTCTTGACACCGTAGACATTCAGAAGCAAAATAATCAGGAGGAAGAAAATTGAAATGTATCTCGTATAATCATTTGGCACATTGCCTAATACAGATAAATAGGCTCCAAACCCAACAAGGGCAAAAGAGCTTTTTAACAATAATGACAGCCACAATCCTAATCCTGCAATGGTTCCGAATATGGGTCCGAAAGCCCTTTCAATATACAAATAGGCTCCACCTGTTGAAGGCATAGCCGTAGACAGTTCTGACTGTGACAGGGCTGCAGGTAAAATGCAAATAGAGGCCAGCAAATAGGCCAGCCATATGGATGAGCCGGTTTTTGCAGCAGCGATACCCGGAAGTACGAATATTCCGCTGCCAAGCATCCCTCCAATACTAATGGCGATAACAGAGGTTAAACTTAAACTGCGCTCTAATTTTTTCAAATTTTAAAATTTTCTCTAAAATAGACTTTTTTTAAGAACTACCCTATTTGTCAACTAGGATGTGGAATTAAAATTTTAAATTTGCAGCAATCGAATATTCTTTTAAAATCTCCAAAGTAAACATCATGTTAGGACTGAAATTTGAAACCTCAACTTCATGGGTAGAAGTTGCCAAAAGCGGCTTGCAACAAGTACTTACTGACCATGCTTTTGCCGAACAAAAAGCTGCTTCCAATGCAGTTTCCATCATTATTAATTATTCTGAAGAAACTAAATTGGTTAGCGCCATGAGCGATATTGCCATTGAAGAGATGGAGCATTTTAAAATGGTTCATGATCTCATGGTAGCCCGTGGAATGGTTTTGGGAAGGGAGCAAAAAAATGATTATGCAAAGCACCTGCACGCTTTCTTTATAAAAACGAAAGACCGAACGGATGCTTTGATCCAAAGGCTGCTCATCGCTGCGATGATCGAAGCCAGAAGTTGTGAAAGATTTAAGGTGTTCTCTGAGCACATTGACGATCAGGAACTTGCCGAATTCTACAAAGAACTGATGGTATCAGAAGCCAACCATTATACTGTATTTCTTGGATTTGCAAGACAGTATCAAGACCGACAAATCGTCGATAAAAAATGGGAGGGTCTATTGGCTTACGAAGCTGAATTCATGAGGAACCGGGGAACAACTGCCAGGGTTCATGGCTAATCTTTTCTCAACTGATGAATTTAATCGATAAAGGATAGTGCGGCGTCTCACCGTTATTCACTTTGATGGCATTGATCACTGGAAAAATAAGACAGAGAATACCTATGGCGATCAAGCCTAAAAAACCTAAGCCGATCAAGAGAATTAAAGGCACGCAGATCAAAGCATACAAAAACATGCTCAATTGAAAGTTGATAATGCCTTTGCCCTGTTCGTCCATCTCGTAGATCTCATCTTTTCTACTGATCCAAATAACCAGTGGCACTATAAAACCGCCAAAGCCGGTTATAAGGTCAAGCAATTGACTTAAGTGGGCCAGCATCAAGGTCTGTCTGTCTTCTCTCATTTCAGGTTTTTCTATTTGACGTTCAGGATAAAAAATTGTTACAGACAACTCATACTAAATGTATGTACCTTTGCCAAAATCTTAATTAAAGATTAGATCTATGCAAGCGAATTCAAGCATAACAAATGATACGATCATTGCCCTGGCCACTCCTTTTGGTGTAGGTGCCATTGCTGTAATCAGGTTATCAGGTTCGGGAGCCATTGACCTTGTCAATGCTCATTTTAGCCCTAAAACAAAGAATAAATCTTTGTGTAAGGTGGCTTCTCACACCGTACACCTGGGCTATATCACTGATAACGAAAGGATCGTAGATGAAGCCCTGGTTACCGTTTTTAAAACGCCTCATTCTTATACCGGAGAAAACGTTGTGGAAATTTCTTCACATGGCTCTGCTTATATTCAAAAGGAAATCCTACAACTGTTTCTTAGCAAAGGAGCCAGACATGCCGAAGCCGGTGAATTTACTTTGAGGGCCTTTTTAAATGGAAAGATGGATTTGAGTCAGGCAGAGGCTGTTGCCGATGTAATCGCTTCAGACTCTCAAAGTTCTCACAGTATCGCCATGCAACAGATGCGCGGTGGTTTTTCAAATGAGATCGCTAATTTAAGGGCAGAGCTGCTCAATTTTGCCTCACTTATCGAACTGGAACTGGACTTTTCTGAAGAGGATGTGGAATTTGCCGACAGAACCGCCTTTCAGGAATTGATCTCTAAAATCACTTTAGTGATTAAAAGACTCATCGATTCGTTTGCTTTGGGGAATGTGCTTAAAAACGGAATTCCTGTGGCCATTGTCGGAGAACCCAATGTGGGAAAATCAACCCTGCTCAATGCACTCCTCAATGAAGAAAAAGCCATCGTAAGTGATATTGCCGGAACCACACGTGACGCCATCGAAGATGATATCGCACTACGGGGGGTTACCTATAGATTTATCGATACGGCCGGGATCAGAGAAACCCTGGACGTTATAGAAAATATAGGCATCAAAAAAACCTTTGAGAACATAGAAAAGGCGCAACTGGTGCTGCAGCTTATAGATGCTGAAAAAATTATTGACCTGTCAGATTGGATCGCACAAACCAAGGAGCTAAAACATCAGTATCCCAATAAAAAGGTTTTGACTGTCATCAACAAGGCCGATACCTTGACAAACGAAGAGCTTGATAATATTTCAGACGAACGCCCCGAATGGATTCTTATTTCAGCCAAACAAAAAACAGGACTGGATGCCTTGCTCGATCAACTCACCAATCTTGTGAATGCTGGAGCCTTGAGCAACCAGCAAACCGTGGTGAGCAATTCGCGTCATTTTGAAGCGCTTAATAAAGCGTTTACAGCTTTAAATGAAGTTCAAAAAGGAATGGATCAATCTATTTCCAGCGACCTGATGGCGATTGACATTCGGCAGGCTTTGTTCCATCTTGGAGAAATCACCGGGGAGATTACCACAGATGATTTGTTGGGTAATATTTTTGCTAATTTTTGTATTGGAAAGTAATAACATAGATACAATTCGTTTGATTGGCTTTATAATCAAGCTTATTCTA
>CAZQRD010000130.1:0-4958 GCA_964595535.1 uncultured Flavobacteriaceae bacterium | reverse complement strand
TTGAAATGTTCTAATGCATTCAACAGTTTCTTATGAGACATTTTATCATAAGACGTCGGATAGCCATCTGGAGACTGAACTTCGGTAAAGGAATCATTTTGATTCAATTGTGTCGATATCATCCTTGCCTTTTGATGGTGAAATGAAGCCATTTCTCCAGGACCTAAGAACACAGCCAGCGTCTCATGATACATGATCTCTCCTTCTTTGAATCCTATTTCTTTTGACAAATCACTCGCCTCAATCGTAGCGGTAAAACCCTGAATAAATGCTCGATTATAAAAACTAAGCCGAGCATATTCGTTTAGTAGTCTAACTTTCTCTTTACCACTATTGCTCAGAACCAGTTCTTTCAAACTATCTATTTTAACAGGATTAACAAAAAGTGTATCCTGAGCCCTTAACATTGAGCAGAAAAGCAAAAGTGTTAATCCAACTATTATTTTTTTTGAATTCATAAACTAGACAGGTAATATTATTTTAAACTGAGTCCCTTCGCCTTCTTGGGTCTCCACTTTCAATTTGCCTCCATGAGCTTTTATAATATCATAACTCAAGCTCAAACCAAGCCCTGTTCCCTTCCCAGCGGGTTTTGTGGTAAAAAAGGGTTGAAAGATCTTATCTTTCACCCTGTCTGGAATCCCATTCCCATTATCGGAAACAGTGATCTCGATATAATTATCAATCAATTTCGTACTTACCTTAACCAAAGGTTTGAAATCTTTGCCACTTGATATTACCATTTCCTTGACAGCGTAAAATGCATTATTAATCAAATTAAGCAGTACCCGACCTAAGTCTTGAGAAACAACTTCAATTTTAGGAATATCTTTGGCCAATTCCGTTTGCAAATCTGCATTGAAAGACTTGTCTTTCGCCCGTAAGCCATGATATGATAATCGTAAGTACTCATCGCATAGGGTATTGATATCTGTACTTACCCTTTCTCCTGAGCTTGATCGGCTATGTTGCAGCATCCCTTTTACGATCGATCCGGCTCTTTTTCCATGGTGGTTGATCCTTTCCTGGTTTTCCTTTATTTCCTGGGCTAGGGCCATAACTTCATCTTGTTTACCTGATTTCAGATCTTCTACCATCTCATCGATTAATTCGGTGCTCACTTCTGAAAAGTTCTTTACAAAATTCAAAGGGTTTTGAATTTCATGGGCAATACCGGCTGTTAGCTCTCCCAGGGAAGCCATTTTTTCCGATTGAATCAGTTGTGATTGCGTTGCTTTTAGTTCGGTATAGGCTTTTTCAATTTCTTTAGCTTGTGCCAAATCTTTTTCACGAGATTTTTCGCGTTCGATTCGCACGGTTTTTGCTTTTTGATAGTTATGAACTTGTTTGGCCAACAAACCAAGCACAATTAGATAGCCCAAATACGCCCACCAAGTTTGCCACCAAGGAGGTGTTATAGCAAAAGAAATTTTTGCAGGTTGACTCCAAATTCCGTTGAAACCCTTGGAAGCTAATTTAAAAGTGTAATCTCCCGGTGGGAGATCGCGGTAGTTTTCACTGGTTGTTTTATCGGTAACGGCACTCCAATTTTTATCAATTCCTTCTAGAATATATCTATAAATCACATTATTTGGATTGCCAAATTGCCCGCCGTTAAAATTAAAACTCAAATAATTTTGATCTGAAGGCAAAGTTAGTCCGACAGGCAGTTTATAAGGGCCATCAACTTTCCCCCAGGTTATATTATTTAAAGTTTGGTAACTGGAATCAATTTTTGATCGGTTTTGGGTATGCTTTATTAGTGTATCGTTTTCAATATTTTTTTCTTGGAGCAGCTGCTTATTTTTAAAGGTTAATTGTTTGTCGAAAATATTGATGGAAGTGATCCTTGCGGGAATTTGAGTGGTGTCTTTTACAATTTCATCCATTACAGTGAGCATTTGACCTTCCACTCCTGCCCATAGAGTTCCATTTTTATCAAAGGAAATACTGTTTTGACAGAAATCTATATAATCCATACCTTGATCTTTTCCAATGGTTTTGGCTTTCCAAATCGTTGTATTATCACCTTCTAAAGGCTCTAAAATGGTTAATCCTTTGGAAGTCCCTAAATAGATTTTTCCTTCTTTTTGGACGACATCATAAACATCATTTACAGCTAATCCTTCAGCAACTTTAAATGTTGTGATTATTTGGTTTTTCTCATCGAGCATTTGTACACCTCTGTCTGTAACGATCCAAATATGGTTTTTGTCATCTTTCTTAATAGAATTAAGGTCATTAGATATCAGCCCGTTATCCATAGAGAACTGCCATCTCAAATTCTTGGAAAGATCCATCTTCTGCAAACCAAATTCTCGACTTGCCACCCAAATTGTATTTGGATCGGTCATAATTACTCTATCTTTTCTTGATTTGCCAACTAGTGAATCCTTATCAATAAAACTTTTTATGGTGGAATTCTCATAATTAATATTTTGTATTTCACCGGTAAAACTGGATGTCCAAATAGAGCCATCCAAAGCCAATTCAGAAGAAGAAATTCTTTGAGATTTCATACCTTCTTCGGTGGTTAACTTTCGAATCGTTCCTTCAACTGGGTCTATAATACTCATGCCGTCACCGCCTCCGGCCCAAATTCTACCTTTTGAATCTTCCGTAAGATTCGTATTTCGAGGATGCCCCAAACCTTGTTCCTCTCCTAAATGTTTCAAAGTTTTTTCAATAGGATCATACACATCGATACCATTATGCGTACCAATCCACATTTTACCATCACGAGCCTCTAGGGTAGCCCAAACATTATTGTCGCCAATGCCACTTTCTGTTCTGTAATTTCCCGGTCTGGCTCCATTGACATCTATTTTAAAAATGCCTCCGTTAGCGATCGCCACCCAAATACTACCATCTGTTTTTTCTTCGATACTCCCAACCCATTGGTTATTTGTTGCAGTGGCTCGCACAATGAATTTGGTAATTAATCCTGTTTCTTCATCATATTTTAGAAGCATGCCATTTCTTGTTCCAAAATAAAAATTCCCTGAATGATCTTGAAATACACTTGTCATGAGTATTTCTGGAATTCCTAAATTCTCTGCAGACAAAAATGATAAGCTTGTTCTGCTAGGATTTAAAAATTGAACTCCTCCATACGCGGTTGACCATAACCTTCCTTGATTGTCTGTAAAGAACATCGTGGCGGTAACTGAATTTAAACTATAGTTTTTGGTTCTCTCCGGGTCGATGACATTTACTCCTTCAAAAGTACTGAGCAAAAGAAACCCTTCTTTGTCTTCATAGATCTGAAAACCGCTATCAGCTAAAAGACCCTTTTTACTGTCAAATTGATACATGGTTTTCTCTTCAAAATTGATGATTAGAAATCCATTAGCATCGTTTGCCAGCCAAAAGAGACCATTTTTATCTTCTATAATCGTAAATATCCGTCTAAGATTTAATGAAGACTTAATTTCATAGACGAGATTGGATTTTTTATCCATTACAGAAATGCTCCCTTGGTTGCCAACCATCCACAATCTTCCTTTGGAATCTTCAAAAATCCAATTGACGTATTTGGCTTCAAGACCTTGTTCTATATCGTATGTTTCAAGATTTTCAGAATCGTAGCTCGCAACACCATTGTTAAGACCAAACCAAATGATGTCATTACTGTCTGTCATTTGGCAGTAGGGTGTTGTTGGCAGTCCAAAACCAGCATCAGCCGTCATTACCCCCCTTGTTGCACTCGGTTCGTTGTTGAAACTTCCGGCTTTTGCAATTTTTGGATTTCCTAAAACTGAAACCTTTATGGTTAATTTAGTTTGTGGTAAACTATCCAAACTAAAAGGTGTGTTGGGCAAAGAATCTAAATCAAATGGACTTGAAGTAGCGGTTCCTTTTAATGGGTAGGAGATACCAATATCAAAGGGTTTTGAAGGCAGTTTATCCCAATCAAATTTTGTGATGGGTAAAGATTTTAATTCGGGGATATTTTCTGTTACCCAGTTGAGTGTATCGGGTTGTGGAATGGTAAGATTCTTTATTCCCGGCTGTGCAAATTCACTTTCCAAAACCGGAAAAGGAGGAGCTTCGTTAGTTTTTTTACAACCTATTAACAAAAAAAGACAAACACTTATTGTTAAGCTTAAAATGGAATAATTTGTTCGAATTTTCATTGGTTTTTGAATTTTCATTGGTTTTGGATGTTTTCTAACAAGGTAAAGTAATTCTAAATTCACTTCCTGCCTCACCGGCGAGCAGGCCTTCATTTTCTTTAGTCTCTACTTTCAACTCTCCCCCATGAGCCTTAATAATATCATAACTCAAACTCAAACCAAGACCTGTTCCTTGACCGGTTGGCTTGGTAGTAAAAAATGGTTGAAAGATCTTGCTAACTACGCTATCAGGTATCCCATTTCCATTATCAGCAATGCTGATTTCAAGCCGGTTTCCGGTTTTTTTTGTTTTTACCAACACTTTTGGTTGATAATCCTCTCCAGCGGTTTTCTTCTTATCATTGACCGCGTAAAAGGCATTGTTAATTAGGTTGAGTAGCACCCGACCAAAATCCTGGGGAACGACTTCAATTTTGGATAAAGATTCGTCAAATTCGGTTTTAAAATCGGCATTAAAGCTTTTGTCTTTTGCTCGCAAGCCGTGATAGGCCAATCTTAAATATTCATCGGTAAGGGCATTAATATCGGTCAGTTCTTTTATACCACTACTGGTCCTGCTGTGCTGAAGCATCCCTTTAACAATGCCATCAGCTCGCTTACCATGATGGTTGATTTTTTGTAAATTTTGCTTCACATCACCCGCAATTGCCTTTACTTCCTCTACATCGCCCTTGTCAATTTCTTCAATCATTTCATCAAGTAACTCACTACTCACTTCTGAAAAATTATTGACAAAATTCAATGGATTTTGTATTTCATGAGCAATTCCCGCCGTTAGTTCTCCTAGGGACGCCATTTTCTCAGATTGGATCAGTTGCGATT
>CAZQRD010000129.1:0-5104 GCA_964595535.1 uncultured Flavobacteriaceae bacterium | reverse complement strand
CAACATTAGTACTAAGATCAAGAGAAGGTAATTGATTGGTAGATAAATCCAAAAACGTTAAACTGGTAGCATTCAAAATATTGATGGATGTCAAATCATTAACGCTCAAATCAAGCCTTGCCAGGCTAGGGTGCGCAGACATATCTAAGGTTGTAAGATTATTAAGTTGCAATAAAACTTCTTCAAGTAGTGTATTTGCTGATAGATCAAGAGCAGTTAAAGTATTATTACTTAAAGTTAAATCGGTCAATAGTGTATTTCCACTTAGATCTATTGTAGTTATTTGATTATTCGGCAATTCTAGTTCTAGAATATTTTGCATGTTCGAAAAATCTGCAACTGAAATAATATCTGTTGCAGAACCGAAAAGTTCTGTAACAAAATCAAAATCATCATTACTCGTAATCGTGATAACTATATCTCCATTTCCAACATTAGCACTAAAATCGAATGATGGATTATTTCCTGTGTCTGAGATGTTTATTCCTGGTCCAATAGCCTGCCATTCCAACGCTAAACCGCCAGAATTTTGAAAATTAATTAGCCAACTCGGATCATTAGACGTGGTAGTTATGGTAATCGTTTCTTGCGAATAAGCAAAAGCCACAGAGAGCATGATTACAACGGTCAATAGATACCGTTTTAACGCCGTACCTGTTGAATTAATGAAATTGAAAGTAAAGTAATCTCTTTTCATATGATTAATTTTTAACCATGAAACATTAACATAAATGTTTCATTATTTTTTATTGAGCTACATATACACCAAAAACTCACTTCGCTTTGTAGCAAAGTGAGTTGTCGATTAATATAAAATCAAGCTTTGAATTTTATAAGATTCGTTTTTATTTTTGAATAGTTTTCCCACATTTTAAACGGTATAAGCAAATATATAAAAATTTGTTACATATCACTTTTAGCACATTCTTTTTTCTTTAGCAAATGTTAACAAGGTTTTAAACATTATTCTTGGGGAGATGGCACCAATTCGAAACCACTTTCGTTGGTGATTTTGAACTCCGTTCTCCTGTTCAACTGATGCTCTTCTTCTTTGCATTTTGCACCGTTCGAACATGCATTCACCAATTGAGTTTCTCCATAACCTTGGTATGTAATTCTTGAGGCGTCTATACCTTTGGAAACTATATAATCAACGGTAGATTTGGCCCGTTTTTCAGATAATCTCATGTTGTATTTATCTTTACCTCTCGAGTCTGTATGAGAACCCGCTTCAATCATCAATTCAGTATACTCGTTCATCACCTGAACTACTTTATCCAACTCCTTAGCTGCATCCTTGCGAATATTGAATTTGTCAAAATCAAAATAAATTGTATTGATGTTGACCTTATTCGATACAAATTGTGCAGGAAGATTCAAGTCAACAAGAAGTGCCGATTGATCAATATCGTTCGCAGTTCTCACCGCCTTCTCTGCATTTAAATATCCTTTATTTGTGGCAAAAACCACATAAGGAGTATCACATAAAGGTGACGCAAAAGTATAGGAACCATCGTCGCCAGCTGTTACAGTTTCAATCGCCATACCACTTTCGTCTCTCAATTCTATTGTTGCTCCGGCTACTGATTCTCCACTGGCCTCCGATCTTACAGTAACTGTGATCAACTGACCGCAGTGTATATGTAATCCAGGATCAGCCAAAAAGGAGTAAATATCATCATCGCCTTTTCCTTCATCTCTGTTGGAGGAGAAAAATCCTCTGTCTTTTTCATCGTCAATGATCAAAGCAAAATCGTCTTCAATACTATTAACAGGTTCCTCCAAACTCAAGGGAACGGATACCGTATTGTCAAAAATCTTAGTGGCAAAAATGTCTAATTTTCCATAACCATCATGTCCGTCAGATGAAAAATAAAGGACATTGTCTTTTCCAATATATGGGAACATTTCTCTTCCCTCTGTATTGATTCTCGGGCCCAAATTTCTTGGCTCACCGAACGATCCGTCCTCGTCGATATCCACTACATAAATATCAGGTCCACCAAAACCACCAGGCATATCAGAAACAAAGTAGAGTTTCGTATCCTCATGATTCAAGGCTGGGTGCCCGATGGAATATTCAACCTGGTTAAAGGGTAATTTTTCCTTTTCCGTCCATTTACCTTCTGTGTCTAGGGAGGCTCTGAACATTTGCAGGTTGTTAACTCCTGAAGAATCTGTCAAAAACTTCTTTTCATAAAAATTATTGGCTGTATAATAAATGGTTTTGAGATCTTTTGTAACTGCAACGCCTGCTTCGTGGTATTTGGTGTTTACATCACCGGGCATTCTCTTTTTCTCGATCACCTGTCGGTCATTGGTTATAAGACCAGTATACAGATCTAAAAACTCTTGCCCGTTCTCTTTCCATGTTTTTTTAACGATCATGGTATTATTGGTGGGGGCTGCAAAAATGATTCTGTCTTTTCCGAGGAAGGTTGTTCCAAAATCAGATTCCTTGGTATTAATATCCAGATTCTTTATGGTATATACGCCAGGTGTTGTTTGCGCATTGGCAAAGAACAAGCTGAACATAAAACATAGTAAAGTAATTTTTTTCATCATATCGGGGAATTTTGGGTAAATTTAAGTAAATATTTAACATCTAGAAAAATCTAGGTGATTTTAAGTTCTTTTTAGTGAAATCTATATCATATAGTAGAATTATTTCATGTGATCCGCCAGTATTTGAATTGGAAAAATCGGAAATTGTATAATCATAGGCGTATCCAACCCTAAATGATCTGGTGACACCGAAGTTAAACAACAAACTTACTGCATCCTGCCATCTGTAACTTGCTCCCATTTCAAATCTGTCATACAAAAGTACATTTGCATTCACATCAAAGGAGATTGGCGCACCTGTAACTCCCTTAATTAATATGGATGGCTTCAACTTAAGGGTACTTGAAAGATCAAAAACATATCCGGTAGTTAAAAAATAATGAACTTCCTCAGAGGCCTTGGTATTGATATTCTCTTTATCCAAGTGTTCTGATTTTAAAATATTGGGCACAGAAAATCCTGCGTACCACTTTTTATTGTAGTAATAAACCCCTGCTCCAAAATTTGGAAACGCATCATTAATATTTTCATCAAAGAGCGGATCATCACCTGTTAAAGTCTGTGGCAATACCACATCTAAAAGATTTACATCCAACAAAGTAACTCCACCTTTTAATCCAAAGGCCAGTCTGCCTTCTTGAGAAGTACTTATGGTATACGAAAAATCGGCATAAATATTTTGCTCCTTGGCCGGTCCTATCTCATCAGCTATCATTGAAAGTCCCATCCCTACCTTTTTCCCTACCGGAGCATGTGCATCAAAGGTCATGGTTTGTGGACCGCCGTTGACATTGGTCCACTGACTACGACCTAACAACCCCAAACTAAGCGTTCCTTTTGATCCGGCATAGGCCGGATTCACAATATTCATGTTATACATGTATTGCGTGTATTGCGGGTCCTGTTGACCATAAGAATCTGTTATCCAAAGTAACAGTCCAACCAGCGCTATTGTTATCTTTCTCTTCATCATTAGGGAATTCTATTTTTTTTCGACAGGCAGCTATTTCACTACCTGTCTTGTTTGTATCTACTTTTATTTGTTCAAGTATACCCAGCCACTTTCTGGTTTTCTATCATCTCTATTAAATTTGATCAGGTAGAAATATGTCCCTGCCGGTAATACATCATCACTCAAGTTCAGATTTCCTGTTGATCTTCCATCCCACCACTCTGCGTTAAGAGCTCCATTTCTTTTATATTCGTACACCTTGTTACCCTGACGATTGAACACCTGCATTTCAAAGTCCATATATGTTGACAAGGCAGGTACAACCAGCTCATCATTTTTACCGTCACCGTTTGGCGAAAATCCACTCGGCACTATATTACATGGTGTTGCATCCAGGTAATTAGGTGTAAGATCTTCATCACAATCATCATTGGTAGGATCACCATCTTCATTGTCATCTTCTTCAATGGTTTCTATACCATCATTGTCATCATCCTGATCTCTATAATCAACATCATCTTCGCTATCCGTATTAGGTAACTCCAAAAGTGGGTCAATTATTTCATCGTTAGGAATAAATCCATCATTTATATCAGATCCTTCAAAGCCATCATCCAAGCCGTCATTGTCAGCATCTGCATTTGAAGGCGATAAATCAGCTACTCCGTCATGATTGAAATCATGTCCTTCTATCTCGTCCGGAACGTTGTCATTATCAGAGTCATCATCAAGATAATCCGCATCAGCATCATCGTCAGTGTCTACAACAGAAATCCCGTTACCTGTTCCTGGAACAATTTCATAAGCATCATCTAATCCATTGTTATCAGTATCTGATAAACTTGGAAGGATATAATCTTCAGTGCTTTGAGCTTCAATATTATCAGGAATCCCGTCTCCGTCAGCATCCAGATCCAAATAGTTGTTGAATCCGTCATTATCTTCATCTCCAATTCCTTCAATTCGGCTAAGAATACCATCATTGTCATCATCAATATCTAGATAGTTTCTTACCAAATCACCATCAGTATCATCATTCGTTGGATCGTTATCTGCATTGAGATCTTCATCAATTGTTTCGATAGTATCATTGTCATCATCAGTATCTCTGTAATCCAACTTATTGTCATTATCTGTATTCGTAAGTGTTGATGGATCATCGATTTCATCATTGACGTCAAAACCATCGTTGATGTCAGCACCTTCGTATCCATCGTCTAGACCATCTTCATCAGCATCTGAACCTAATGGGAAAGTATCTGGCAAACTATCGTGATCCGCATCATGGCCCTCTAAACTATCAGGCACATTATCATTGTCAGAATCAGCATCTAAATAATCAGGAGTAGCGTCTCCGTCATTATCGAAGGCATTCAATCCTTCTCCAGCTCCGGCTGTACTTTCATATGCATCATCTAATCCATTCTTATCTGTATCAAAACCAGATGGAGCAATATAAGATGCAGTTGCCTGAGCTTCAATATTATCAGGTAATCCGTCATTATCAGCGTCAAGGTCAAGACTGTCAGCAAAGCTGTCGCCATCCGAGTCATTATTTCCTTCAACTGTATCAAGAAGTCCATCATT
>CAZQRD010000128.1:0-5135 GCA_964595535.1 uncultured Flavobacteriaceae bacterium | reverse complement strand
AGAACGAAAAAATCAAGGCTTATTTTATTTTTCTGTACATCTCTCTAATAATTTTTAGCCATCGCAGCCTAAGCCATTACATTTCCGCCAGTGGTCGGACAGGCTCTGGCTGCTACCTTCGTCCATGCTAAAATTATTAGGATGCAAGACGAAAAATAAAATAGGCCGACCCGATTTAATCAATAATTTTGGATTAATAGAATACTTCGAAATTCAGAGTTCCCTGTTCGTTATTCGAAATTCACTTTGCATTTTTCAACACACACACACCTGTTCCCCTAGCGTCGAACCACCCCTCTCACATCTCACTTCTCACTTCTCACTTCTCACTTAAAACTTAATCCTTAACACATAATACTTAAAACCTAACCCTTAATACTTAAAACTTTCCCACTTAATATATTATCTTTGCTTTTCTAATTTTTGAACCCAACTACATGAGTAATTCTTTTGGAAAGCTGTTTACGTTAACCACCTTTGGTGAATCACATGGGCCAGCAATTGGAGGGGTAATCGATGGATGCCCGGCGGGTATGTCATTAGACTTCAAAGCTGTACAATCTCAACTAGATCGTCGGAAGCCAGGTCAATCTAAAATTACTACCCAGAGAAAGGAACCCGATCAGGTAGAATTTTTGTCGGGTATTTTTGAAGGAAAGACTACAGGAGCTTCCATTGGATTCCAAATTCAAAATACGAATCAAAAAAGTAAAGACTATTCGCACAATGTTGATGTTTATCGTCCTTCTCATGCCGATTATACCTATGATCAAAAATATGGTATCAGGGATCATCGCGGAGGAGGAAGAAGTTCTGCACGTGAAACGGCAAACTGGATCGTAGGTGGCGCTGTCGCAAAAGAAGTGATCAAAGACATCAAAATTACGGCCTTTACCTCATCCGTTGGAGAAATTTTTATTGACAAACCATATCAGGACTTAGATTTTTCTCAAATAGAACAAAATATGGTGCGCTGTGCCGATCCGATAACTGCCGAAAAAATGATCGAACACATTAGTGAGATTAAAAAACAAGGTGATACTGTTGGAGGTACTATTACTTGCGTCATTCAAAATGTACCTGTTGGCCTTGGTGAGCCCATATTCGACAAACTTCATGCGGCTTTGGGTCAAGCCATGTTATCGATAAATGCCGTTAAAGGATTTGAATATGGCAGCGGATTTTGCGGAGCCAAAATGAAAGGGAGTGATCATAATGACCTCTTCAATCAGGATGGAAGTACTCAAACAAATCTTTCAGGTGGTATCCAGGGAGGTATTTCAAACGGTATGGATATTTATTTTCGGGTTGCGTTCAAACCGGTTGCGACCTTGATCCAGAAACAGGAAACCATTGACTCTAAAGGGAATAAAGTTGAAATGCAGGGCCGTGGCAGGCATGATCCTTGTGTAGTACCCAGAGCTGTTCCTATCGTTGAGGCCTTGAGTGCCATGGTAATGGCTGATTTCTACCTACTATCAAAGGCCAAAAGCTGATTAACGTTTAATTCTTTTTTTCCATCTGGCTTTTCGACGGTAAAATTCTTTGAATTTATCACAGGAAAGTTTGATGTCTTCAATGACTTGTTTTTCTTCAAGGTGCATCAATGATGCGTATTTTTTGCCAATAATTTCCATCATCTCAGGTGTTAATGACAGCCTGTTAAAATTATCAATCCTCATCTTATAGTTCATTTTCTCAAACTTCATTCTGTTAAGATCGATCAGATAGAAGTCATACTGCCCACTACTTTTTTTACAGATCAGCGTGTTTCCCTTGGAATGATCAAAATGATGGATATCATTCTCGTGAAGTTGAAAGGTAAAATCAGTAAATTGATTGAGGATACTAATACGGTCAGGAAAATTCTCATCAAAAAGATCACTAAAAGCAAAATCATAGGTCAAATTTTTTGAAACATAATAACTACTTGTTAAGCCTATTGGGTTCGAATACTCAACATAAGCAATTGGTCTTGGAGTCAAAATACGCTTTGTGATAAGGATTTCAGCATGCTCATAAGACCTTCTTGCTTTCGATTTTCTAATATATTTGTAGGCAACACGGTTGATAAGGTGGGGTATCTTAAACGATTTAACATTCCATTTGTCGCCATCTACCTCAAATACCTTAATGGTATTTCTCTTTTCCCAAAAGATTTTTCCAGAATGACCGAAAGAGTTGATGATCTCTTGTACTTTATCCCTGCTATAAGAGGCGTTGACCTTAATGTTCATCATTATGATTATCTAAATTTATTCATCACGGCAATCCAGTGAAATGAATATTTTGAGGTTTTATTTAGCCGTAAAAGTAATAATTATGCCTCACTTAAAATAAAAAATTAAATCAGGCGTTTAATGTTAAGTTAGAATTTAAAAAGGTTCTGACTGACTTCCCTCAATTAACAATTTTCTCCCAAATAAGCATGATGCGAGTTTATTCGCATTGAGAAAAGTAAAAACATCTGATCATTAAAAGTTCAGAGGTTTAGATTAAAAATTGTCTATGAATAAATTGAATAAAATTACATCTTACTATTTCAATATTGAAATACCTTTCTCCCCTATCGTTCAACTTGAAAATGAAAGATTTAACTCCTTAAGGCCCGTAAGCTGGAGTTTGAGTCTTTTTTTGCCAAATTTGACTTTGACTTGATTTAGACAAAGTCCCTAAAGATCCCTTTTTTTTGGACCGCTACTGGAAGATAAAAATTTCATAGCGGTCTTTTGTTGTGTCTATATTGACGTGTGCTACGCCTGTGAGAATGCTTGAATGCTTGAATGTATGAACGCTTGAATGTATGAACACCTGAACCCTGTATAAACAAAAAAAGACTGCATGTTAAACACACAGTCCTTTTACTAATAAATCTAAAATTTTCTTCTACCTATTTTTTTAAGGCTTTATATGAACCTACATTTGTTTCTTCCTGAACCCTGAACATACCGTTTGCATTAGAAAATTCTGAGAGGTTATACATAATCGAATCAGTTGAAAGTTCTGTATTTTTCATATGATCTGAAAGATTCTGCAACGATTCTTCATTATTGAGCTCATCGTTACTGTCTAATACAAGAACATTATCAGGTATATTCAATACATTTATAGCGCTTACGGCCTCTTCATAAACATTGTTTTCCTGTGAAGATTCTATCAATGCATAATGATCAATTCCTAATCCTTGCGTTGATTCCTGTCCTTCATCATTGTAAACAAATCTAACCTGAAATTCATCATTGATAAATTTACTTACCTCAAGTGAAACAATCTCATTCATTCCTGTATTCTTAGGAGATGAAGTATCTTGGAAATAAACTTCTCTCCATTTTCTACCATCAAACACTTCTATAGAGAATTCTCCTTTTTCATCTTCAACCTGCAAATTGTACGTTACCTGGATCTGAGCTTCCTTAACTTTCGAAATATCAACTAAAGGAGTCGTTAAACTCGTTTTATCTTTTGATTTATCTCCATGACTGTTATCATTGAAAAGTGCCGCTCCGGTAGCAAATTCAGATTCTATAGTAGGTCCACTGTAAGGCATAACCCCCGTATATCCAAATTGCCAGCCTGTAGCATTTGAGTTAATTTCATAGATCCAACCATCAGGAATTTCTGATGCATCGAAGCTTTCTTGCTGTATTTGCGCGGAAATCGTTAGGTTAAAAAATAAAATAACGATCATCAATCCGATTTTTTTCATTGCAATGTCTTTTATATTACACTTGTTATAACGCTATAAAACCGTTATTATTTCACACCATGCCCTCGTTTAAATGCTAATATTTTCTTAAAAAAAATCAATAAAACCGCTTAGTTTGTCTCATTTCCTTATGAATAAATTAACTTTGCTTGAATTTTAAAAAAATAAAACATGAACGACGGTTTATATACTAAAATAAAAAGTTCAAAAGGTGATATCCTTTTAAGGCTCGAATTTGAAAAAACTCCGGGAACTGTGGGTAATTTTGTTGCGCTTGCAGAAGGGAATCTGGAAAATTCTGCAAAGCCTCAAGGCCAGAAATATTACGATGGTTTAAAATTTCACAGGGTGATTCCTGACTTTATGGTACAAGGAGGATGCCCTCAAGGGACAGGTACTGGTAATCCAGGCTATAGTTTTGAAGACGAATTTCATGCAGATCTTAAACACGACAAACCTGGTATCCTTTCTATGGCCAATTCCGGACCAGGAACCAATGGAAGTCAGTTTTTTATCACCCATGTGCCTACGCCATGGTTAGATAACAAGCATACTGTATTTGGTGAAGTGCTTGAAGGACAAGATATTGTTGATGCCATTGTACAGGATGACGTTCTGGAAGCTTTAGAAATTATAAGAGTTGGAGAGGCAGCTGAAGCCTTTAACGCCATAGAAGCTTTTAGAACCTTTGAAGGAGGAAGAGAGCAAAAAATTGCTGAGGCTAAAGCAAAAATGGATGCTGAGTTAGATAAATTGGCAGCCGGATTTGAAAAAACTGATAGTGGTCTTCGATACCAGATTATCCAAAAGGGCAATGGTGCAAAAGCAACTCAAGGTAAAAATATTTCAGTCCATTATAAAGGACAATTAACTGATGGAAGAGTTTTTGATTCTTCTTATGATAGAAAACAACCCATTGACTTTGCAGTAGGTGTTGGCCAAGTCATTAAGGGATGGGATGAAGGATTACAATTATTACAAGTTGGTGATAAAGCGCGCTTGGTAATTCCTTCTCATTTGGCCTATGGTTCGCAAGGAGCAGGTGGCGTTATTCCGCCAGATGCAACGCTTATTTTTGACGTAGAGTTAATGGATGTGAAATGATCCTGCAACGTATAAGAAAAAGCACTCTTGACTATTTTAAGAGTGTTTTTTTATATCGATATTTATACTAACTTTAATTATTATTAATTAAGCAAAATACCCCTCATGAAACATTTTATATATATTTTTATTTCTCTGGTGCTGTTTTCAAATTCATTGTTCTCCCAGGAAGAAGAAAAATCAACTCAGGAAGAGGAAAAATCAACTCAGGACGTAGCCAAACATCCACTCCTTGCAGATAAATTCTGGATAGAAGCAGGTGCTTTTTTCCCTTCTAAAGACGTCAAAATTAGAGCCAATGGTGAAATACCCTCAGAAGAAATCG
>CAZQRD010000127.1:2209-5299 GCA_964595535.1 uncultured Flavobacteriaceae bacterium | reverse complement strand
TCATTTTTGACGCGCCAAAAAGAACCAAAAACCGCCTTCACTGCACAAGGTAATTGCTGCGCACCATTCACTTCTCCGCCGGTAGTCGGACAGGCACAACTCCATGCTTGTTCTCCCTTTCAGTTCGAACGCAATTCCGTTGCTTCGTTCATTATTACTTCATGCAGCGCCACGATTTAATCAACGAGTCTTATCGTGACGAAATTTAAGAATATTGAATATTGAATTTCTTAAGGACTAAGTGAAAATATAATAAAAGGTCGATTTAAAGATGCATTATAAAACATTCTTTAAACCGACCCTTTAATTTGAACCTACTACTTATTCTTTAGTAACGTGAGCGCCTCACTTGCGAGGCGATCGGAAGTGAGGGTCTCAGTTGCGAGGGCTTCAGTTTTTTGGGGGTGAGCAAAACTAACCTCATACTTCAAAAGCTGAACTTAACACTTAGTACTTAATCCTTAAAACTTAGCACTTAGCACTTATTCTATCCACACTTCGAGTGTCCGCAACTAACGCACTTTAGGCATCCTTCTGAATAGATAACACCTTCGGGATCTCCACATTCTCCACATTTTTTATCAACAGCAGCTGTCCCATCCTTCACATAACGTTTTAAAGCCCTTGCAACCCCATTTTTCCAGGTATTGATATGATCATCATACATGTTCAAATTCTGAATTAGATCTACTACATAATGCATGGGCATTTTATGGCGGAGAATCCCTGAAATGAGTTTTGCGTAATTCCAGAACTCTTTATCAAAAGATCTTGAAAGCCCTTCAATAGTGATCTTATACCCTTCTTTATCGAGGTATTGAAAATCATATCTGGCTTCTCCATTTTCATCTCTGTGTTTAATCACCCAGCCTTTCTCAAGCCATTGTGGTAAATTAAATGCATCTTTCATCTTTCCTGTAAAGATCTCATAAGGTCTTTCATCAATAAGGCCAACAACAGCCAGCCATTTTTCAGATTCATTGTGGAACCTCACAATTTCTGCTTCAATTTTCCTTGGTCTTTTTGGGAATTGCCCTTCCTTCTGATATTCTGAAACTTCAGGTTCTTTTTTGTCATCAGCTATTAGAATTCCACTTCTTGATCCATCTCTGTACACAGTGATACCCTTTAGGCCTTGCTTCCAGGATTCCATATAAATGTCTCCCACAAGGTCTTCGGTTACATCCGTAGCCAAATTAATGGTGGAGCTAATTGAATGAGTTGTATACTTTTGAACCAAGGCCTGCAACTCGACTCGTTTCTCCCAGTTAATTTCAGAAGCTGTTGCTCCTGCATATGGACTCTTACTGGCATCCGTTTCACCGGTAACCTTCATCCATTCTTCCACTTTTTTATGATAAACAATGAATTCTTCAAAGGCATCTCCTAGATCGTCGACAAAATCAACTCTGGCATTTTTATCATCCTGATTGATCTTTCTTCTTCTTTTATATGAAGTCATAAATACAGGTTCAATACCTGAAGAAACTTGAGCAAGCATACTTAAAGACCCTGTTGGAGCCACCGTGCTGATCGAAATATTTCTACGCCCATAATTCATCATACGTGTATAGAGATCTGGAAATTCATCTCTCAGCATCTGAACAAATTCGGATGTGTCTTCAATGTTACGATTAAAAATCTCAAATTGGCCTCTTTCAATGGCCATGTCAATACTGCTATCAAATTCTGCGGTCATTTTACTTTTCATGATACCGTCAACCTCGTTAATTGCTTCAGAAGAATCGAACTTCAAGCCAAGAGCTGCCATCGCATCCGCCAGAGCAGTAAAACCGAGACCTGTTCTACGTCCCTTTTTTCCAGTTTCCTGAAGTAATTTCCAAGTTTCAATCTCATCCTGCTTAATCTTATCCGGTTCAGGATCGCCTTGGATTTTGTTTAGTATCTTATCAACAGCCTCTAATTCAAGATCAACCAAATCATCCATGAGCCTCTGGCTTTCATATACAACTTCATAAAACTTTTTATGATCAAATTTTGCTTTTTCAGTAAAGGGGTGGTCAACGAAACTGAACAAGTTTACTGCAATCAGTCTGCAACTGTCTCCTCCTTGCATGGCAATCTCAGAACAAGGATTTGTTGATGAGTTTTTAAAGCCCGGATAGAGAGATGAAGTTGAATAATGGTGTTGTCTGTCCCAAAAGATTAGGCCTGGTTCAGCAGTATTATGAGCACTTTTTATAACGGTTTTCCACAACTGTTGGGCATCAATTTCTCGGGTGTACTTTGGGTCCTTCGATTCTATTGGCCATCTCAGGGTAAAGGTATCCTCGTTTTCAACGGCCCTCATAAATTCATCTGACAGTCTTATAGAAATATTAGCGCCAGTAACTTTGGTTAAGTCTTGTTTGATTGTTATAAATTCTTCAATATCAGGGTGTGCAATATCCATGGTAAGCATTAAAGCGCCCCGGCGTCCATTTTGAGCAACTTCTCTGGTTGTGGCAGAAAAACGATTCATAAATGAAACTGCACCTGTTGTAGATCCGGCTGCATTGGATACTTTGGCATCTTTTGGACGCAATTCGGAAAGGTCAACCCCAACACCACATCTTCTTTTAAAAAGCTGTGCCATTTGCTGATCAGTGTAAAAAATCCCTCCATAAGAATCATAAACCGGTGGAATAACAACACAATTAGATAAAGACGCTATGATCTCATTATTTCCCAGTCCAAACATTACACTTCCCTGTGGGATGACATATTTAAAATCTTTAAATAAATTATAAATGTATTTTTCGGTTGATTTCTTTCTTTTACCGCCATAAACGGAAAGACCTTCTACCGGAGTTTTAACCTTATTGTATTTTGCTTCGATACGGCCAAACTCTTTTGCCATTCGTTGATGCATATCATCTGGAGTAAGTTCGTTATACGTTCCGTCACTCTTTTTTAAGGCATACTTGTTGATCCAAGTTGTAGCTGCCAACTCATCACCTTTAAAGTATGATAATGAGCAATTTAGAACTTCTTCATAGGTATAACTCCCTTTTGTAACTTTTTCTTCCACCATGATTTTGAATGTAATTTTGAGTTTGAAACGAAATCTAAAATTAGTATAAAAGCTAA
>CAZQRD010000127.1:0-2109 GCA_964595535.1 uncultured Flavobacteriaceae bacterium | reverse complement strand
ATTTTGAATGTAATTTTGAGTTTGAAACGAAATCTAAAATTAGTATAAAAGCTAAGTAATTAGGAAAGCATTTTTATTAATTATTAACAAATCATGGTTAACATTTTTTAATTTTTTGAAAGGCTTGATAGATAGTCACTTTCGAAGCATTTCATGAAAACAAAATATTTTTCATGAATAAATTGAAATTAATTTCTTACTTTCTAGGCAGGAAAACAGCCTTTATGAACTATCGCTCGAAAATCTTTGTTTTATCGGGTCTTTATGCCTTAGTAGCAATCTTTTTGACGAAAAAATTGTTCTTCAATTATTACTTTGGTGAAGAAGGAAGCAATCTTTTACCTTTAAGTTTTTTTGAAATAGTGATTTTTTCAATTGCCTTGATCACCTTTATCCTCACATTGATTTCCATTTCGGTAATCGTGAGGAGGCATACTAATCCTTTGAGTTTTAAAAAAAGATTCCACTTTCTGATTCCCTGCTTCATGGGATGGATCATCATATTTCTGCTGCTTCAACAAAATATGAGCGATATTGTTGTACCGGCCTCCATTATTATCTATGGATTAATCCTCTTAAATCTCAATAGATTTGTGACCAGTAGGTTAGTTTATTTTGGAATTGCAGTCATCTTGTTGGGGGTCATTTCTTTTTTGATCCCAACTAATAATTGGCTATTCTTAACTCTGGGTTTTGGTGTTTTTCCAATTGTTTTCGGACTCATTCTTTTAAGAAAGTCGAAAATATAAGCAAAGGGCTAAAAAAATTATCGCATTAAAGCATTCACGCATTTTCTATAAGAGCATCATTCCACCCCCTTCACATAAGCCTCCAAATACTGAAACCTTGGCGTTAGCCTGCCATTTCTGGTCATTCTTGCACGTTCCAAAATACCATCCTTATCACCATTAAAGAAAGCAGGGATCACATGGGTAACGAAGTTTTCACTAAAGCCCAGAGAAGCATCCCTGGGTAGTTCATTAGGAAGATTGTCAACGGCCATTACAGCGATGGCCTCAGAATTCATGAAATCAACTTCTGTTTCCTTTTCTCTATCATAACCATAAATGGGTTCTGCTATGGTAGAAGCTCGAAGCGTAGAGGCAACAGGTCCATCAATATCACAGCTGATATCAGCCACAACCCTTATTTTAAAAGCTGCTAATTTAGCGTCTTGTCTGGTAAAAATATAAGGTGCTCCTGCCGCGTAAAAATGTCCTGCTATATAAACATCGCTCACTTTAGCAAAGCGAAGAAAATCACTTTCGTAGGCTTCGGGATGATCAAAAAAGTCATACATGTCAATCAACTTGCCATCAGTTCTTTTGTTATAATCCAGCACATCAATCTGGCAATAAACGGCTTCGTCAAATGTTTTTGTCAAATAGTCGTCAATATTGACTTCCTTCAGGCCCATACCCTCTAACATTTCCTTTGATCCGTTGCTCACCCTTCCCTTTCCGGTAAGTACTATTTTAATATTTGGTAAACTGATTTTCTTTAATTCTTCTATACACTGCATCTGATCTGAAAGCTCCTGTACTTTAGGCAATAAAAAGCTATCCTTTTTAAGGCCAAGGGTTCTGATCGCGTTATAAGCTCCTACGATTCCGGCATAACGGCCAAAAGCGACGAGTCTGATCTCCTTTTGGTTTGTGATTACTTCGTGATCATAGAGCTCAATGTTTTTATTCAAAACGGCCCTGAGCAAGCCGCGGTTATAGGGCTGCTTTTTGATCGTATGAGAAAACATAAAATATTTTTTGCCATTGATAAGTGCATTAATCGGTACTTCCTTAACCCCGAGTAAAACATCTGCAGAGGAGACATCATCTACAACTTCAATACCATTATTGATATATTCCTGGTCAGCAAAAGTTCTGTTCTTACTTTTCTGCACAATAATATCCAGATCATTAAAGGCCGTTTTCAATTCCTTACACCCATATGGAGTAAGCACAACTCTTTTATCAGGCGGATTCTTACTCTCTTTGATAATACCAAATTTCATAATGTTTATTTTAAATAATAGCTGACAATATTTCCTGAATCACAGAATTGGAACAGTCTTTGCGCTAAGATATTTTGAATTGAACAAATGCACAAGGA
>CAZQRD010000126.1:0-5306 GCA_964595535.1 uncultured Flavobacteriaceae bacterium | reverse complement strand
TTTATAGTGTTTTACCTGATAAGATTTTCTTCCATTCTTTAAAGACTTATTGTACCACTTTCCATTGGTACCCATAAGCTCCCCAGCGCGACCAAGTTAATTAATAATAATAGTTGTAATTTTTTCATCTATTATGTTGTACGTACCTATAACGTTTAGGCTGTGATTCCTTTGTGGGACGATCCTTAGGATTGTTCGGCCAGTGGAATCAGGAGTTTAAAGTTAGTATTTTTCACTGAGTAGAGAAGTAGCGATGGATTATAGCCTTCTTTGTTATAGACAGTTTTTTATGTTCGCTGTTACTTTTTGAGTTCTTTTATGACCAATTCAGCTATTTGATTGTGGCAACTTGTCATAGGGTGCCATTCATCATACCACAAGTATTCTTTAGGATCAGGAAATTTATAAGTTCCTTTCCAAGGTTTTTTATTAAATTCATTTTCATTAACTAAATCATTCATAAATGTATAGATATCTATAAAGTATATCTTTATTTCTGGGTGGGATTTTACCAATCCAGTATTCTTATCAAAAAGCATATCGGAAAGTTCTGAGTTAAATTCTTTTGTTAATTTTCTAACAGCTGGAATAAGATTATGATATTCTGTCTCAGGGCCATACCCTAGTGATATAGTAAGGTCAAAATTATTGAACACTACAAAGTGTTTTCCACCTTTTTCAATTAGTTTATTTAGTCCTGTTTTTATATTCTTCACTGAATTTGATGGATCATCTTTATTGTCCCAATAATCGTTGACTCCAATCCATACTGTAAATAACGTCTCGTCCGAATTAGTTGACATTTTATAGTTGTCTACTTGCCAATTAAAACCTGACCAATCGAAGCCCAAGAAATGACCATTGTCAGTCCTGGCACCTCCCCACGCTCTGTTGTCAACTTCTTTACATTCCATCATTTTCGCCAAATATTCGACCCATACTAAGCCATTGGTGTCTCTATTAAACCCATGACCATTTATGTATCCATTATCTGTGAAACTATCACCAAAGGCGACTATATTATTGAAATTTTGGGTGTTCACATTGATTGGAAAGAGTAACATGCTTAATAAAAGAAATCGTAAAGTTTTCATATTTAATTGTCGATAATGGTTTGTGTATGTTAGTTGCGTAAGCACTAAGATAGCAAAAAGGAATTGCGTTAAGGAAACTCGCCAGAATTTCCGTGATACTCTTTAAACACTATCAAGCAATTAATTATACACGTTTTAAGTTTGTAATATCCAAATTTCATTAATTTGAGTAAGTAATGTTGCCTGATTGGGGCCCTCTTTTAATGTAAATAGAACATGCAATAATCCAGATAATAAATATTCCTTCAATAATTCGCTGAAATAAGCCCGCATAATTAGTTAAAGGGTCAGACAATAAACCGACAAACACAATACAAATTAATCCGCTGATGATTCCAATTTTTGATAGTCTTTGATAATTCTTTGATTTCCGTAATCCCACACCAATAATTATAATACTAATTGGAACAAATGTGTAGGTCAATAATCCTGTCAAATTATGAATTATTTGCGAAATGCTTGGATCAACTAATTCCTTATTGCAGCCTTTGTCGCAAGGAAATATTCCAACGACTATAGTCGCAATCCCATAAAAAATACCTAGCCCCCAAAATCCAAATTTAGTCAGATTTGATTTAGGGAATTTTTTAAATCCCATGAAAGCAAATATTGTCAATAGAATACCACTTGGTATATATCCAAAAATTCTTAATGATTTTCCGTATGGTGTATCAACAGCCATCGTTTCACTTATGTATTGTGAGATTGGGTCATAGTCCTCAAATTGAAAACCACCTAAAACTGAAGCCACACTAAAAAATGTAACGCCAAGTATTCCTATCATAAAAAGTAATTTGTTACTCATATTTTTTTGAGGATATTTGTTATTTTAATAACCATTGAGTGAACCTACAGTGAACAATTTTATTGTTTCGTTTCTTCCTCTCAATTCATGTATGCCCAGTGATTGGATAGTGAAATCAGATTCAATATCCATCTTGTTTTTTAGTTGATCGGATATTAGTATATCAACATTATAGTTATTGCATAAGCCTTGAATCCGAGCTGTTGCATTCAATACATCTCCGCTAAAAATAATGTCCTTTTTTAACACTCCAATTTCACCTGTAGTAACTTTACCATAGTGAAAACCTGCTTTGAAACTAGGCAAAATACCGTATTTAGATTGGTATTTTTCAGAATGATCAATTATCGATTCCTTCATAGCGAAAAAACATTTTAGGCAATTATTATCTTGGATTCCATTTTTAAGCTTCCAAGAAACGATAATTTCATCTCCAACATATTGATAAACTTCTCCATGATATTGTACTATGGGATAAGACAAGTCCTTATAATAGTCCTTGAGCATTTCAAAATATTTAACATGCCCTATCTTTTCCGCGATGGTAGTTGAAGACCTCATGTCTAAAAACATAAATATCCTTTCTTCCTGAATTGGTTTGTGATATTTCCCCAAAAAATAATTGTGAAGTACCGATATTCCAAGGTTCTCACTTACCTCAGAAAAAAATAATGAAATGCCAATTACAATAGAGACGTATACCACAATACTTAAATATGCGAAACTCGTTAAAAACGTCCACACATTTTTCCATATTTCATTATCCAATAGATCGGCTTGAAGGATATATATATTACTAATCAATGTAGTGATTAAAAGAAATATGGCTATTATTAATACATAAATCGATGATTTATAAAATAACTTTTTACCGAAACTTTTAGTGTTAAAAAGACTATTTAGAAACATTATTTCGATGGTTCCCACTAATAATCCTGTAACTGCCACTAAAATAAGGAAAGCAATAGTGTTCCCTCCAAAATTATATGGGTTGCCAGTTGAAGGATAATGTGTTAAGTCGTCTAGTAATCCTTTCTCAATTAATGAATAGCTTATACCAAAGATCAACCATATCACTCCAAATGGTATGATTCTAAAAATGTTCCTTTTGGTTTCGGGTGAAAACATTAATTATTCATGTGTTTAGTCTAAGAAATTATATTATACCTTATAGTGCGATTTGCTTTAAATAAATACCAACATGCTTGTGTATAATTAGTTGCGTGGTTTAAGCACCTAATTTAGCAAATACACAGCAAACTAAAAATTCCGCAAGTATTTTCAGAGTAGGCTAGAACAAGCAACTACTTATACACGGCTTAAGTTTGTAGTTCGTTGTTTATTTCTATCGCCACTATTCAAACTTCCACAAAAGTTATTTTCGATAAGCTATTAATTTCCTTTTTAATATTCTTACTTCTCAGTGAGATATCTTTCCGGAATAGATTGCCCATTTTTTTCAACATCCCATATAATGGAGTTGATAAGCCATTTACCATTCACCTTCAGGACCTGAAAGCTGTTAACACCTTTTTCTCCAATCTCTTCGGCGCCATCAAAGTAAGAAGCATAGGCACTAATGCGGTGCCCAATTTTGCCAAAATATTCAGTTTTTCCTCCCAATTCTACTTCATTGAAAGCAATCATTTCGCCGCCATCAATACCAACTTTGAATCCTGCAATAAAGTCATCTATGTTGGAGAACGCCAAGCTATCACCACGGAAGTTGTACAACGTGGCATCATCGGTAAAAAGAGCTCTCAAAGCTTCATAGTCTGGTGTTGTTCCTTTTTCGAAAGAAATGAAAGCATAGGCATCTTTCACAACTTGGTTGATGGCTTTCTCTTTTTCCGAAACAGTTGCTTCCATCTTGGTCATTGTTTCCGTCGACCCAGAATTATCTGGATTTTGGTTACAGGAATAAAAACCGGTAAGGAATATATATAATAAGAATGTAAAGTTTTTCATAAGTAATGGTGTAGAGTTTGATTATAAGTAAAGTCTTGGTTATTCAGAATGTTTGAAAGAATTTTATCATACTCGAAGGTTGTGTTAATTCTTTATAAATATAACAATACCTCAATAAATCAATTTTTGAAGCTTTGAATTTAGGTTAATAACCATGAAGTGACCAAATCATGACCAAGATTGTGTGGCTATATACTATGTCTTCCCCCTTTTTTTGTTGGAGAGTCCTGATTGGGTTTTATTCTGTCTTAATCTCTAATATATTATTTTTTGAATATTTATTCTCAATCTCAAATTTACCCTTATCAAATTTAGACTCGAATTCTTGAGAATTGATTTCGCCCTTTTGATTTTCTATTTCCAAATCTAATAGCAAAATAATTTCCTCCAGAGATTTTTGATAATAGTCTACTGTCTCATATTTTGTTAGTTTTCTCAAATTATTTAATCCACTATAAATATAATTATGGGAAAATTCAGATATGTTTTTAGAAATTAATTCATTTGAGATTATAGTTTCTAACAAATCGGGATATGGAATTGGGTTTGACGATTTAAGTTCTTCTATTGACTGATTACTATTTGTTATAGTATCCTTTTCAAGTTCAATAACGTGACTGGCAAGGCTTTTCGCATATTGATTGGTGTTTTTCACGATCAATTTCGCGGTGTTTAGAAGTTTTATTGTGTCCTCTTTTTCCTTATTTCTAATTTCCGAATTGGTTAGTGTTATAGCAATTAATACACCAACTAACGTAGCAATAAGAGTCATGATAAATGACACCCAATCACTTTTACTTATCTGTAATCCCATTAATTTTGTTTTTAAATATTGCCTATCGGTCTAGTATATTAAAAGTAGTGAATTTTTTAGACACTACCTTTTCGGTTTAGTTCCTGACCATAAATTTATATAAATATTTTTATAACCGCTAAGTCATGTCACTTGTGCCCAAATCATGACCAAAAACCAGTAACTATCTGCTGCATTCTACCAACAAAAAAAAGGGGGCAGAGCGTTTGGAAAAGGTTTAGTAACCCTTTTTTTCCTACTTACGTAGGAATGACATTCGCTTTCATGGGAATGACATTCGCTTTCATGGGAATGACATTCGCTTTCGTGGGAATGACATTCACTATTCACCACCTTCACAATCAAACCTTTATCAGTTTTAATTATGGCAGCTAGTTTATTCTTAGCCAATTCTTTAATGGTTTTATCCCATTTTTTATTGGAGAGTCCTGATTGGTTTTAGATAGAAAAATACATTAAGTATAATGTACATGTCTTGAGCTTCTTAGAATATTAGCTTGCCACAAAGTAACTTTATCATTACTTATAGATGTTGGAGTTATCATAAAATTATCTTGCCAATACCAATGTAGTAATCCACATGCATGGCCAATTTGATGTACTAATACACTTTGTTTTTTAATAC
>CAZQRD010000125.1:0-5350 GCA_964595535.1 uncultured Flavobacteriaceae bacterium | reverse complement strand
ATACTGACAGTAATACAAATACCGATCGATTTTTAATGAATTTCTCGGCTGATTACGCCATTATACCTTCATTGGTAGCTAAGCTTACCTTAGGATATGATACATCAACTTCTTCAAGACAGACTGAAACTTCTGGTTTAGCCACAAATTTAGGTGATGGTGTATTTGGAAATGGTAGAGGTGCATTAAATGATCTGGATACAGAAAGTAAATTGATGGAATTTACGATAACTTGGGATAAAGATTGGGACAACTCAAAATTGAATCTTTTAGGAGGTTATTCATATCAGGATTTTAAGCGTAGTGGTCGTAATGTAAATGGATTAGGTTATGATACAAATGATATGAGCCAAATGGCTGACGATCTTAAATCAACTGCAAATTCTATTGAATCATTGATTGACGGTTCTTATCAACAATATGGTTTAGAACCTAACAATAATTTTGTGAACAGGTTGTTTCCAACTCTGTCTAGTGATCCCCTTATTGGATCCGCTTTATCAAAGGTGAGATCTGTTACTGGTGATACATATGATTTTACTGATGAAATACAATCTTTCTTTACAAGAGGTAATTACACCTTAATGAACAAATATCTATTTACTGCAACGGTAAGGATTGATGGATCATCTAAGTTTGGTGGAAATAATAAATACGGTGTATTCCCTTCAGCTGCTTTTGCTTGGAAGATGAACGAAGAAAATTTTATCGGAGATAAAATATCTACTTTAAAAGCCCGATTAAGTTGGGGTATTACAGGTAACCAGGATGGTTTAGGTCATGGTAATTTTGTACGTAGAGAACGCTTTGCTGGACCTAGTATTCAATCAAATGGAAATGTTGACACACCTGGTACTGAGGTTGTTGCTTTTGCCAATCCTGATTTGAAATGGGAAGAAACTACTTCTTATGGATTTGGATTTGATTTTGGTTTAAATGATAACAGGTTAACAACTAGTCTTGATTTTTACAGAAAAGAAACTCAAGATTTATTATTGAACGTCGAGGCCGCTCAACCTTCTCCACAACCATTTTTCTTTGTGAATTTAGATGGTAAAGTTTTAAATGAAGGTGTTGAATGGTCGATAGAATATGATTTCTTTCAAACAGATGATTTCACTTGGAGCGCAGGCTTTAATATCTCCTATAACAATAATGAGATTCAAGGATTCCCTGGTCAGATTCCAGCCGGAACCATTAGAGGTCAAGGATTATCAGGAGCATTTTCTCAAATCCTAGCTCAAGATCAACCATTGTTTTCTTATTTCTTAAGAGAGTTTGAAGGTTTTGACGCTAATGGTCAGCCAATTGGTGATGACCAGAATTTCGTAGGTAAATCTGCACTTCCAACAACTAATTTTGGATTGAATACGTCACTTACTTATAAAAAATGGGATTTCAATATTTTCTTTTCAGGTCAATCGGGTGGATATGTATATAACAATACTCAAAATGCATTTTTCACTGCTGGATCTATTGCCAATGCACGTAACGTAACTCCTGATGTACTTACTAGTGGAGAAGCAGGAAATGCTGAAGCTGCAGTATCAACAAGATTCTTAGAAAAAGGTGACTTTGTAAGATTACAAAATGCAACACTTGGATATACATTCGGTCTAAAAGAACAAAGTAAAATCAGCAATTTAAGACTTTACGCAACTGGTCAAAACTTATTTTTAATTACCGATTATAAAGGTTTGGACCCTGAAATTAATACGACTCCTGGGGGAGGCGATCTATTAAATGGTATTCCTACAGCAGGTATTGATTATACCTCTTACCCTAGACCTAGAGTATTTACAATAGGATTAAACTTATCTTTTTAAAAAATAATAGTCATGAAAATTATGTTTAATAAAAAACTTATAAAAAGAGGTTTCCTTTCTCTTACAGCCGGAGTGTTTTTGGTTGCATGTACAGATTTGGAGATCAAAGGAACTGACTCTATCATAAGTGATGGAGGAGGTGAAGGATTTAATGGTGTCGAAAATGTAGATGGTTCTATAACAAATCTCTATAACGCTTTAAGAGGACATTTGGAATCTCAGGATAATTTCTTTGCTTTGCAAGAAGTATCTACTGATGAAATGTTAGTTCCTACAAGGGGTACTGACTGGGGTGATAATGGTATCTGGAGAGTTTTGCACCAACATACTTGGTCAGCTTCACACCTATATGTTTTAACGGTATGGAACCAAATGAATCAAAATGCATTTTTGGCGACAGAAATAATTGATGAAAGAAGTAGTCCTAGCGTTGAACAAAAGGCTGATGCTCAATTTTTAAGAGCTTATGCTATGTTCCAGGTTATGGATCTTTATGGACAGGTACCATTTAGAGAGCCAGACGAAGGACCAGAAATAACGCCAAGAGTACTTACCAGAGCGGAAGCTTTTGACTTTATCCTGGCTGATTTAAATGGTGCTATCGCTGGTCTTCCTAGTTCAGGACCTGATAATGCAACTACGAATACGGCAACTAAAGAAGCTGCTCAGTTCTTAAAAGCTAGATTACTACTGAATAAATTTGTTTATGTTGGTGCAGCCGGTCCTGAAACAGCGGATATGGATGAGGTAATGAGTCTTGTTGACGAGATTACAAATTCAGGCTATGCGCTTCAAGATGGGTATTTTGATATTTTTAAAGAAGATCAGGATACTGAAACAATTTGGTGGATGGCTTCAGGAGTTGGTAACAGAATCTGGAATGGAATGCACTACAGACAAAATTCTCCTGATAACACTGACGGTGGATGGAATGGTTTTTCTACTTTGGCAGAATTCTATGATCTTTTTGAAGGAGCTCCGAACACGAATAATGTTGGGGACGGACAAGAAGAACGAAGAGGTTGGGTACCAGATGCTAGCAATGCTGATGACACAAATTTAGGTATTGGATATGGATTCCTTATTGGGCAGCAATATAATGAGGATGCAACTCAACTTAATGACCGTGCTGGCAATCCATTGGTATTTACAAAAGAATTCCCTGGTTTAGTAGGTAATGGTGAGGCAACTGGTATCAGAACGATCAAGTACCACCCAGTTAATGGAGGTTTTACCGGACATCAAATCATTTTCAGATATGCAGATGCTTATTTAATGAAAGCTGAAGCTATGGTATGGAAAGGAGAAGATGCAACTGCTATGGTGAACGAACTTAGAGTTTTGAGAAAAGCAGATCCAGTTGCTAGTGTTAGTGCTCAAACAATTTTAGACGAAAGAGGAAGAGAATTGTGGGTAGAATTCGTTCGAAGAACTGATATGATCCGTTTAGGTGGATTCGGTAATGATTGGGAATTTAAAGATCCAGGATCTGTAGGTGATAAAACCAAAGAACTTTATCCTATTCCTTCTAATGCAATTCTATCTAATACTAATTTAGTCCAGAATCCTGGTTACTAATTATTAGAAAGAAATAATATAAAAGGCTACCAATTTAATTGGTAGCCTTTTTTTTTGTTCGATACTTATTGTAATCTACAGCCTTTTAATTTTAAAAATAAAACCCTGATTATGTAAATTCTCTATCTTAATCGATGGATCCTTGCTAAAGTATTTTCTTAAATGGGAGATAAAAACATTCAAACTTTTCTTGGCAAAAAAATCATTCTGCCCCCAAAGACTGTGAAGTATTTCTTTATGCGAACAAAGTTCATCTTGTTTACGCACAAGTAATTCTAACAGTTTACTTTCACGTAAGGTTAATTTCTGTACTTCCCCATCACTAAATATCACTTCTTGTCTATCAACATAAAACCTATATTGACCAATTCCATATTCATTTATCTTATTGGAATCCTTTGAATTTGATTTGGACAAGGTCTGCAATAAAGTATTTAACCTTACTACTAATTCCTCTTCATCTATTGGTTTTTTCAGATAATCTATGGCTCCAAGCGAAAATCCTTTGAGTACATCAATTTTCATAGATCTTGATGTTAGAAACATAAAGGGCGTATCTTTATATGTATGGCGAATTTCCTTAGCCAAAGTAAATCCATCCATTTCTGGCATCATTACGTCGAGAACGGCTAAATCAAATTGATAAATTTCCATAGCGAGAAGGGCTTCCTTTCCATTCTTCACCCATCGTACTTCAAAGTCTTTCATTTCAAGATATTCTGACAACAGATACCCTAATGATTGATCATCTTCTACTAATAATAACCGTCTGTTGTGGTCCATATTATTTTAATGGTAATATTATGGTGAAAGCAGAACCTATTCCCATTTTACTTTCTACTTCAATTTTCCCTTTATGCAAATGTACAATTCGTTTGACATAATGTAAGCCTAAACCATGTCCTTTTACCTTATGTAGATCTCCATCAATAACCCTATAGTACTTTTCAAATATTCTTTTTATATCACCTTGATTAATGCCTATTCCCTTATCTAAAATGCTTATGAGCAATTTATCTTTCCTTTTAAAGGCCAATAAATCGATGTCAATTGGATCTCCAGAGTATTTAATTGCATTTTCAAGCAAACTACTTATGGCATTTTCAATGTGATAAGCATCTCCCATGACAATTAATGAATCTCCCTTTATTTCGCTTTTAAAGCTAAAATTATTTAAGACGGCTTGCTGCTTAAAATTAAGAATAGCACTTTCTAAAACAGGTCTCATGTCCAATTCTAATCGTTTTACAAAGCCTTTCTTTTCCTCAATATTCCCAAGTTCTAATACCTTTTCAATTTGAGTTTTTAATTTTACAACTTGAACTCTGATCATTCCAATGAGTTCTTTGGAATCTTCTTGCCCTTTTTCTTCTAAAATTTTTGTGGCCACGCCAATAGTAAAAACTGGTGTTTTTAATTCATGAGTCAGGTTATTAATAAACTCATTGGTGGTCATGATTAGATTATTCTGCAAATAAAAGGATCTGTAAACCCATACAATCACAATTATTATAATCACCAAAAATATAATACTTGGAATCGTCAAGCCATTGAGTTGAGATAAGAAATACCGATTCACATTTTTAAATTGTAATTCAAGAATTACTTTATCCTTCATCAATGATGGCAAATAACCATCCAATATTATAGGGTATCTTAAGAACCTTTCTTCATTTGAAAACGAATTTCCTGAATGTAGCACGTTGCTTGAATCCATATTGTAAAGAACAAAACTATATTCAGCTTTGATTCCATTTTGAAGCAATCGCTCGTTCAAGAAATCATCTATAAAATATATGGAAGCATCCTGCAAACTGTCAAGGCTTAAATTGAAATTCATGTTATCTTTGGCCATAACAGAGCCTGTCAAATAAGTCAATTCATTTCTTTGGTAAAGACCTTGTTTAATATCCTTAACAGCCAGTCCCATTTTTTCATTAAACTGA
>CAZQRD010000124.1:0-5363 GCA_964595535.1 uncultured Flavobacteriaceae bacterium | reverse complement strand
CCGGTTTCTATGGCTAAATCTCCTCTCGCAATCATGACACCAATAGGATAATTTTCCATTGCTTTCAACAAAATACCGGGTAAATTTCTATAGGCTTCTTTAGTTTCAATTTTTAAAATGATACCCATATTTACCTTTAATTTTTTCAACTCCTCGAGCAAATCCTCAACATCTTGTTTGTTGTTAACAAAAGAAAAATTAACCACATCGGCATGCCGCGCTACAAATTTTAAATCTTTTATATCTTTTTTGGTCAATCCTCCTAAGCCTAAATCACTATTTGGTAAATTTATTCCTTTATCGGCTTTCAATTTTCCTCCTTTTTTTTTGGCATTGGTGATTTCAATAATTAAATGATCAGCATGGATTTCTTTTACAATCCCTTCAATTTTACCATCATCAAAAAAAATCTGATCTTCGGATTTGATATGATCAAAGATCTCTGGCAAAGTACAAGAAATATGAGCTAATTCTTTGAGATTACCTTCATCATCATAAACTTCAGGCTCACCTGGAATGGTTTTTTTATCTAATCTTAACAAATCACCTTCATATAAAAAGATGACTTCTTCCAATGGCAACAATTCATGAACAGTATGTATTTCAAAAGTCGATTTCTTTTCTAAATATACATTCAATAAAGTTCCGGTAGTTACAAAAGTCGACTTGCTACATGAGCCCCAACGTCCGTTATCTTCTCTTTCATCAATATAAATTTTGCGCTTTTTGTCACGTAAATCTCTAAAAATAATATAGGATCCTTTTTTTGTCTTTCGAAGCCATTTTTTGTTTACGGGAATAATAACATCAGCCTCTTTACCCATAGGAGGCTTTATGCCGTATGGTGCCAACCAAATCTTAGCCGGTTCTATTACCTTACCTAATGTGTTTTTTTTTGGCTTTATATGAATGACTTTAGGGCCAGGTTTCATTTTACCTGTTCTGAGCTTTGGGCCGCCTAAATCCATCATAATTTTACAGCTCTTTTTATGTACTCTAATGTTATCAATTATTTGTTTCCAAACAATTTCATCATCATGCGCACAGTTGATTCTGGCACAGTCCATACCTTGTTTTAAAAGCGATTTTGTAAATTGTTTATCACTTGCGGCATCTACAGGTTGGGTGACCATAATGGCCGTTTTTCTTTTATTTTTTATTTTTCCAAAGAGTGCCTTGAAATTTTGTTTCTGAATTTCTATAACCTCCTTATTATTAAGATATTTTTGTTGTTCATCAAATAATTTATTATTCAGTAAACTGTTAATAACTGTCCTTATATTTAGTAAGCCGAATAAAATATTATTTTGAGATTCCAGAGCAATAGGCAATCCGATTTCCTCTAGTTTTTCCTGCAAAACATTGATATTAAATGATCGCATGGCTAAATAATGGACTAAATTTTTCGCACTTTGGACGTAATTTGGATGTACATTATTTAGTTGAGATTTGTACTTATGTTCAAATTCAGAAATTTTATCAATTACAGTATCCAGTGCAACAACTATTTCTTGTAATTTATCTCTTGGGAAAAGCATAATTAGTAATTTAATTATATCATAAAATTACCATCCTTTTTTTAAAATTACTAGGTTTTCCCCTTATTAATTGTCTCCTAAAAGGAATGTTTTATGGGACTTGCTTCATAAGTGATAGAAAGGGAAAATTTAGTAAAAAACCCGAACTTAGTACCATTGAATGAAAATTGATTCATTTGTAAGTCAGACGTGTAAATAAGTCAAGGTTTAAAGAGAAAGATCAGGTTCAGGAGTTGTGTCAGGGGGTTTGACAAAAAGAGTTCCAGAACAGAGTAGTTTTTAATGTATAAAAAACCTTAACAATCTATTTATCAGAAAGTTAAGGTTTTTTTGTTCCGTAATTAGCAGTTTGTTGATTTATTACTTTCCTTTTAGTAGAGTTAACGTTCCCGTCCAATTATGATCTGTATGTGCGAAATTTGTTAAACTATTTGTATAACCTGATCCAGTAGCGCCTACAAATCGACCGGTACCTCCGGTAAACGTAAAAGGATCGTCAAAATATGCCACATAGAAAGGATCAAACCCCTCTGGATACATCAAAACTTGTCCGGAAACAGTAAAGTACAGTTCATCTCCATTTGCAGCAATAAATTTCCCATCTACTGCCCAGTACTCTCCAAATTTAGGTGATGTATCATTGAAATTCATGCAAAATTCCATTCGTGTTTTGAATTTTCCAAGATGCGTAGCGTTTCCCCCACCTACCTGGGTATTTAAACCAATAAAATCTCCCTCGCATGCATCCATATCAATAAGTCCTTGTTGTTCTGTATAGAAATTTGATTTAAACGGTATAGTTACTCCTTCAGTTTTCGGGTCAACCGAACGTTTCATTTCTGAACTATTAAATTCATCAGAAGAAACGTCTAAAACTTCCTTATTACAAGAATTTAAAAGACATAGGGCAAAAATTGCAATTATAATTTTTTTCATGATCATATATTTAAAAGTTATTATAAATTATGGCTACTCAAATATGTCTTTAAAAAGAATGCACTACTTAGTGGCTATGTTGCAAATGCTATAAGTTTTGGAGAATATTTTCAACATAATTACAATCGTATAAATTATGTTGAATAAGTGAGTGGTTTGATTCTGAAAATGAAGAGCTGAAAAATAAAGATTAAGATTTCATCTTGTATTCATTATTAGCCAAATTTATCTGATATTTCGGATTGTTGATCATGATTTTAAAAGATTCCATTTCCCTTAGCGGGTCCCAAAATGAATCATTTTTCAGTAATTCAACAGACAAAAAGCTATATTGTTGAAGCAGAAATTCCAGTTTTTCGATGGCGCCATCATTGTTGCCAAGCAGCACTAAAATCCTGGCCATATCCAACTCACGATATACTCCCCTCAACGCATCAATAGAGCTGTTCATAAGAGACAAAGCCTTGTTATTGGCCTCCATGGCTTCTTCTTTCATTCCCAGTCCGGCATAGGTAATTCCCAGTGAACTATAGATACGTGAATCGTTTGGGAATTCCATTAGTTTATCTTCTAAAACCTTCCTGGCTTTTTGAAAATATATATTTGACTGTTTCTCGTTTAACATTTCATAGTAAATAAGGGCTAATTGTAAGGATTTTGTTGAATAGGCCTCATGACTAACTATTAATTCTTCCGGAGAAGATTCAAGGATTTGGGTGGCTAATTCATATTTCCTATTCATTAATTCAGTATTACTACGTGTCTTATTAATTACCGGATCAGTGATATTTTTATTATCATTCAACAGTGTTCGGGCTTTATTTATTTCACCCGTAATGAGATATAGTCGGGCCAAAAAAATATAATTATTGGATTCAGCAGGATTTAAATCAATGGCAGTTTTTAAATAATTCTCTGCTTCTTCATACCTTCTGAGCATAATTAAAGTCTCACCTGCAGCAAAATAACCTTGCCAGAATAATGGATTTAATTTGATAGATTTATCCATGTATTCTTTAAATTTTTCAAATTGCCCCATTCTCCTGTAAACAAAGCCAGGCCAGGCATGAAATATATAATTGTTTGGATATTCAGATTTGAGCTTTTCCAGAATTTGAATTGCTTTTGGATAGTTTAATTCAGTTCGGAAATAATATAACGCTTCTTCAAGCTCCACTTCTGGTAGTTCGGGATCAAGAGCAATAGCATTATCAAGATATTTTTTGATTATTTTTTTATGCTTTTCACTGCCTTCAAAATTAAACCAAAAAATATCGCTCGAAACAGAAGCTAATCCAACCCATGCCAATGTATAGTCAGGATCAATCTCAACAGAGCGTTCAAACATTTGTAATGCATATTGAAAATATTCTGCTTGGAGACTTCTATTATGATAATCAAGCCCTTTTAAGTAGAAATCATACGCTGTTAGGTTTGATGTTGGAACGGTTTCAATAACTGCCTGCTCACTAGTGGTGATTTTCGCTCTTAACTGCTTGGCTACTCTTTTGGCAATTTCAGTCTGAATGGCAAAAATATCTGACAAATCACGAATATAATTGTTCGACCATACGTGCCTATCAGTGTCTGCGTCTATCAATTG
The DNA here is from genome assembly GCA_964595535.1 of uncultured Flavobacteriaceae bacterium. Classification (GTDB taxonomy): domain Bacteria; phylum Bacteroidota; class Bacteroidia; order Flavobacteriales; family Flavobacteriaceae; genus Lutimonas. The sequence goes on along the minus strand of CAZQRD010000124.1, from coordinate 1,286 downwards.
AGCAGTTATATTAACCTTCTGATTAGATTTTTGCACACTTAATTCCAAAACATACTTTACACCGAGCTCTTTGGCTATTTCAGGGATGCTCTTTGTCGATTCCCTGTAACCAAACATGGTAGTTCTTGAAATAACCCGGAGTTCGGAAATCTTTGTCAAGTGATTTAGAATAGCTTCCATTTGTCCATCAGCAAAGTATTGATTCTCTTTTTCATCACTCAGATTAACGCAGGGGAGCACGGCAATAGATTTGTCTCTTAGGGTAATTTCGGTAGTTTTATTTGTCAAATTATCCCCTGAATAAGAATAAATAAGGTATGAAATGGCAATTAGGCATGTTAGAACCAATATGGAAACTAAAGCAATTCTTACTACATAAGATTTTTGACGATGCAATACAGAATCTGTCACATTATTTTTTGAATCAAATTCTTCTCTATTTCTATATTTTGCTTCGCCGGGAGGGAAACCGTAGAATTTATGAAAACATTTGCTAAAATAACTGGGGCTGCCAAATCCGACCCTATAAGCAATCTCTGAGCCGGTAGCCGTATCTTCTTTCAGCATAATCATCGCTTTTTCAAGCCTGTATTCACGGATAAACCTGCTGGCGGATATACCCTTAATCGTTTGAAGTTTACGGTGTAAATTGGATCTGCTCATTCCCAACTTTTTTGCTAATTCCTTTACACCAAATTGTTCATTCCCGAGGTTGATCTCAATTAAGTGAGTAACCTTATTAATAAATACCTGATCCATGGATTGCCCTGTATTCATCGGGTTGATATTTATTGAAATCCAATTATTTGAATTTCAGCTATTTAAATAACTCAAGATAAGAAATATATACGAGTATTCAAAAATTATAAATTATCATCTCCATCATTAAAACAAATTTTAGAACAAGGTTATGAAAAACAAAGTGATCAAAAAGTTAATGAGCGGATTTGGAGTATTCATTTCGAAAGTTTCAACAATATTTCTTTTCTAAGTTTTCTAAAACTTGAAATTAAATCCCTAATTGAAAAGAAATATTAAAAACTAGAAAAATTATGTCCAAAAACTCGAACTTAGTGTCATTCGATCGAGCAATATTCATTAATAAGTCGAATTGATAAAAAGTCAAAAACATCAAAAATGAATGGATTCAGGGGTTGTAACAGGGGTTGCTAAAAACAAGGTTAATAAATTAAATATCAATTCATTAAGCTTTGGACCTTGAACCTTGAATCTTGGACTTTGGACCTTGGACTTTGGACCTTGGACTTTGGACCTTGGACTTTGGA
>CAZQRD010000123.1:0-5460 GCA_964595535.1 uncultured Flavobacteriaceae bacterium | reverse complement strand
AAATCTTGTGCTCCTTCAAATATTTTTTCTAATCCGTATTCTACATTTTTTATATCGCTCATCATTTTATTTTTTAATGATTTAACCAACTCTTATAATAATCATTGTCAGCCAACTTCATGGCAGCCTCAGTAAGCATTAAAGGTTTAAAAGTATCGACCATAACAGCAAGTTCTTCCGTTGACTTTTTACCGATACTGCGTTCCATAGCTCCAGGATGAGGTCCATGAGGTATTCCGGCGGGATGCAAGGTGATTTGACCTTTTTCAATATTGTTTCGGCTCATAAAATCACCAGCGACATAATATAAAACCTCATCAGAGTCAATATTACTGTGATTATATGGCGCAGGAACTGCTTTAGGATGGTAATCGTACAATCTAGGAACAAAAGAACAGATTACAAATCCGGCAGACTCAAAGGTTTGATGTATTGGTGGTGGCAAATGAACCCTGCCCGTTATGGGTTCAAAATCATGGATTGAAAACTTATAAGGAAAATTATATCCATCCCAACCCACAACGCTAAATGGATGATAGGCATATACATATTCATGCATAAAATCCTGCTTTTTCACTTTGATCAAAAAATCACCTGCTTCATTAAAAGTTTCTAATTCGCTTGGAGGATGCATATCTCTCTCGCAAAAAGGAGCGTGTTCCAGCATTTGTCCAAACCAATTGCGGTATCTTTTGGGTGTGTAAATGGGGGCTTTCGACTCAACAATGAATAACCTATTCTCTTGAGTGTCAAAATCAATCTGATAGATCATGCCTCGGGGAATCACCAAATAGTCTCCATAGCCAAATTCAATGTTGCCTAACATAGATCTTAGTTTTCCAGAACCTTGATGCACAAAGATAACTTCATCAGCATCCGTGTTTTTATAAAAATAATCTCGAAGTGAATGGCTGGGTGAAGCCAAACTGATCTGACAATCACTGTTTACCAAAATGGGCACCCTACTCTGCAAAAAATCTTGTTTGGGAGCAACCTCGAAACCTTTCAAACTGATAGACTTCATATTCTTTTCCACAGCCACCTTCGGACTAACGTCATAAGACGCAACTATTTTCTTTACCTGAGTAGGCCTTTGGGTATGATATAACAAAGTAGACATCCCATCGAAACCAACAGTTCCAAAGAGTTCTTCGTATAAGAAATTACCTTCCTCATCTTTAAAAACCGTATGGCGTTTTGAAGGAATGTTGCCTAACGTATGATATCTCGGCATATATTTAATTTTAATATTAGCAAAAGAAAGACATAGTTATAAGAAAACATGCTAAATTAAGCTGGCATTCTCTTCATCAGGAATTTTATAAGTGATACTAATTCGGCAAAAAAGTGGCTCATATTACACCTGTTCTTTCGATCTAAACAAATATAACGAATATTATTTAAGAATATGTAAATTGAGTTGTGGTAGAGGCTATTTCACTTCTACCACTTTTCTGATCTGGGGCGCATACTTTTGAACCGTAGCTTCCACTCCATTTCGAAGCGTCATCTGATTCACATTACAACCAATACAAGCCCCGTGGAATTTGATATTTACAATATCATCATCCAAGGAAACAAAAGAGATATCTCCTCCATCAATGAGCAGATACGGGCGTATCTCACTCAGTGCCTTTTCTATATTATCCAGTAGCTCTTTTTTTCCCATTTTAAAAATATTTTACCCTAACACGATAATCGTATCACGGTTATTTTATTTTGAACTGCAGCCCGACATTGTGGTAATCCTAACAATTTCGGTTGGAGGCAGATCCTCATTTCGCTTTACCAATTGGGACAACATGTTCCTAGTGGTTTCGACAAAGGCTTGCTCCAAAGCTGTATCTTCCTGCAAAGCCACAGGATGCCCCACATCACCAGCCTCTCTGATGCTTTGTACCAATGGAATCTCTCCAAGAAGCGTTGTTTCAAGATCTTTCGCCAGGTGTTTCGCTCCGTCTTTTCCAAATATATAATACTTATTATCCGGTAATTCAGCAGGGCTGAAATAACTCATATTCTCTACGATACCCAAAACCGGGACCATAATATTTTCCTGCTGAAACATGGCCACACCTCTTTTTGCATCCGCCAAAGCGATGGCTTGAGGAGTGCTTACAATAACGGCCCCAGTTATCGGAACTGCCTGCACCATAGAAAGGTGTATATCACCTGTTCCCGGAGGAAGGTCTACCAAAAGGAAATCCAGCTCTCCCCAGTTGGCGTCAAATATCATTTGGTTTAAAGCCTTGGATGCCATGGCTCCTCTCCAGATTACTGCTTGATTAGGATCTGTAAAAAATCCCAGAGACAATAATTTAACTCCATAATTTTCAATAGGTTGCATCTTTGATTTACCATCTACATTGACAGATAATGGCCTTTCTTTGGCAACATCAAACATGATAGGTATAGAAGGTCCATAAACATCAGCATCAAGAATACCTACATTAAAACCCATTTTAACGAGAGAAACAGCAAGGTTGGCTGTAACTGTTGATTTTCCAACACCACCTTTACCGGAAGCCACAGCGATAATATTCTTTACGCCTGGAATCTGATTCCCTTTAATAGGAGCAGGCTTAGCTGGTGCATCAACCTTGACATTTACCTTTACATCAGTTTTTTCATCAACCTGATCGTGGATCACCTTCATGATCTCTACTTCAACCTTCTTCTTCGCTTGAAGCGATGGGTTTTTGATGGTAACGTCAACAAGAATCTCTTTTCCAAAGACAACAACATTAGTAACTGCTTCACTTTCGATAAGATTCATTCCTTCGCCCGGAGCCGAAATTGATTCCAAAGCTTTATATATATCCTGTTTATTAAAACTCATTGATATCCTTAATTAAAATGATTCTAAACAACAAAGATACTAACTTCTATCAAAGTAAAAAGAAATATAAATCACATTAGAGAATTTAAAATAACATTCAATCCCTAACATTTAAAATGCATCAGGGGTCGAGTAAGATACTCTCTTCAACTTCCCAATTCGCCTTGGCTTCGATGATCGATTTCACATAATGTACCTTTTCAGGCTGCTGCTTCTGTAAAAAATTTCCTGTATCCCACTTTTTATTTCCATTATCATCATAAGTAATTCTGATCATGAATCTTGAAGGTTTCAAATTTCGAAACTCGAATTCACGGGATTCTTTGGCAAAAGTTTTGGCTACAATATCTCCTTGATCATTCATCAGCTCAACGATCACAGGAAATCGTTCGATATTTTGTATGCTAAGAAAAATGGAGCAATAATCCGATACCTTACCCGTTTTTATTGTGGCTTTAATGGTGTCATTTTGTATTCCCAGAATATCTTCAATCCCTCCGGGTTCAATAAATAATTTATAACTCTGCTGAAATTCTTTATTGAATTCAATATCGATTCTGTCATGACTTTCTGACAATTCCAGGTGAAAAGGGACCTTTAGCGAATCTTTGTCTATAAAATGAAATTTAGAGGTGTCGATTTTCTTCAGCGGAACAGTTGTACCCAGTTGCAAAGTATCTCTTATATGCAATAAACCGTAGGTCGATAATTCTGTACGAAGTGAATCAATTTCCTCTTCGTCTATTTTGATTTTTACTGTATCGATAAATTGTCCTTTACTAACTTGTAATACTAAAGTGTCGAGTTCAAAACGATTAAACCAATAATTCAACGTATCTGTCCTTCTGTCTTTGGTATAAAATGCCTTGAAGTCTTCAGGAATATCTGATAGAACTTGAATATCCACTTTTTCTGAATTGCCTTCAAAACCAAGAATAACGTGTCCTTTCGAAACATCCTTAGGTCTTGAAACCAGTTTAAACGGTACTATTTCTTTAAATAAAGACAAATCAAATACAGTATCGCCCGGAATGCTAATCAAATCAGGGTAATATCCTATCCTGTCTTCTTTTGGATCAAATTTATAATTCTTCCTGGAATCGTTGAGGGCAATCAGACGATAGGTCCCAGCCTTAATATTTGTAATCTCCCAATTATTCAAGCTGTCCATTGTGCTTCCCACATAGGTTGGTTTCTCTTTGAAAACAACTGAATCCTGATAATTCTCATTGACAGGATAAAGCATGATTGTCGGATTTTCAATCATAGTAAGATCAAAGGCATCTTTGATCGCCCCTTTTACCTTGAGTGAATCAATATAATCACCAGTCGAAAAAATATATTTAAAATTATCGAGAATGTTCCCTTCTGTATTATCTATAATACTTTGAGCAAAATTAAAAGTGTAGGTAGTATTCTCCTGTAAAGTGTCACTAAATTGGATAGTGATTCTTTTGCTTGGAGATCCCAAGGGAGTAATTACCGGTGAATTCTTAAGGGGTGGGGAAATGATTAGCTGAGAATTCACATCTTTGAGTTTGACGTATTCGTCAAAATAGATCTTTATTTGATCTTCTTCAAATTGCAAGCTTTTAAACTCAGGTTCAGCTCTTACCATAATGGGTTTCTCAAAATCCTTGGGCCCTCCTTCCGGGCGGCCCATTCTGGCACAACCGTTAAGAATCAACAGAAAAAAGATCAAAAAACAATACCGGAATATCATAGTGCAAATAAAACACAAATTAACTATTATTTCAGCGCGAATCGATTCTTTTTTATCAAAATTAAGTCGTAAACGCCATACTGGCAAAACTTAACTGAACCCCAGAAACATTGAGCAATTGATAACTGCAAGCCTCGAGAGTAGCTCCTGTAGTAATAATATCGTCGACCAAAAGAATGTGTTTGTTTTTGATCGAATCATGATCTTTTATATAGTAATCCTCGCTGATATCACTGATCCTATCTGATCTGCGCTTTTGGGTTTGTGTTTTACGATCTACAATCTTGATAAGCAGGTCAGGTCTCAGTTCAACCTTTAATTGAGCAGACAGGGATTCTGCAAACAGCATCACCTGATTATACCCTCTACTTTTTTCCTTATTGGGATGCAAAGGCACAGGAATAACAAAATCGATTGTATCAAAACGTTTACTTATCAACATTTCCTCTCCCAACCATTGGCCCAAAAAAACACCAATTTCAGGTTGTTGATGGTATTTCAATCGATGAATTAAATTTTGAACCAGACTCTTTTTTTCAAAGTACAATAATGAGGTGGCTGCCCTAACCGGAACTCTTCCCTTAAATGTGATTTCCACTGCATTCTTCGGCATAAAACTAAAATGAGTAAGGGGCATTTCCGAAAGACAATAAAAGCATAGAAACCTCCCATTGATTTGAAGTATCCTTCCACAATTCACACATACTTGAGGGAAAAAGAGATCAAATAAATCGCTTAAGATATTGGGCATAAAATCATTATTTATCAACACATCTATTGAATTCTTTAAAAAAATTATATGAATTCTTTAAAAAAAAATTAAATTTGCACACAATTTTTCTTATTTATTACGTTAGATAAGTTAAGATTAATCTAAAATGTAAACCTAATTCTATAA
>CAZQRD010000122.1:0-5563 GCA_964595535.1 uncultured Flavobacteriaceae bacterium | reverse complement strand
TTATGTTTGGTATCATACTTTCTGTAATTGCCTTTATTGTTGCCTTTTCACTTCTCGAAGCTTCTTGATAGTTGCTTTGATTATTCTTTGATAACTTTCATGATATCATCGAGGCTTACATTCTTTTCTTTTTTCACATCATAGATTACCTCAACGCGCAAAGCTCTTAAGCCGGAAATTCCTTGTAATTCTTCGATTTCCAAATCCTCAATATTTGGGCTAAGATAATTGGTCGACTGTAAGTGTTTTATATATTTTCTATATTCAAGAGCGTCCTTCTTCTGACTGTAAACTATGGCAATCTTACCCGGCTGGGTAAGTCTTTCATTGGTTTCTTTAATTCTTGCCTTGTCAATACGTTTTTTAATGATTTCGTATCTGATGTTATAGGCTCCGTCGACGTCAAACCGTTTTTCATCCATCCTGAATTCAATTGATATTGGACTGCTAACAGCCAATACCAGTGAGGCTACTTCTAAGGGATGATCCAATTTATCTTTTAGGTCAAATGCAACATTCTCAAGTTCACACATCATCTGCATTTGCCAGAGTCTAAGATTCTGCAGATAGATTTCATGATACTTTTCGCTTTTTACAAGTGATGAACCAATGTAAATGTTGTACTCTATGCCATCAGTTTTATATCTTTCAAAATAATGAGGGAACATATTTTGTGCTTCCACTTGTTTTTTATCAATAAAATCAGCCAATTTTTCATTCAAAACATTGACACTAACCTCATACTTTTTCCTCTTATCGTAGATTACCTGAAGCTCATCATCAATTCTGTCCATATAGGTTTGAACATCCGCTGCCAATTCTTTATCTACTGATTTAAGGTGGTCAAAAACCGGATATATCTCATTTTTTAAGAATTCTATCAAGCTGTTCTCGTCTCCTGTATGAAGCCCATCACTAACTCCTTCAAGGCTTTTCGATATTCTTGCCGAGAGTTCTTCATAAATAGGCAGTTTGAAGCGTTTTTCAGCCTTTTTCATGATCTCAGAAGCATGACTGAGTTGCGTGACGAGATCTTCCTGTATGGATCGATTTCTAAACACAGAAGAATTTCTAATATCACTTTGCCCATACAAAGCAACCACATTATCAAAAACTATATTCTCCAGATTTACTTTTTGAGTTCCCTCTTTTGACATGTACAGATAGCGCTCAGCAACCTCATAAAATTTCCATTTTACCGTGGGATGAATTGAGGTATAATTTTCCTGTATGATAGATTCCAATATGTTCTGGTATTCTCCCATTAACTCCTGGGTGCCAATTTCAAAAATAGGGATCACATCCTTTAATTTGTTGGCATTCATTGAATTCAGCTCATGCTTAATCGTCGAAACAAGTTCCATCGCTCCAAATTGTCCATTGTTCAGATCTATGGGAACCAATATGATGCTTTGGATATTCTGGTCGAGCAACACTTTTGAAAAATCATTGTAATTTGTGCTCTTTCCATATCGTTTTACATCAGAAATTGCAACCACTTCCTTTTTTTTAAAAAGATTCTCGATGATACCCCCACAAAAGAATTCCTTACTTTCAACGGGCTTGTTTTCGTTAAAGAGATAACTGTTTTTGCTATTGAAGTTCCTGTTACTAAGGAAATTCTTCGCCGACAAGCCATCATTGCCTAGATTATAAATAGAAAAGCCGAATTTAACAGTTTTTGAATTGTACAACCTTGCAATGCTATCTTCCAAATTCTTAAATGAATCCAGATCTCTTTTAACTAGATTCCGAGTCACATTTTCTAAGGCCTGATCATTGGTCACGTCAAACAGGTTCATAATACCAAAACCCCTGAAATCATAACTTTCTGGAGGAAATTTCTCCATCCACACATCTATATTGTCGTAACTATCCATCAAAAGTTCAATATCTTCGTCGGTAATCTTAGGTGCATTAGGTAGTGGTGTTAATTTAAAGAAGTCTCCATTAAAAAGTGCTCTGTAATGCTTTATGACTCCTTTATCTACATCAGGTATATCGTAAAAAAATGATGGTTTTATATCGAAATCAACACCATGGCAATATGCAAGAATAAAGGTACAAGCCAGAATATACAATTTCGACTCATCATAGTTACGCATATCCAGTTCATAATCATCACCACTGTTCTCTATAATCTTTTTGAATCGGGAAGAAAATTTAAAAATGGTAAAATCAAAAGGAATACTTGCCGCCTTAATCTCATTAGTTTGAAGCATATCGGGAAACAAAAGGTCAAGCAACCTGTCGATCTCCTTTTCGTAGGTAATCAAATGTTTTTTGTCTTCAAAACCCTCTCTTAAAATTTTGTGATTTTTATACTCTTCCAATAAATGTTTTGCGCTATGAAACAATATGTGACTAGGGTCTTGAACTATTTTTTCCAAATATTCAAAAACTCCTTCAAAACTGATGGTTAGTTTAAAGGGCAATGGCTTTTTTTCTTTATTACGAGAAGGCTTAATTTTCATCATGTTTTCTAGAATATCAGGATGTTTTGTTTTGACGTTAACTTGCAGGTTAAATTACAAAAAAACCGGCAACTGGTATTTTAGTCTCTTTTATCAAGTTAAAATTGATGTATCATTAATTTCCATTAGCATGTTCAGGAATGAAATTTCAATTAAGAAAGATCCAAGAAAAAAGCATTAGTTTTACTATCAACTAAATAAAAACGCAAGTCATAACAGCAGTATTCCGATGAATCTTACTTACTGTTTCGCCTTATGATTATACGTAATTCTATATCTTAAAATCAATATCCAATCGTACCCTATTTCCATTTTCCAAAGCCGTGCCATATGGGATTAGTTGTTCCACCATAAAATATCGAATTTTAAGTTGAAGTCTTTTTGTGAGCCTGTAACCAGTCATAATTTCAAGTCCTTTAAAGTTGGTTAAACGCCCATCCCTTGAACCCTGTGCGCTATAATCCCATCGAGCCCAGTCATTTTGGGTGATAAAATCTACGGCTGCATAACGCTCTAGATAGATGAAAAAAGTTCCAAGAGAAAAATCACCTTTTTTAGCAAGATCGCCATAAACAATACTTGCGACCATACCTGATTTTTGACCCTTTAAGGCATCTGGTATAGAAGTATTGTTATCATAATTTTGAAGATTGCGGTATAGGTCCAATCCAAGGGTAATTTTTGGTTTCTCAAGAATAAGTGCTTTTGATCCTAATTGAACTATCGAATAATTGAACCGATATGATTCATTGCCGTCAGGAATATCAGGCATACTGTTGAATTGATAAAAAGTAGGAAACACTTTTAACCTCTTATTCCAATGGAGGGTCCTTAGCTGAAGAATTCCAATAAAACTGTCATTATCAAAGGTTGAAAAGCTATTGAACATCGTAAATATTCCTCCGGAATACTTTACAGAATTGATCCAGTTTTGAGCTGTTTCAAACTCGGCACTCAAAAAAACACCATCCAGAGCAACGTTGTCACTCCAGAACAATTCATTCTGTTTTTCAAATGTGAAGGTATTTCTTCCCAGCCATCCTTCAAACCATTTGTAATTCGCTTTAAAGAATAGCTTATCAAATCCTATGGGTACAGACTCGAACTCATGGTACCCATCTCCAAAGGTTAAATGTGGGTCCTGCTGCTTCTCAGGATAACCGGATCTGAATCGAATACCAAACGAAGCCCATTCTTTGGGTTTATAGTTGAGGCCAGCTCGTACCCTGAATCGGAATCTGATTCTATCGTCGCGATAGCTCCCATCAGATTTACGGGAATTCCAGTCTGGTTCAGTTCTTAGCCTAAAATCTGCTGAAAAATGCATTTTTTTTTGCCTTGGTAATTCCTGGGATCTCAAGATGTTGGAAACCAAAAAAACCATAAATAAAAGACAAACAAATAACAACTTACGAGAGGTTTTCATAGACCGCAGTGAGAATTTGATCCTCAAACAAACTTAAATCAATTAAAGCAAGGGGTCAATGATAAATGTCAGGTGTCATTGGAACAATGATATAATGATATAATGATATAATGATATAATGATATAATGATATAATGATATAATGAAAAATACTTAGCTCAGATTAGAAATCCTATTTTCCTTCTATTTTTTTAACCTTGTCAATTGAATAGATCAAGGTTGAAATAGCTCCGCTTTGAAACAAAAAAACCTAGCTCAAAGAGCTAGGCTTTTCTTCTTGTGACCCCGGAGGGTTATAGCTTATAGGGTAATTATCTTCTAACCAGTGAATTAAACTTGTTTCTCATTTCATGGTCTCTAATTGGACACCATTGTAAAAACTTTCAATGTAAAGTTAAAAAAAATTACCAACGACAAAAAGAATTCCTTTTATACTACCCTCCCTGCTTATATATGAAAATATTTTCATTCAACTCCCTACCTTGGCCTCCCAGTTTTCATTTTCCCATAGGAAGAGGCTGGGGGCCCTTGGCTATATGCTATTAGCTCGCTTAAACAAAAGGGGGCGGGGTCTATATGTGAAATATTGACGAATAAGGAGGTGAAATTGTTTAGGGAAAGGAAAGTATGGCTGAGTTATTCAAAGCGGGATATGCGGCCCATTAAAGCCAGGCATGTGGAGTTTTGGATGACGATAGCGGCTATTTTACATAGTGGTGTTATCGCTCAGAAAGCGAATGAATGCAGCTATAACTGCGCTTTATGTTAATATAGCTTTGGAAAAATGATATTGTACTCATTTAATAATAGGCAACTCCAAAAAGGATTGGTGTTCACTGCCTGTATGAATATTCAGAATCGTGGGTCTGTTTGTGGAAAAATACGGATCCACAAAATTGACTGATTACATTAGGAATGACCACTTCCAAGTTGAGAAATTGTTATCCAATTTTAACGGAAAATGAGTTGCACCAGTCTTCGCTTTTACGACGTAAAACTAAATATCAAGGAGATTGCCAATATACAAAATGTGACTCCTGATTCTGTTAAAATAAGGAGGTATAGACTTCGTAAGAAGTTCAATTTGCCTTGTAAAAGAAGGCTTATAGAGTTTTAAACAGATTCTAGGTAAGGATTTATTTTACCCTTTAAGTTAACCTCATGTTTACCTGCTTTATAATGGGTTTCTGTAATAGTTAGTTTATTTTTGAACTTTCTAAAAACCTATAAATTGAATTTATGAAAATTAAACTATTACTCTTGCCATTGGCGTTTTTATGTGCCTCAATGGTAATGGCGCAACAAACAAAAAAACCAAATATTTTGGTCATTTTTGGTGATGATATTGGTTACTGGAATTTGAGTCATGTGAATCGTGGCATGATGGGATATAAAACACCGAATATTGATCGTTTGGCAAATGAGGGTTTGTCTTTTACAGATTATTATGGAGAACAAAGTTGTACTGCTGGTCGTGCGGCATTTATAACTGGACAAATACCGGTGCGTACAGGACTTACCAAGGTAGGTATGCCGGGAGCACCCCAAGGACTAAAGAAAGAAGATCCTACAATTGCTGAATTATTAAAGCCACTTGGTTATATGACTGGTCAATTTGGAAAGAATCATCTTGGTGACCAGGATGAACACCTTCCTACCGCTC
>CAZQRD010000121.1:0-5688 GCA_964595535.1 uncultured Flavobacteriaceae bacterium | reverse complement strand
TCAAGATTCTCGGGATGCGCTGCAAAGTTTAGTTGCAACGCTTTCTTTTGCTCCACAACAGCCTTATGATTTTCATTAAGTGCTGTGTATTCCTCTGCAAATTCAGAGTTCATTACCATCCCGGTAGCTGCCGGATTAAAGTTTAGGGGAGAAATATTGAATTGGTAGAAAACAAACACCATCACTCCAACCAAAAGAATAAAGAATTGCATTGGAATCTTCAAAAAGCCATTGAACAAAAGTCCCAGTTGACTTTCACGAACTGATTTTCCGGATAAATATCGTTGGACCTGAGATTGGTCTGTTCCAAAATAAGACAGCATCAAAAAAGTTCCTCCTAAAAACCCTGTCCATATGGTATATCGGTTATTCAGGTCAAAGGAAAAATCAAGCACTTCCATTTTTCCCCCTGCTCCGGCAATTTCTATCGCCTTTGAAAATGAAATATCTTCGGGCAAATAACTCAAGATAATAAAGAAGGCTGCAAACATTCCGACAAAAATTATTCCCATTTGCTGTTTTTGGGTAACGCTTACGGCTTTAGTCCCTCCACTTACTGTATAAATAATAACCAATACCCCTATAATAATATTCAGTGAAAGAAGGTCCCAGCCTAAAACTGCCGAAAGTATAATAGCAGGTGCAAAAATAGTTATGCCCGCCGCCAGGCCGCGTTGAATGAGAAATAAAATGGCCGCTAAGGATCGCGTTTTTAAATCAAATCTGCTTTCAAGATATTCGTAAGCAGTATAAACATTTAACTTGTGATATATTGGAATGAACACCACACAAATAATGATCATCGCAAGCGGAAGCCCAAAATAGAACTGAACAAATCCCATCCCACTGTGAAATGCCTGCCCTGGAGTAGATAAAAATGTTATCGCACTTGCCTGAGTAGCCATAACAGAGAGGCCAATAGTCCACCATTTAGCTTCACTACCACCCTTTATGAAATCCTTTACATTCTTGCTGCCTTTTGTTTTCCATGAGCCGTAAATCACAATAAACAATAAGGTTACCAATAAAACTACCCAATCTAAAATTGCCATGTATCAGGAATAAAGTTGAGTGATTATATAGAATATGATGATATATACGGCATTTGCGATCAACAAATAAGTATAGAGTTTTTTCCATTTACCCGATGCGACTTCAGATTGTTCCATAAATTATTCTTTTACCTTGTTTTCAAAATCGTTTTTCCCAATTGAGATCATATTCGCAAATAATTTATACGCCCCGGGTACACCTGCAGGAAGTTCCCTAAAAAAGGAAAGGCCGGTATACATATAATACCCTTCTCCGTACTTGGCAACCAACAGACTTCCTTCCATTGGATCATCACCGTTTTCCTGAAAAGAAAGAATTGGAGTAAACTCTTTTCCCCATTTGTTTGGAAAATATAAGCCTCTTTCCTGCACCCAGCCTTCAAAATCATTTGCGGTTATCTTATTCGGATAATTTAATAATTCATGATTTTTGGCCAAGAAGCTTACTTTTGCATTTTCATCGGTAATACGATCGCGTGACAATTCAAGGGCATAAGGAGCCAGATTACCTTCTACAACAATAGTGCGATTGGTGTTGTATTGCACGATTACATTTCCTCCCTTTTTAACATATTCAAGAATAGCAGCTTGCTTTAGTCTCAATTCAGGAACTGTATTATATGCCCTGATTCCTAATATCACTGCATCAAACTGGTTCAGCACGGCAACAGAGATGTTTTGAGGAAGGACCTCAGTAACCCTATAGCCAATCTGTTTCAAATATTTAGGAACTTCATCTCCGGCGCCTTTTATATAGCCTATCGACTGTCCTTTTTTAACCAAATTCAATCGAACAACTTTGGAGGCGGCTGGTAGCAAAACCGATTGTTTTGGAATATGGTCGTAATTGATCTCTACCATAGATTTATCAAGATGTTGCCCATTAATACTTAATGATGGCTTTAGATAACCCTCACTTTGTTCGGTTGTTGGTGTTACCGTAAACACAAGATTTATTTCCTCTCCTCTATTGTCTAATTGAAAATCAATTTCTTCAGGAGATACTTTCCATCCTTCCGGAACATCTACTAGAACACTCCCTGTGATACTATCCTTAAATCCTTTCACCAATACTGGAATTTCTTTTGCCTCGTCTTCATTAAAAATAACGACGTTGGAAGCAATATTCGCAACTGCATAAGGAACAATTTCAAAAGGTTGATAAACTTCACCTTTTACAGGGTCATTGTATTTGTATACTATGTCCTTTTCAAAATCGATTACAGTTCCATTAATATCAACCGTGAATACAACCTTGTGCTCAGGAAGAGTAAGCGGGCTTCCAATTAAAGAATCATCCTTGACCTTATACATTCCCAAACTTCCACTTTGTTCAAGCCAATATGGAGCAGTAAGTCTTGAATTGTCATCGATGCTTAAATCAATCTCATCAGAAAATGTGATGTTATTACTTAGATCCTGATCGAATGTAAAAACTTGTTCCTTAGGAAGTAATGTTACCGATTTCAATTTTATTTTCTGATCACTTCTGTTAACAGCCTCAAGCTTTATCTGCAGGTTTTGATTTCTGGTGGCATATTGTTGGCCTGCAACCCCTTCGAGATACAAACCCGTACAGGCTGAAATAATTTCCTTTATTTGAGCCAACTTAAAATTTTTCCAATGTTGATCAGATAAATCGTTAATAAGTGAATAGGCTTTGAGCAATTCAGGAACACTTTTCGACGGATTACTAAAATCAAAATCTTTTTGAACTTTTTCCAAAATTGATTGAATCGGCTCAGCTCCTTCAATTCTTGACCAACTTGTATCAACACCTTCAAAAATAGCAGAATCATCAGACGGCATAGTCCCTTTCAACAGTTGAACATATTCCTTGTCACTACCTCTTTGCCCAGTACTACCAAAACCTTGAGATTTGTGCATACTGCGACTTAAAGATGCAATTTCAGAATTCGATAATCCTAAAGACGGATAATACACACCGGTGTCAAACCAAAGCATTCCCGTTTTATCTACTTTCTCAAAATTTTCACGACTTCCATAAAACCACCAGTGTGTGTTAAAAAACAAACGCTGAGTTGTCCAAGGTTGATACGATCCAGTTTTATAAGAAGGATCTGCCGCAAGATCAAAAGCTTCTGTGCTCAAAATCGCTGAAGAAGTATGGTGCCCATGTGTTTTACCGGCAGATTCAGCATTAAAGCGATTGATAATGATGTCTGGCTTGAATTTTCTGATCGTTTTAATCACATCATTCAGTACTTCCTCTTTGTTCCAAATTCTTAATGTTTCATCAGGATGCTTGGAATAGCCAAAATCATTTGCTCTGGTAAAGAATTGTTCTCCTCCATCCGTTTCTCTTGCCATTAGTAATTCATTCGTTCTTATGACCCCAAGTAATTCTCTTATTTCAGGACCAATGAGATTCTGGCCTCCGCCACCTCTGGTAATTGACAAATAAGCTGTTCTGGCATGAACATTATTTGAAAAATAGGAAATCAATCGGGTATTTTCATCGTCTGGATGAGCAGCCAAATATAAAACTGACCCCAGGAAATTAAGTTTTTTTATAGCTTCATGAATTTCAACCGAATTTGGTTTTTCAGGTGCCTGAGAGAATATTGGAAACGCAAGAAGTACACAAAAGGATACTGACAATAAATGTTTGATCATATAAAACAATTTTCAAAATTTTTGGCAAACGTTAAAACGCTTAAAGTTTAGTAAAGGAGAATGTTTAAAATTTAAATCAGATCAATCGTAAAATCCTGACCTTGATTTACCCCAAGTTGCAACAAATCTAAAGAAATATAGTGTTCCTCCGCCGGTATTAAGAAAATCTTAACATTTTAATTTGTTGATATACAAGCCAAATAAATTTTCAAAGTTCAATATTAAAATAATATATTTGTATGCTTGTTGTGCTCCCTAAAGATTAGATTTGATCTTTTAATTTTAATAATGCCAAGATAGGATTATTGAAGGTTATGTAACAAAGGGAATGGCGGGCTTATTATCAATATATTTTTAAATTAAAAAGCATGAAGTTCATAGTTTCCAGTTCTCAATTATTAAAACAATTACAAATTTTAGGTGGAGTTATTAATACCAATAACACGCTGCCTATCCTTGATAATTTTCTATTCGAGCTAACTAATGATCAATTGAGTATTTCTGCCTCTGATCTTGAGACTACTATGAGTACTTCTATCGACGTTGAAGCAGATGCTCATGGTGCCATTGCCGTGCCTGCCAGACTATTGTTAGATATTCTTAAAACATTTCCTGAACAGCCATTAACCTTTAAAGTTGAAGATAATAACACCATTGAGATTAGTTCCGACAGTGGTAAATATGCATTGGCTTATGCGGACGGAGAAGAATTTCCAAAGGCGGTGGAACTTGAATCACCCAGCACTACTACTTTAAAAGCAAGTATTTTGGCCACGGGAATTTCAAAGACGATTTTTGCCTCCGGAAACGATGACTTAAGGCCTGTGATGAGCGGTGTGTTTTTTCAGTTGAGCCCTGAAAATTTAATCTTTGTTGCTACAGATGCGCATAAATTGGTGAAATACATCAGAAAAGACGTTAGTGCTAATGAAGTAGCCGAATTTATAATGCCTAAAAAGCCATTGACTCTTTTAAAGAATATTTTATCAGGTAACGATGAGGATGTAGTCATAGAATACAATGATACCAATGCGAAATTTAGTTTTGGAAACAGTACACTCATTTGCCGTTTGATTGATGGAAAATATCCAAATTATGAGGCTGTGATTCCTAAGGAAAACCCTAACAAACTGACCCTAGATCGCAATTCTTTCTATAATTCAGTTAGAAGAGTTTCTATTTTTTCAAGTAAAACCACCCATCAGATCCGTCTTAAGATGGCAGGTACAGAATTAAAGATTTCTGCAGAGGATTTGGATTTTTCAAATAAGGCTGATGAAAGACTACTGTGCAGTTATGAAGGTGATGATATGCAAATTGGATTTAATTCTCGTTTTTTACTTGAAATGCTCAATCATTTGAATTCGAACGATATACTGCTAGAGATGTCATTACCTAATAGAGCAGGGATCCTAACCCCTATCGATGGCCTCGAAGAAGGTGAAGAAATTACCATGCTGGTTATGCCGGTTATGTTGAGTAATTGATTTGATACTTAAATAATAGGAATCTAAAATAGAACCATGACTTTTTAGTTGTGGTTTTTTTATTTTATTTAATTATAATGCTAAATCCTATATCTTTGTATAAATAAAAAAATCATATTCAATTTTTGTTTGTTTAAAAGTCTTTAATTTATAGGATCTACCCTAATGCATAACATAACAAAATTTCATGCTCCGATTTCTATCGGGGGAAATCAAAAAATATATTATGAAAACTAGATATTTGTCAATTATACTGCTAGCTATAAGTTTAATTAGCTTTTCTTCTTTTTCTCAAACACAGAATGATACACCACTTTTAGGTTTACCGGGAGATGACCTAGACCTTTATGCTGTATTAGACCTTTTTCAAAAGTCAAAGACAATTGAAGATTTTGAAAAGGCGTTAAATGGCGAAAAAGAAGGAATTGTCAATTTAGATCTGAATAATGATGGTAAGGTTGATTTTATTAATGTTAAAACCGAACAAGACGGAGATGATTTCTTATTTATTC
>CAZQRD010000120.1:0-5748 GCA_964595535.1 uncultured Flavobacteriaceae bacterium | reverse complement strand
GTTTTAATGCATTCCATTGGATTATACTCGGCCGCAGGCACTTGCTTTAGGGCAGCAGCATGAATGATATAATCGACATTTTCACAGGCTCTTTTCATACGTTCTTTGTCACGTACATCGCCTATGAAATAACGCATTGCTTTATATTTTTCAGGACTAAACTTTTGTGCCATTTCAAACTGCTTCAATTCATCTCTTGAATACACGATAAGCCTCTTGACATCAGGATATTTGTTTAATACTATTTCTATGAATTTTTTACCAAAAGAACCTGTGCCTCCTGTTATTAAAATAGATTTATTATTCAAATCAAGCTTCATATTATTTTACTTTATTAATTGTTTTTCAACCAGTTATACAGATTTTTTATTGTAAAATTTAGTTTTCCATCTTCAAATTCTTGTATTAGTTTCTCAATTCGCTCCCTGTCATCAATGGTGTCGATGGTTAATAAAGAGCTAAATTTACTGTCTAATCCAAATAAATCAGGACTTACTAAACTTGTTTTATACATATTTGGGTTTTGAATAAAAAAAGGAGTTACGTGCTCCTTTTCATAAGAACTGAGTTCTTTTACATCTAAATTTTTAATCGCCCCCGCATTTATTATTTCAGGCACTATATGGCTCAAGCCCTTAATTCCGGTATAATCATTGCCACTCTTCAAATGTTCAATTAGCAATTGATCATAAATTTCTTTTTGATAGAAAATATTATCTGCAGTAATCCTTAAAATCGTATCATCATTTTCAAGATCCTCACATGCTAAAACAAATCTACTTAGCACATCATCAGCGTCACCACGGATGCATTTACAGCCTAAATAATCTTTGCAATAGGCTTCAATGGCATCATCCTCTTCCAAATTGGAAGTGGCAATTACAATCTCCTGGGCTATTTCAGCTACCTTATGATGGACTCTTTTTAAAAGAGGAATACCATAAACAGGACTTAATGTTTTTCCTCTTAAACGGCTGCTACCCATGCGAGCTTGTATAACCGCTCTAATCTTCATAAAACCTGTACTATTAAACGTGTCATTTTAAAACTATAATTCATTCCAAGTTGTGCAAAGCTTCGCCCTTATCACTCCCATTCCCACTTTTGCGGGAAAGACTAAATCATTAATCAAAATGACCATGAGTAATTTTAGAAATCTCTTCAGTAAAGGGCTTTAAGCCAAAAAAGATTCCTTTTTAAAACAGAAATATTCTTGTTTTAATTTAATCCCCAAATATAATTTTTTCAATACAGTTTTAAGGCTTAAAACTGTTGAATTTTATCAAGAAATTAACAAGTCATTAACAAGCGGGGATTCAATGAATTAATGATGTAATGATTTAATGATACAGTGATGCTTTAGAAAAAAGGGAGAAGGGAGATGTGAGATGTTATAAGTATTAAGGATTAAGTACTAAATGTTAAGTGAGACAAACCAATGAAATTGCTCTTTTGTTATTAATCGAAAGCACTTAAAAATTAACGCTTTACGAAGTATTAAGTACTAAGTCTTAAGGATTAGATAATCTCGTTTGATGAACAAAAATAACTTAAAACTTAACACTTAGTACTTAACACTTAGTTGTTAACACTTACAACAACACCGCCCCTAACCCCAAAACAATCCCAACCCCAACTAAACCCTGCAACAAGGTCGCCACAGATTGACTCTTAAGCGCAGTCTGGGTATCCATTTCGGTAAACTGAGCTACTACCCAGAAAAAACTGTCATTGATATGTGAAACGGTCATAGCTCCTGCTCCTATGGAAAGTACGGCAAGGGCCCTGCCCATAGAAGAATCCAGTCCAAAACTTTCCAAAATTGGAGCTATGATGGCTGCTGTGGTAATGATGGCAACTGTGGATGAACCTTGCGCCGTTTTTAAAACCGCTGCTATCATAAAAGGCAGGAGTAAACCAAGTTCCATTCCCGAAAAACTTTCACCTATAAAATCTCCAATTCCGGTTGCTCTGAGGATGGCACCAAAGGCACCACCTGCTCCTGTGATCAAAATGATGACTCCGGCTTGTTTTAGACCTTCGCCTACCCAATGGGTATGAGTGTCCTTTATCTTTTTATCTTTTAATTGAAAGGCCAAAGCCACCCCGATAAACAAGGCAATCACCGGATTACCGATAAAATGCAGTACATCGGCAAGTCTGCCTTCGCCAAAAGGATGGGTAGGATAACTTGCTATAGAATTTAGAGCTATTAAAATTATAGGAACCAAAATCGGTGCAAATGACAAACTTGTTTTTGGTAGTTTCTTAACAATTATTTTTTCTTCTTCATTTTCATCCAGCGCCTTTCCAATTTTATTCCCAATATATTTTCCCCAGAACATGCCAGTTAAAGCCACTGGAATTGCAACAACAAAACCCAGCATGATCACCAATCCTATATCGGCATCAAGGGCGGCTGCAGCTGCCAACGGCCCGGGAGTTGGAGGTATAAAAACATGTGTGGCATATAAACCTGCTGCCAGAGAGACTCCTAAAACTACAAGAGGGATCTTCGACCTTTTACTGATCGCTTTCATCAAGGAAGACAAAATAATAAAACCCGAATCACAATAAACAGGAATGGAAACAATAAAACCCGTTAGGTTCATCGCCAAAGCAGCGTTTTTCTTTCCAACAAGTTTAATCACCCAATTCGCCAGGGCCATGGCCCCGCCACTTCTTTCCAGATAGACTCCTATGATGGTTCCGAAGGCAATGATGATTCCAATACTTCCAAGGGTTTTACCAAAACCCTCCATCAAGGTTTTTGTAAGCTCAGCTTCATTTAATCCACCAATAAACCCCATCACGATAGCGGCAAACAACAAACTCAAAAAAGGGTGAATATTAAATTTTGAAGAAGCAATGATCATCAAGATCACGACAATAATAAGGGAAATCAATATAAGCATAAGGTTTATTTGCTAAATATCATTGTTTCATTGTTTCATTAAATCATTAAATCATTGATCCCTCTGCAGCCTCAAAGCAAAATCCTTAGCCATTTTTTTTAAATACACCCTTCCATTTTCCATGGCATCCTCCAGATTCTCCGCTTCAAGCATCACAGAAGATGAATACCTAATACCCATTGTAGAGAGGGCGTCCTGAGGCAAGGTGATCCTACCGCAAAAAGCAGCGACAGGGATGTTTTGCGATTGAGCGGATTCCGTGACCCCATTAACCGCTTTTCCCGATAAAGTTTGAAAATCCAGTTTACCTTCACCGGTAATCACCCAATCAGCGCCTTTGATCCTTTCGTCAAATTGGATCATTTCTTTGACCAACTCGATCCCTGATTTTAATTCTCCATTTAAAAAATAAAGTGCCCCGGCTCCCATACCGCCTGCTGCTCCGGTTCCATATATATCATTTATATCCTGGTTAAAAACCTTAACAAGTACCTTGTTAAAATCCTGAAGTCCCTGATCCAGGAAAGCTATTTCTTCCTCCGATGCTCCTTTTTGAGGGCCATAAGCATAAGCTGCTCCCTCTTCTCCATACAAAGGGTTAATTACATCACAGGCCACTTCAAAATCAATTTGCATGATTCGCGGATCAACATTCTCAGTTCGAATGTCTTTGACCAGGGATAAATTTTTTCCGATGGGTTTTACTTCCTTACCTTCGGCATCAATGAACTCATATCCTAAGGCGGCCGCCATTCCCATGCCACAATCATTGGTTGCGCTTCCACCTATACCAAAAATGATCTTTTCTGCTCCCTCATCCATAGCAGCCTTGATCAATTCACCTGTTCCATAAGTAGTGGTGTTCATACAATTCTGATCTTCTTTTGCTAACAATCTTAATCCTGAAGCTTCCGACATTTCAACAAAAGCTATTTTTAAGTCCTCGTTATACAGATAAGACGCCTGTATTTTTCGAAACAATGGATCGTTTACCTCTATCGTTTTTTTACCATGAGGTAACTGAGTCTCAAGCGCGGCAAGGGTACCGTCTCCCCCATCCGCAATGGGTGCTTCTATGATTTCTGCATCCGAAAATACTTCCCAGATAGCTTCCTTGACAACCCAACAAAATTCAATTCCGGTCAGAGAACCCCTGAATTTATCCGGTGCAATAACTATTTTCATGATCTTCTTTATATAAAACCTAATTCTCTGGCTTTAAGAATCAAAGCTTTATCACCCTGATCCTCAACGTCAAATATTTCTTTTAAGATCCTTTTTCTTTTTTCAATGCCTGCTATAGACAAAGGTACAATGTTTGGAAGATCTTTCATCTTGGTTCCAAGAGATAGTTCATATAAAATTTGCCGATCAATTTTATCAATGCTTATTTCGGTAAACATTTTTTTTCTCAACAAATTAGAAACTGTATTGCTGTAATGAACACCACCCTGCATGATCGTATAGATGGCATTGACCAATTCTTTGGTATCCAAATCATTTTTAATGAGAAAACCTTCGGGGTTCAAGCTTTTAAAAATATTCTGAATACGGTAATTGTCATTAAATGTTGTGGCGACTATAATTTTTGCCAGGGGATGATTTTTCCTGATCATTTCGCCAAGGTCTTCACCCGATAGTATTCTTCGGTCTTTTGAGGCTGGTAGTCGTATGTCGAGAAAAACCAAATCCCAGCCTCCTTCCGTCCAGGTATTCTTAATCTTTTCTTTAGCCGTATCACAATCTCCGGCAGATTCAATTCTCATGTTCAATTGTTGATTCTCGCTCATCACTTCTTGTAAAGCCTTAATATACTGGTCGCAAATTAAGGGATGATCATCTATGATCAATACTTTTTGTTGTTGCCTCATGGTATAAGATTTTGGTTGGTATACTTACTTTAATTCTAGTTCCTTTTTGTATGCTTGAGTTGATACTGATGGCAGCTCCAATACTTTTTGCCCTGGACTTCATGTTTTTCAGGCCTATTCCTTTACTTTTTGTATTAGTATCGAAACCCTTCCCATCGTCAACAATTAACAAGTCCACTTCCTTGTTCTTTTTCTTTAAGCTTATATTTATATGTTCACATTCGGCGTATTTTATAATATTGTGGATGGCCTCCTGCGCCGTTCTGTACAAATTTATCTTTATCTTTTCGTCTACCAGGTTCCAGGCTATTGAGCTGTCTTGTTCAAGTTCATAGCTAAATTTTCCTATACTGCTTTGCTCTTCCAAAAGATCTGACAGTAGTTTGGGAAAATCTTTTTTAGACGATAATTCATCATTTTTCAGGTCATGTGATAAACTTCTAATTTCCTTTTCAACCGATTGTAACTCATGCAAAAATTCGTCGTAGCGTTCGGTTTCTCCCTTGTTTCCCATCACCTTCAAAAAACCCAAACCAATTCTTACAGAAAACAACCTGGCCAAAGCCCCGTCATGTAAGTCTTCAGAAATTCTTACCCTTTCCTGAATCCTACCCTCTTCTTCACGGTTTTGCTGTTTTAGCATTAAATCATAGATCTCTTCATTGGCCTTGTGTTGTTGGCGCTCTAATACCAAAGTTCGATTCCTTGATTTCTGCCGATACCAAAAAAACAACAAGCCTAAACTCACAAAAGCCAAAATACTGGCTAAGGAGATCCATATGTTCTTCTTTTTGAGTTCCTTATTAGCCTCGATATAGCCTTCTGTTTCGAACTGAATTCTTGTGAATTTATCTCTTACCTTTCTTTCTTCAAGCAACAGACTATCATTCAAAGAAATATAATCAGTCATATATTCTGTTGCATGAGAAGGATCAATCTTTGACAAAAGAATAAGGCTTGAT
>CAZQRD010000119.1:0-5784 GCA_964595535.1 uncultured Flavobacteriaceae bacterium | reverse complement strand
ATAATAAATTCTGAGGTAGGTATTCATGAGGATAAACAAAAAAGGGTTCACTTTTATTTATTCTAATCAATGTCCATTTATGGAAGAATACGTTGGACTATTGTCTAATATTGCAAAGAATAAAAAAATACCTTTTGAAATTAAAAAACTAGATAGCTATAAAGAAGCACAAAAAATAGGAAGCCCATTTGGAACACTCGGAATTTATTATAATGGTGAGTTTAAAACTCATGAACTTATGTCAGAAAAGAAATTTGAAAAATTTATTGAAGAAGTAAAAAAATGATAGGGGTACTTTTTCAACTTGTCCCTTTTAGTCGTGCTATGTTGCGCTCTCACTCCACTAGAAAGAATAAAGGGAACAGGTCTCAACATTTGACATAGAGATCTGAAATATCAAATCTGAAGACCTATTCCATGAAACTTCACAAGGCAGATACAAAGCAATTCTGATTGTTAAAGAGATAACAGAATAACTTGAGGGAAGAAAGAGGGGTCAGGATGTCGAATTGCTTGATTTTAAATTTTTATAAAAACCTTCCCCGATTCTCACGATAAAAGGATAGAGACAGACGTGAACTATTTACTAACGAATCATAAAATGAAACCATATAAACTTTTTGTTGTAAAAATACAAGAAAAAAATGTAAATGCGAGAGAATAATCGGATTCTTGAAGGAGTACAAGGAGAAGTGATGAAAAGAATTGAATTTAAATCAATCGGGAACTATGAAATCATAAAAAAAGTAGACAATGAACCGGGAAGCGCAACAAAAATCATATTAAAAAAAGGCTTGGAAAAAGCCATGATAAAATTGAACCATTTCAGTCATTGCCTTGTATTCACAAAGGGAAGGAATGGGCTTTTTTGCTATGGAACGAAAATGCTTGACCTTCAGGAGAAAATTGGTGAAATTGTGATTGAAGAAAATAATATGAAGGGTGAGATTGTGGATATTAAGCCATATTTTCCATGTGAAGAAAGGATAAACGATGTTTACAGGAAACAGAAATCCGCCATTATACCTTTCGACGGAAATGTGATTGGTAAATATTTGTTTATTAATAACTCTGGAGTGATGCAATTTCATGAAACCGGGTCGCTTTCAAGTGATGAAATAGAATCGACTCTTGGGATGATTAAAAAAGGTGACTATATAAGAGTGCTTTGGTGGTTTCACAGATTTGACCATCCGGAATTTCGAAAAAACCGTATGTGCAAACCTCCTTATGACAATGCACCAAAATGTGGAATTTTTGCAACAAGATCACCTGTAAGACCAAATCCCATTGCATCCACAGTGGTTAGGGTTGAAGTTGTGGACAAACACAATCATTTCTTGAAGGTTTCCGGATTCGATGGATTTGAGAATTCGATGATACTGCAGATAATGCCTTATGATGTTATACCTGTATTTGACAAAGTTAAAGTTCCAAAGTGGGTGGAACACTGGACAAATCATAAAGTTTTTCAAGAAGCGAAAGGGAATGTAGAAGATATTGATTTCGGAAAGGAAAGCACTGCGGAGGAGGAAACAAATTATATACAGGAAATTGAACCTGAAAGCGGCATGGAACATGAAAAGATGAATGCTAATGAAATTAGTATTGAACATGCCTCTTTGCACAACCTGAAAGATATCTCTGTTAAAATCCCCAAAGAAAAGATTACTGTATTTACAGGTGTCAGCGGAAGCGGGAAATCAAGTCTTGCTTTCGATACAATATACCATGAAAGTCAAAAACAATTTATTGATTTAGTTTCTTCAAATTCGCCAATCGGAAATGATCTCAATGATTCAATGGTGGAAAAAATAACCGGGTTACAGCCGTCTATCGCCATTGAGCAAAGAAATCTTGGGATGAATCCAAGATCGACGGTTGGAACGGTTTCTAGAACAGGAGACTATCTGAAGCTTTTATTTGCAACCATTGGAGAAAGGATATGCCCTAAATGTCATGAACCCGTCCAGGAAAACAATGTTTGCGGCAATTGCGGAAGTATCTTTTTTGCACTGTCACCCGCTTTGTTCAGTCACAATCATCCGGATCATATGTGTCCTGTATGCAAAGGCCTGGGAGAAGAATTACAGATTGATGTTGACCTCATCATAAGCGATCCTGAAAAATCAATCCTTGATGGAGCATCTGTTTGGTGGGGCAACTTAAGAAAGCACAGGGAAAAACCAAATGCAAATTGGATGAGAGGTGAAGTGCTCGCTTTAGCCGTAGATATGAAGGAGGATTTGGAAGTGCCTTTTAAGGACCTTTCGGATGCTTACAAGAAACAACTATTTTATGGTTCCGGGGGAAGAGAAGTTAGTCTGAGCTATGAAAATCCCAATGGGAGAAAAGGCACGATAACAAGACCGGTTGAGGGCGTGGTCAATACCATGCATAGACTTTTAAGGAACAACGGTGCAGCTAAATCCATGACATATATTGAACCTTACATGGTAAAAAAGAAATGCAGCCGTTGCAATGGAGAGCGCCTGTTGGAGGAAGGACGTTTAGTAAGAATCGGTACAACAAGATATCCGGAAGCAGCATCCATGAGTATTTCGAAATTAAGGAATTGGTGTCACAGGACATATGGTGCATTGTCAGATTCTCAAAGAACTAAAACGAAAGCACTTTTTATTAAAATATTATATCGATTGAAAAAAATAGAACAAGTTGGTTTAAGTTATCTAAATTTGGATCGAAGCGTTCCTTCACTTTCAGGCGGAGAAGCTCAAAGACTAAAGATTGCAACACAATTCGGGTCGGGTTTGACAAATATTCTATATATAATGGATGAACCTTCAAAGGGGCTTCATCCGAGAGATTACAGTTTCTTGATTGAAACAATCAAAGATTTAAAAAAACTAGACAACACTGTCATCATGGTTGAACACAAAAAAGCATTTATTGACATGGCAGATTATTTAGTGGAAATTGGACCGAAAGCAGGCAAATATGGTGGCGAAATAATGCGGGCAAAGGAAGTGGAGGTCAATCAAAAAGCATCTGAATCAGTAAAACAGGATGCAATCATAGATGAATTTCATTTTCAGCCCAAGGGCCGGTCTTTTGGAAAAAATAATACATTGACGTTAAAAGGAATGACTACCAACAATCTGAAAGACATCAACGTTACGATACCACTTTCGAAAATGGTATGTGTAATCGGTGTGAGTGGAACCGGCAAAAGCAGTTTGGTGTCCAAAACCATATATCCTGCTGTTTCAAAAGCTCTTGGTAAAAGAACGGATATAAAAGGGGAATGTAGGGAAGTTATTGGGATAAAGAACATAAAGGAGATTTATCATGTCAGCCAAAATGCTATAGGTAAGACTCCAAGGTCCAACCCGGGAACTTACACTGGAGCATTTGACTTGATTAGAGATTTTTATGCTAATCTGGATGATTCAAAGAAGAGAAAACTAACCAAGGAGCACTTTAGTTTCAACAGCAAAAAAGGACAGTGCACAGAATGCAATGGGGCTGGTCAAATAGCCATTCCAATGCATTTTATGCCGGATATCTATACTGTATGTACAAAATGCAATGGTAAAAGATATCGTGATGAAGTTCTGAAAGTGAAATACAAAGGATATACTATTTCTGATTTATTAGAGCTTGAAATCGGTGAGGTAAAAGAGCTGTTCAAAGAAGAAAAGAAAATATTTGCCATACTTGATATGCTGGATAAAGTAGGGTTATCGTATATAAAACTGGGTCAGAGTGCAACAACATTTTCGGGTGGAGAGGCTCAAAGAATCAAGCTTGCAAAAGAATTATGCTCGGGTAAAACGAAGGATGTAATATATATTCTTGATGAGCCTACAACCGGTCTGCATAACGATGATGTAAAAAAACTGATTCGCATCTTAAAAGAACTGACACATAATGGTGCTACGGTTATCGTGATAGAGCACAATCCATTACTTATAAGACAGGCAGATTGGATTGTCGAAATGGGTCCGGAAGGTGGGGAATCGGGTGGTTACATTATTAATGAAGGTTGGTTGACAAGCGCGGAAAACCCATTCAAAAATACCTACAGATCTTAAGCCGCTAAAGAGAGAAAATATTTCTTAAAACAAGAATAAATATTGTAGATATTAAAGGAGTTTAAATAGTGGATAGGGAATGGGTCAGGCTTCACAAATTCACAAAATATTTAAAAATATGATTTTATCATCAAATTAATTTGGAGAATTGATAAAAAGGTGAAATTGTGAAGCCTGACCCTAAGGACTCATTCATCTGAAAAGATATTTTCAGTAACAATGTTTAAAATTGAAATAGCATGGCATAACAAATCGTTCCACCTGACATTTTCCTGCTTCGCTCCAAAATACAGGTGAATTCAAGCGTTATGTGTGCTCAAAAGGGAGATAAAAGAAATGGCTTCTGATATAAATTTTGTTAAATTTATTGTCGATCAGATTGGAAATTTAGGATCAATCAGATATAGAAAAATGTTTGGCGAATACGCAATATATTGTAAAGATAAAGTCGTTGCTCTGGTCTGCGATGACCGGTTATTTGTGAAACCTACAAAAACGGGTAGATCTTTTATTGGTAATGTTAATGAAGCACCAGCCTATCCAGGAGCCAAACCATCTTTTCTTATTGAGGATCAACTTGAGGATAGAGAATGGCTGAGCGAATTGATTAGACTTACAGAACGTGAGTTACCTACGCCTAAACCGAAGAAGAAAAAAAGTATAAAGTTAATAAAAGATACATAACAATTGTTTACAGCTGATGTTCCCTGCCACCGTTTGCTGCTCTGGGCAACACAGCTGAAACTAGTGTTAGAGGCTGAAATCAAAAAAATGGGATCTATTGTTACACTTGGAGTTGATAATCTTGAAATTGATTGGGGGAAAAAAAATTTTTCCGTTTTTTATGCTCTCCATTTTTATAAGAAAATAAATATCTATGTATAACAAATTGCTTAACCCGAATTTTAAGCTGGCGTTTAAGATTCGGGTTAGCACGGCGTTATGTTTTAACAATAATGTGCTTTAGCTATAAGGAGGTTATTAAATGAAAAATAAAACTGTTAAAATAGCACTATTAATTGCAAGTATACTTCTTTTAATAATATTAGCGCTGTTTCTACCCTATAAATGGATAACTATTGTCTCTAATGGTGATGCCATACCTGATTATGATAATCCTCAAACTGCTTTATTGGTTATAGATGTACAAAGGAATTTAACATCAAAAAATGGAACTTGGATTTTAAATCTTAGCCAAACTGATGAAATGATAAAGGAAATTAATCACGCAATAGAAGAATCTACAAAGAAAGATATTATAGTGATTTATATATCTAATGAATTAAAAAAATACTCTACAATAAATTTATTTACAAATAGGGCAATGGAAGAGCATACTGATGGTGCAAAAATAGACGAAAGAGTTATGATTGTTAACAACAATCATTTTATTAAAAGTAGAATGGATGCATTTACAAACGAGGATTTTGAGACATTTCTGAAAAAACATAACATTAACCATTTAATTATTACAGGTATGGATGCCGAAGACTGCGTTGATAAAACTATAAAGGGTGCACTTAATAGAAATTATCAAGTAACAGTAATTAGTAATGCAATAGCAACGCAATCTGAAGAGAAAAGGGCAAGAAAAATAGTAGATTTTAGAAACCTGGGGGTTGAAGTACTAACTACAAAAGAGTTTATAGATCAAAGCATAGAATAATTGCAAAAAACAAATAAACATAACAAATCACTGCACTGGATTTTTACTCCGCTATGCTCCGTA
>CAZQRD010000118.1:0-6001 GCA_964595535.1 uncultured Flavobacteriaceae bacterium | reverse complement strand
ATTTCAACCAAAAAACCAATTTAATGAGAACTAAAATTGTAGCAGGAAACTGGAAGATGAACAAGACCTATAAAGAAACAAAGGCCTTGGTCAAAGAATTAAATCATGCTGTAAAAGAACTTACTTTAGATAATACCCGAGTGATTATTTCACCGACTTTTGTCAATTTACAGAAGGCCTCCAAAATGACTAAAAAATCTGTTATCGAAGTGGCGGCGCAAAATATGCATCAGGAGGCAAACGGGGCCTATACTGGAGAGATTTCAGCCCAAATGATTAAAGGTGTTTATGTTGACACAGTTATTTTAGGCCACTCAGAAAGAAGAGAATATTTTGGTGAAACAGATACACTTCTTGTAGCTAAGGTAGACGCTGCTTTAAAAAACGATTTGGAAGTTATCTTTTGCTTTGGAGAGGTGCTTGAAGACAGAAAGAGCGAAAATCATTTTAAAGTAGTAGAAAGCCAGATTAAGAATGCGCTTTTCCATCTTGATTCAGACGCCTGGTCAAAGATTATTTTAGCTTATGAACCAGTATGGGCAATCGGAACAGGTGAAACTGCCTCTCCTGAACAAGCTCAGGAAATGCACGCTTTTATTCGGGAATTGGTCGCTGAAAGATATTTGAGTGATGTGTCTGAAGAAGTTTCTATTTTGTACGGAGGAAGTGTAAAGCCAGGTAATGCTGAAGAAATCTTTTCGAAGACTGATGTCGATGGGGGTCTGATTGGTGGTGCTGCTTTAAGCGTAGATGATTTTACAGCTATTATAAAGGCTATCTAAGGATATTAGATAAATATTTAAAACTAAAAATCTGTGAAATCTTTTCCGAACGAAAAGATTTCACAGATTTTTTAACTTTAGTGTTATTATGAATTATATCGGATACTTTTTTAAGATTGACTCAGGATCATTAGACATACAAACTGCCATCGATATTTTAGTAGCAGAACTGGGTCAAGTGGGTTTTGAAAGTTTTACTGAAAACCCTGATGGGGTGGAGGCCTATATTCAAAAATTAGACTGGAATACTGATATGCTCGATACTATTCAGATCCTGCAATCGGAGGAGGTGAGTTTTTCTTATGAAATGAGAGAAATTGAACAGGTGAACTGGAACGAAGAATGGGAAAAGAATTTTAAACCCATAGTTGTAGATAATAAAGTAAGTATCAGAGCACCTTTTCACAAGGACCCTCAGTTAGAATATGATATCGTTATTGAACCAAAAATGAGTTTTGGTACGGGCCATCATGAAACAACGCATCTGATGATACAGCATTTGATGCAGATGGATATAAAGGGAAAGAATGTACTCGATATGGGATGTGGTACTGGAATACTTGCCATTTTTTCTAAAATGAAGGGCGCTGCTGCTGTAGATGCCATCGATATTGACAGCTGGTGCTACGAAAATTCATTAGAGAATGTGGAACGTAACAACTGCAAGGGAATATCGGTTTTTGAAGGAGATGCCAAACTTTTAAAACCTAAGGCTTATGAGCTGATCATAGCCAATATAAACCGAAATATTTTGCTCAAGGATATGTCTATTTATGCAAAGAGTTTAAAAGAAAATGGGACTTTACTCTTAAGTGGTTTTTATACAGAGGATATTGAAAATATCGATGAAATTGCCAGGTCGAACGGACTTCAACTCGAAAAGAAATTGGAGAGAAATAATTGGGTTGGATTAAAATATGTAAATTAGCCACAGCATTTGAACAAGAATACCATGATTTATTCAACAAAAGAAAAAACTCAGGAGTCTTCTGACCTAGCCGAACAGGAGGTTAAAATATACGAGATTGTGCTGTTCAATGACGATGTTCATACTTTTGATTTTGTAATCGATTCGCTTATAGAAGTATGTGAACATTCTCTGGAACAGGCTGAGCAATGTACCTATCTGGTTCATTATAAAGGCAAATGTGCAGTTAAAACCGGCGAGTATGACGAGCTTAAACCAAGTTGTACCCAATTGCTGGAACGTGGTCTAAGCGCCGAGATCGTATAGTAAGAACTATAACTGTTTTTCCTGATTGTATTCCCTTATAAAGGAATGTTTCCATGTTTTCTGTCTGGACTTGTTACCTCTTTATTTTCTAGCATCGAAAAAGCTTTGATCAGTTTTCTTCTTGTATCCTTGGGTAGGATAACTTCATCGATAAAACCTCTTCTTGCAGCGCGGTAAGGATCGGCAAATTTATCAGCGTATTCAGCTTCTTTTTCCTTCCATTTGGCGTCTGGATCAGAGGCTTCTGAAATTTCTTTTTTAAAAATTATCTCGCTTGCTCCCTTAGCCCCCATTACAGCAATTTCTGCAGTTGGCCATGCGAAATTCATGTCGGCACCAATGTGTTTTGAATTCATCACATCATAGGCTCCACCATAGGCTTTTCGCGTAATTACAGTTACTCTCGGAACCGTCGCTTCACTAAGTGCATATAATAATTTAGCACCATGAACGATGATACCCCTCCACTCCTGGTCTGTTCCGGGTAAAAAACCTGGTACATCAACCAGTACCAGTAATGGGATGTTAAAACAGTCGCAAAACCTTGTGAATCTAGCCGCTTTTTTTGAACTGTTTACGTCAAGAACACCGGCTAGATTCAGGGGTTGATTGGCGATGATACCTATGCTTCTGCCTGCTAACCGATTGAATCCGACAACGATGTTTTCAGCATAATCCTTATGGATTTCATAAAAGGAATCCTTGTCGCATATACCTTCAATTACTTTTCGCATGTCATAGGGTTTATGTGTGTCTTCAGGAATGATATGCTCGAGTTCCTCACGTACTTCGTCAGAAAGGGTAAAGGGTAATTTAGGCACTTTCAATTTGTTGTTTTGAGGGATATAACACAATAACTTTTTCACTTCCTCTAAACAGGCCAGGTCATTTGGGGCCGTCACATGAGTTACTCCCGATTTAGTGGAATGCGTGGAAGCTCCTCCTAATTCTTCTGAAGTGACTTCTTCATTGGTAACTGTTTTTACTACGTTTGGTCCGGTCACAAACATATAACTCGTTTCCTCCACCATGATCGTAAAGTCGGTCATGGCCGGAGAATAGACAGCTCCACCGGCACAAGGCCCCATGACTGCCGAAATTTGAGGAATTACGCCTGATGACTGAACGTTTCTGTAAAAGATGTCGGCATATCCTCCCAATGAACGAACTCCTTCCTGTATTCTTGCACCACCAGAGTCATTAAGGC
Organism: uncultured Flavobacteriaceae bacterium; assembly: GCA_964595535.1. GTDB lineage: Bacteria > Bacteroidota > Bacteroidia > Flavobacteriales > Flavobacteriaceae > Lutimonas. The sequence continues at coordinate 2,778 of CAZQRD010000118.1, read as the reverse complement.
CAATGATGGGTGCACCCATTTTTACAGCAAGATCCATGATTTTACAAATTTTTTCGGCATGTGTTTCCGATAATGCCCCTCCAAAGACAGTAAAATCCTGGGCAAAAACATAAATCAATCTGCCGTTTACAGTGCCGTATCCGGTGACCACCCCATCCCCAAAAAACACCTGATTTTCCATTCCAAAATCAGTGCTTCTGTGTGTTACAAGCATGCCCACTTCTTCGAAAGACCCTTCATCCAACAGGCAATCTATTCTTTCTCTGGCTGTGAGTTTTTTCTTCTTATGTTGTCTTTTAATTCTTTTTTCACCACCTCCTAATCTGGCTTCAGCCATTGTTTGCAACAGGGCTTTTTGTTTGTCTTTCATACTATTTGGTTTAGGTTCATTAGGATGTTGTTCTTTAGGTCATGAATATATATTCTCAGCGTTTTGCCAGGATTCATGATTAATTTGGTGTACGTAAGATATTTAGCTCTTGCTGATAGAGTTTCAGGGCTAAAAGTGCAGCTATTCGAGCCTCTTTTTCCCTTCTCTTTATTAGAATTTCCGGCTTGAAATATTTGCCTACAAAATGAGTGTCAAATTTCCCTTGTTTAAAAGCTTTATGCTCACAAACAAACTTACCAAACGGCAATGTTGTTTCAACACCTTCAATAAGGTAGTTGTCTATGGCGTACACCATCTTTTGAATGGCCTCTTCGCGATTTTTCCCGAAAGTGATCAGTTTTGAGATCAATGGATCATAGAATATGGGAATTTCCAATCCTTCTTCATAGCCGTCATCGAGTCGGATATTTTCACCCTGAGGTATTACATATGTATTCAATTTTCCCACATTTGGAAGAAAACCATTTAGTGAATCCTCGGCATAGACCCTCAATTCCAGGGCATGTCCATTGAAGTTCAGATCTTCTTGAACCAGTTCAAGCTTTTGTCCTCTTGCTATTTTTATCTGCTCTTCCACAAGATCAAGTCCAGTTATATACTCTGTTACCGGATGTTCAACCTGCAAACGAGTGTTCATTTCCAGAAAATAAAAATTCAGATCTGCATCGAGAAGAAATTCTACTGTTCCTGCACTTCTGTAGTCACATGCTTTTGCCACCATGACTGCAGCTTCACCCATTTTTTTTCTCAACGCTGCCGTGAGTATTGAAGATGGGGCTTCTTCCACAACTTTTTGATGCCTTCTTTGTATACTGCACTCTCTTTCAAATAAATGCAATATATTTCCATGATTATCTGCAAGAATCTGAAATTCAATATGTCTCGGAGATTCAATATATTTCTCCAGAAAGACTGAACCATCTCCAAAAGCAGACAATGCTTCACTCGATGCCCTCTCCATTTGTGCTTTAAGATCCTTAGGCGATTCAACGATCCTCATTCCCTTACCACCACCACCAGCTGAAGCCTTGATCAATACAGGGTAGCCTATTTTATTGCTAATCTCTTCAGCTTTTTTTAGCTCGGTTACCGCCCTATCAATTCCAGGTACCATTGGGATGTTAAATTTTTTCACAGCGTCTTTAGCTGCAAGCTTGTCGCCCATGATGCTAATGGCTTCATGACCCGGCCCGATAAAAACCATATTGTGGTCTTCAACCGCTTTTGCAAAGCCCGCATTTTCACTCAAAAAACCATATCCGGGGTGAATGGCATCAACGTGTAACTCAAGCGCCTTTTTAATAATAGTATCCCCTAATAGATAACTTTTGTTTGATGGATTATCTCCAATATGAATGGCCTCATCAGCAAAGGTTACATGAGGAGAATTCCTGTCGATCGTCGAATAGATCGCCACAGTTTTTATGCCTAAACGTTTAGCCGTTTTCATGACCCGTAGGGCTATTTCACCCCGATTGGCGATGAGTATCTTTTTCATAAGTATAATTTTGAGTTTGCTTATTCAAGTTCGATAAGTAGTTTGTTTTTATCAACGGTATCTCCAACTGTCACGTGAATTTCTTTTATCACGGCATCATTTGGACTCATAATGGAATTCTCCATTTTCATGGCTTCCAAAATAACCAGGCCTTCTCCCTTTTTCACGGTTTGTCCTTTTTCGACCTGAATGTCAATGATAATTCCGGGCATGGGAGCTTTTATAGAATTTGCCACCTTAGAGGTCCCGGCGGTGTAGCCCATTTTTTTGATAAGATCATCGAGAACTCCTTGAATTTTTACCTCATATACATTTGAATTTATTCTGATGAAGTAGTTTCTCTTAAAGAAATCAGAAGTAACAATATGAGCATCTACCGATTCATTGTCAATGAGAATGTGAAAATTGTCTTTTCCATGTTTGACAATATCGAGATGGTCGATGGCATTTTGACTAAAACTAAATTCCTGAATGTTGTTAACCAGAGCTTTAGAGGGGGTTTTCATATTTGGTAACTGTTTAGAAGTAAATAAAGGTAGTAAATAATTAGCTCAAAATTTAGGCTATCGGAAACATATTTTACGACATTGAAAAGAATAATTACATGATCAATATCATAGTATATTTGTGTAAAATTACCCTACAATATTTTTTTGGCATATTATAGGGTTAATATAGTACATAAATTGGCCAATAAAGGTGTTCTTTTTTTAAGACCTTTGACTTAATTTTGTCGCAAAATTATAAAACTAGTGTCATGAGTATTAAAAAACAATTTTTAAAAAGCAAACCAGTTTGTAAAGTGACTTTTTCTTTGAATCAAGAAGAAGCTTTAAACGGGAAGAAAGTTCAATTATTGGGAGATTTTAATAATTGGAATGTTGAAGAG
>CAZQRD010000117.1:0-6023 GCA_964595535.1 uncultured Flavobacteriaceae bacterium | reverse complement strand
CTGCTTTAGACAGATTTACAGCTGGAAAAGTTAAATTCTCAGGCCAGGCTTCTGCCGTAGCTTTGAAAGATGGTGCTTCAGCCGATATTGATTATCAGGATGGTGTTGCTATTTTCACCAAAACAATTGGTGGAATAATGGCAGAGGCCTCTGTTGGAGGACAAAGTTTTAAATACAAGCCTGGAATTAATTAATAATTTCTGGTTTGTCGATTGAATACTATTTTAAAGGAGCTCTTAGAGCTCCTTTTTTTATGGATAAATCATTGATTTATTGCAGTTAAAATTGTTTTTTAAGATAGAATGTATTTCTTTTGCATGTATAAATAACCAAATCATATTTAAAATGAAAATTGTAAAAGTATTGTTCATATTCGCTATGGTGAGTATGATTGCTGTTTCTTGTAAAGAAACAAAGAAAGAAGAAGTTCAAGATGACGCTGCAGTTGAAATGACTGAAGAAGGATCAGATGCAGTAGAAGCAGCAGAAGCAGCAGAACCGGTAGAAGCAGCAGGAGCAGCAGATGGAAGCATGGAAGCTACTGAAAGTATGGAAGTTGAATCTAAGGATGTTGAACCTCTTGTTGTACCTGAAGGTGTGATTGCCGAAGAGCTTGCTGATACACCTGTAGTTTATCCAGGTTGTAGCGGCTCAGTTGACGAAATCAGAGCATGTAATAAAGAGAGTTTTATTGCTTATATGAAAAGTGAATTCAATAGAGACATCGCGAAAGAAGCAGGTTTTAAAAAAGGTGAGTATAAAATTGGAGTTGTACTTCATGTAAATAAAGCGGGTAGAGTTTTTTCTTTAAGAGTGACAGCACCAAAAAAAGCTTTACAAACTGAAATGGAAAGAGTTGTAAATAGCACGCCAAAAGTGGTGCCAGCAACAGAAGCTGGAGAACCTGTAGGCGTTAGTTTAAAGTTTGAAGTTGATTTTCGCGTAGAAGAAACTCAATAAAAGCAGCGCAAATTGAATAAAAAAAATTTGAATTTTATTCAAGCTTTTTTTATGTCTTATCATTTTATTGGTGCTACTTCAGAATTTCTTCATAATTGTTTCCTTATTTTGCGGCACTAAATATTAACTTAAAATTAACATCTATGAAATGGATCAAAGGAATTTTTGTAATTGCCGTAGTAACTGCACTTACATTTTCATGTGACCAAACTAAAAAAGAAGCAACTGATGCTGTTGATGCAGTTGAAAATGCTGCCGATGCTACTGTTGATGCTGCTGATGCTACTGCTGATGCAGTTGAAGGAGCAGCTGACGATGTAGAACAAGCAGTTGACTCTGTTGCAGCTGATGCAGAAAAAGTAATTGATTCTGCAAAAGCAATGGCAACTAGTGTAAAAAAGTGTGAAGGAAAATGTGCCAAAGATGGCAAATCATGTGACGGAAGCTGTAAAGCTTAACGCGTCTACTTCATAAAGTTTTAAAGGCTACCCCTGGGGTAGCTTTTTTTTGCTCCAGATTGAAATTTTCTTTCGTAAAGAATAATATAAAAATAAAAGACTAATAAGATAAAGTATCCCTACTAACTGATGCAACGTTCCATAGACAAGAGGGATTCCGGTTTTTATTTTTAAGAGGGTCATGATACCCAAAAACACTTGAAATACCACTAAAAGGTAAGAAACAGTTAACCATTTTATGGCACTTGTATGAACCTTATTCCTTTTCTTATGATAGAAATAAACAGTTAGCAGTAAAATGATATATGCCAATAATCTGTGAACAAACTGAACCAGAGCGGGAGCAAAAGCAAACCGATCATAATTTGTAAGGTTATGAAGGGTCCAGTTATTATGATCAAGTAAAACCTCAGGAATAAACGCTCCGTTCATCGAAGGCCAGGTTGAATAATACAAACCAGCCCTCATCCCAGCCATCAATCCTGCAAAGACCAATTGGACCGTGGTAAAAGCGAGTAATATCATGACAAATCGCGTGTGCCCTTTTTTAGGTTTATTTTCCATAAGATATACATCGGCTATACATTTTACCATAGCTCCTAAGGTCAACACTGCCAGCATGAAATGCAAAGTAAGTTTATAGGCATTTACCCAAGGCCTTTCAACCAGTCCGCTCAACACCATGATCCATCCAGCTGAAGCGGTCAGGGCAGTCAAAAATACAACCAACGCAAGTCTTTTGATTAGAAAAAAATCAATTTGCTTACGAATGACAAAAATGATAAAAGGGATGAGAAAAATCAGACCAAGCGTTCTTACCCAAAGTCGATGCATATACTCCCAGAAATAGATGAATTTGAAATCCCTTAAGGTAAAATCGGTGTTGATTTTATGGTATTGTGGTGTTAACTTATACAGTTCAAAAAGTTCCAGCCATTGCTGCTTATTCATTGGAGGGACCACCCCTGTAAGGATGTCCCAACTTGTAATTGATAAGCCAGAACCTGTAAGTCTTGTTATTCCTCCAAGAATAACCTGTCCAATAAGCATGATAAGGCCGGTAAGAAGCCAGAATCTAATCGTTTTGTTATAGAGATATTTTTTCTTCAATTCAATTTGATAATTAAATAGTATTTAGTTTTTCCATTCCAGTGATTCGATCATGCTGATGATGTCGTTCTGCAAGTAATTTATTGCTGGTCTTATAGAATCATAATTGGGTTGCACGTCAAAATATACTGCACCTGTAATAAAATGATTCGTACTGTCAGTTACATGAAACTGAATGGGTGATGCGGCATTTCCAGTAACCTCAAAAATTGAGCCATACACTTTTCTCTCTCTGTTGGTGTATGGTGTAGAGCTTATGCCATCGGCCTTTATTGTATGATTAAAAGTTAATTTTTCAGCTTCAAGAAAAAGTTCTTTTAAATTGTTTTCAACCGGCCTGTAGGTCATGTTGATGGAAGCTTTTAATTTGTGATAGTCTATATTCACCCAGCATTTACCGTTGATCTTAACATCTGTATCACCAGACACATCAAAACTATACGGACAATCAGTAACTATGGTTTCGTACATTGGTAAAGGATATTCAAGCCTTAACTGGGCCTTTGGTTTTGGCAAGACATCTTCCTTGCATGAATTGATTACTATTATGCATAACAAGGTCATAAAAGTAAGTTTTATTGTGGGTATCTTCATTTCTATTTTTTCTTCATGGGCAGGCCAACTTTCACCTGTTTTATTCTTTTTTTATCTATAGCTTCAATAGTAAAAGTGTAATTTTTAAAGGAAACCTTGTCATTCTTTTTCGGAAATTTACCAGTAATTTCCAATATGAATCCTGCGAGAGTTTCGGCTTCAAATTTATGCTCTTCAAAAATAGTTTCCTCAATTTGCAGGACTTTGTAAAAATCCTTCAAGGTTGTTTTACCTTCAAAGACGTAGTTGTATTCATCCAGTTTGGAATAAGACAGATCATTTTGATCAAACTCATCGGAAATGTCACCTACGATTTCTTCGATGATATCCTCTAGCGTAATTAAGCCTGAAGTTCCCCCATATTCATCCACCACAATCGCCATATGATTTTTCATTTCCTGGAATTCTTTCAGGAGATCATCAAGTTTTTTGTTTTCAGGAACAAAAAAGGCTTCTCTGATGATTTTTTTCCATTGAAAGGTTTTTTTATTTAAATGTGGTAGAAGGTCTTTCGTATAAAGAATACCTATAATAGTGTCTATATTTTCTTCGTAAACAGGGATTCTGGAATGCCCATTTTTTATGATCTTTTCTGTAATCACATTAAATTCCTCCTCGTTTGACAAGGCAAAGATATCCATTCTTGGACACATGATCTGAGAAGTATCTGTATTTCCAAAATTTACGATACCATGTAAAATCTTTTTTTCCTCTTTTGTTGTAGCACCTTTTGAAGTTAATTCCAGGGCCTGTGATAATACTTCCACAGAAAAATCAGATTGCTTTTTGCTCAATTTCCTTTCCACGATCTTGGTAAGAGACAATAAGGGGCTGCTCAAGAATGATAACATCGCGTTTAAAAACAACATGGGTTTGGCCATAAAAGCGGCAAATCCATAAGGGTTTCGATTCGCATAAACTTTAGGTAAGACCTCACCAAATAACAAGATCAGAAATGTAACAAGCACGATTTCCAAAAAAAATTTGAGCAGAGGAGATACCATGTCGGCTAAGTAATAATCTCCTACATATGTAAACAGAAGAATAAAGAGAATGTTAATGAAATTATTGGCGATAAGTATAGTTGCAAGTAATTTTTTTGGACCCTCAAGCAATTCAATTACCTGTTTGATATTTTTGTTATTTTCTTTTTCAAGATCCGCTTTCGACAACGAAAAATAAGCCACTTCAGTGCCTGATATAATTCCAGAAATTGCTAAAAGGACTACTAAAGAGACAATGCCTGCTGAGGCCTGCCATCCTAATTCAATAGCCATAAAAATACTTGCGGGTTCGGGATCCAAAGAATGATATTTTAATTCGTATTGGTTTTAAAATTAAAACGGAACGTCCGTGGCGTCACTCAGGGGCGGGGTACCGGCTGTTTTACTTTCCTTTGGTTCGGGGGTGCTGCTTTGAACAGGGCTATTCAGATCTTTTTTAGTTGTTAAAAAAGTCATATCCAGCGCGTGAATTTCAGTAGAGTATCTTTTTACACCTTCCTGTTCCCATTGACGCGTCTTGATTTTTCCTTCTATAAAAACCCGGTCACCCTTGCTTAAATATTTCTCACACAATTCTGCCAGCTTATTTCTAGCGACCACATTGTGCCACTCAGTGGTGGTTACTTTTTCACCGGTTTGCTTGTTGCTATATGATTCGTTTGTGGCAACAGGAAATCTTCCTAAACAATTTCCGCCTTCAAAATAGTGCATTTTAACTTCGTCTCCCAAATGCCCGATCAGCATCACCTTATTTAATGAATTTGCCATAATAATTTAATAATAATCAAAGATAATCAAATTGAAATGTAGGCCTAATTCAGACTTTGATATTTATCAACAAAATTCTGAAGCAATACCGGTAGTGCCAAGTGTTTCAATTCTTCCCATGTGATGGGGTTTTTCACACTTCCTTCCGGGGTAACAATCCAAAAAGAAGCATAAAGTGTTTGATGCGATAATTTATGGATAATTGGAAACTCATTGTGTTTTTTAAGTGAGTAGGATCCTTCAATCATCAGATCCCTGCAAATTACACCTTCAAGTTCTGTTTCATCCTCAAGAATTTGATTTGTTTCATAAAGAGGGAATTCAAACAGATTCATCCAAATATCTTTTTGCCGGCGCTGTTTTACCATAGTCGATGCACCCTTGTTGTCTACCACAAGGTAATTGAAATATCGTTTCTTGACTTTTAGTTTTTTAACTTTTACAGGAAGTTTATCGATAGCCTTTTTTTGAAGGGCATAGCATGTATCATTGAAAATACAAATGTCACATTGAGGTTTTTTTGGGGTGCATACCAGGGCCCCGAATTCCATCAATGCCTGATTATAAGTGCCTGGATCTTCAGTATTTAATAATGATTGGGCCAAAAGTTTAAATTCCTTTATCCCTTTTGATTCATTGATTGGTGTACCAATGCCAAAAACCCTCGAGAGCACTCTATAGACATTTCCATCCACCACCGCATGAGGTTGATCAAAAGCGATTGAAGCAATTGCCGAAGCAGTGTAATCTCCTATACCTTTTAATGCAATAAGTTCAGCATAAGTTTTAGGAAATTCCCCCTGATATTTCTCTGCAATAACTTTTGCTGTGACATGCAGATTTCGAGCTCTTGAATAATAACCCAGACCCTGCCATAATTTCAATATTTGCCTTTCATCGGCTCTGGCGAGGGAAAAAATATCAACGAATTCAGTGACGAATTTTTCGTAATATGAAGTGCCTTGTGCTATTCGGGTCTGTTGCAAGATAATTTCCGATAACCATATGAAATAGGGATTCTTAGACTTTCGCCAAGGTAAATCTCGCTGATTAATTAAATACCACATTATTAATGCGTTAGAAAACTTCAAATTTCCCCTCATTTTGCAATAGTACAATTTTTTATCTA
>CAZQRD010000116.1:0-6048 GCA_964595535.1 uncultured Flavobacteriaceae bacterium | reverse complement strand
GGATGGAGCTTCAAAGTGGTATAGAAATGAGGCTTTGGAACGAATACTGGGAATACTATATTGAAAAATCCAGGGATATTAATTCATTTTCCGATAAAACCCATGATTATCGGTATCGCTATTACGAGAACGAATCCAGCACTTGGTATGTCGAAAGGACTATCACAGGAGAAGGGAAAGAGGAAAAATTCGGATACCCGCTTCCAACAACAATTGTTCTTGTTTACGATTTACCGAAAAAAGAGCCAAAGCGTGTTATGATCGGAGGGCCATTCATAAAGTACAAAATTTATCAAAAAGACGAAGTCCGCAATTGGGTTAATGGTATAGTAGAAACCAAGGAGGAATCTTCTGTTGATAACAATGAGGATTTTTGGATTTCCCCGGTTGAGGAAAATTCGAATGCTTCCGATTCACCGAGTTTAAAACATAATGATTTTGTTATTAAATCAGGAGGCGGTAAAGATTCGTTTAGGGGAGAAGGAAAGGTAGAACAGATAAAACGAGGTAATGATTGCTATGAATACGATGAATGTCGCGAAACGAAGATATTTCGCTGGCATTTCAGACGGTTCAAGCAGGTTAAATAACTTTTCTCAAACAAAATAAGTTATCCGATTTCGAAAGAATATTTTGAATGGGGAGTTATTTTACGGACAAACAAATCAATTTTTAAACCTATCAATAATAAGGAGGAGCTTACCATGAAAAGTATTATTCGGGCATGCACATCCATTTTCATCCTATTGATTATGGCCGGCATCACTTATGCACATAAAGACTATAAAGATATCGGGAATGATTTATACACATTTCAAGATAGTATTAATATTCATGAGGCCGCGAAGATAGGCTCTTTAGAAAAAGTCAAAGCTTTTCTGGCCAATGGTGAAAAAGTCGATGTTACAGATAAGCATGGAATGACACCTCTCTATCATGCAGCCGCCAATGGCCATAAAGATGTCTGTGAATTCCTTATTTCCCAGGGAGCGGATGTCAATGCCGGCCGCGAGATTGGTTTTACCCCCTTAACCGCGGCCTTAAACAACCGCACTGAAAGTGGTGTTGAAATATTCAAACTGTTGGTTGACCGGGGGGCTGACATTAATATAAATGTTGGGGGTTATACCCTGTTGCATCAGGCCGTCTATTCCTGCCATAATGAGAATGTAAGAAACATCGCTGAATTTCTTATCTTTAAAGGCGTGGATATTAACGCCAAAGGTTATCAAGACAAGACCCCATTACACATGGTGGGTTGTCTGGAGCTTGCCAGACTTCTTATTTTAAAGGGAGCTGATATTGAAGCAAGGGATAAAGACGGGCAAACACCACTTTGGAAGGCCTGTTCCAATGGCAATATAGATATAGCCAGGCTTCTTGTTTCAAAAGGGGCCGATGTAAATGCCAAAGACAATCGCGGATGGACCCCTTTACGGCAGATGCATAGCCAAACTCCCCGAAAAACCGAGATTTGCGATCTTCTTAAAAAGCACGGAGGGGTTGAGTAACTTTACTCTGATAGCCAATAGGTTTAATAAATAATACATTCAAGAGGTAATTGCTATGAATAACAGTTAGTTTTCTGTCAGCAATATTAAAGTCAAGGTTTCTACTGGAAACTGGATAGATTTATATTCCTCAATAAAAAATTGGCTAATTCTCAACCATCCAGGAACCAAAGGTAATCGCACACCCTGTATCATCCGCATTCTATTAAAAAACATCATCATCGACAGCATTGATTACATAGTTTCCGGATTGAAATTCAAACACAACAAATTCTGTTGATTTTGAATCGAAGGAAATTTTGTTGTTAACACCGATGAAGTTTCCATCATTCCAGATAATCGAATCATTTACATAGATAGCAAAATGTTTTGATGGCAAACAAGGAACATAAACTTTTGAGGTGGTACTTTCAGGAATCGTTGTTTCGATACGCAGCCCGATATCCTTATCATCTTTCATCAACCTTTTCAATTTCACGCTGATATTACCTGCTACAGAAGGAACCACACCCTCTGCCCATTCCAAATCGTACAGACAAGGTTGAATTTCAAACTGCTTCCAGCCGGGCAAAGTAGGCTTCACGCCCAACACTTTCTCTGGCAGAAGGGCTGTTGGTCCCGAACACCAGGCATGAGAAGTAGTCCCCCAAGTTTCCCACATTTCGTGCCAGGCACCGTTAAAGTCATCCCGTTTCATTTGAGCACTCCAGTTGGTGCGTATATAGTCAAGGGCCCATTGTCCTTCGCCTTCTGAAAACATTGTATTAAGCAGCCAATAAGAGAATGACTGTTCACACGAACGCCCCTGGCTCTTTGAATATTCCACAACAAGAGCGTTTTTACCTTCCGGTACAAGACCATATTTCAGCGCATACACCTGTGTTTGTTGTGTAATACGGGAGCTTTCATAACCATCCTTAAATGCATTATCTTTCTCGGACCACAAATATTTCTGAATCGAACTCTTTACTGTCCGGGCCTTCTGCTCCCATTCGGCAGCCTGACCATAATCTTTCATGATGTTTTGGGCAATCCATGCGGCAGAATTCAGTGCGCCATAGTAGAGGCAGTTCATACCCGTATTCTCTCCCCCAACGTCCATAGGATATGTGTCGGGATGATCCAGCACCACCCAACCAGGCACCTTTCCCACAAGCCCTCGTTCTGTTGATAAGTAGCCCTCGAAATATTGTAATAGCTCCTTCAAATTCGGATAGACCTGCTTAACCAATTCAGCATCCTGGTAGTACATGTAGTATTCGTGGAGCATTAGGATCCATTCAAGCTGATAGTCGGGAATGTACGTTGAAGTAGTGGGGCCCAGGTGGTAACCTGTTGGATACCGTGAGCGAATGGCTCCTTCATCAGAATGACGCTGCGAAAACGCTCCACTAAGAATGTTGTAATCGTGCAATAGCTTTATGTTTGAGCCAAATGCATAGGCAGAATAATGCATATTATACCTCGCATCTCCTGCAATATATTGAGTCTGTTCGCGCCATGGTGTATCCATCCAAGTGTCTTGCGCACAAATCTGCATCGTCCATCTGCCAATTTCCCATATTTGGTTCAATTCCTTATCAGAGCAGGTAAAGCTACCCTCTCGTTTTACAGGAAAAGATCGGAACTCAGCACTAACATCATCGATTGAGACATCAACATTCTCTTTAATAGCCAGGTATCTAAAACCACGCCAGGTAAGAGGTTGCCAACTCTGAAACCCCTTTTTTGTTATGTATGTGTCTGTATAATCAACATTGTCTTTCATCATTGGAATACTGTCGCTATTCAATCTTTCTCCGGTTCCAAGGGTCATCTCAACTCCAACTCTATTTGCTGTAACAGTAAAACGAGGGAAAGCGGTAATCTCTTTGCCAAAATCATATACTTTGTACCCGTTCACATCCCAGCTTTTAACAGGTTTAATTCTCTCATATAGTAGTCGCTCTCTTTTGATTACTACAATCTTGTTCCACGGTTCTAAAGGAGGTACACCGATTTCCTTTGCCTGCTCCCAGTCTGAATCGATATAAGAGGATTGCTCCCAGCCTTCATAGGCCAACTTTGCATCATATCTCTCCCTCATCCCAATGGTGTGGTCGTTCTGACGGTATTTCGTATCGGTATCCCAGGCAATAGCCCGTGCCACGCGCCAACTGTTATCACTATTGATCTTAGTAATTTCCCCTTTTTTGTTGGTAACAGCAGCCTGAAAAAAGAAACCTCCACGTGCGTCCATCCGGTGGTGCAATCCTTCACCAGCATTGTAAACAAGTGCAGCGATTGTGTTTGTCCCTTTCTTAAGATAGGATGTCAAATCTATCTCTTCGTAAGTTTGATATTCTGGGTCTGGATTTGTTGGTACACGATCGACATATTTTCCATTTATATATAGTTCGGCAAATGAATAAGCAGATATGAAGGCTTTGGCGTCTTTTACCGAATTATTCAAGGAAAAATTCTTACGAACATGCAAAAAGTAGTTTCTTGGGTTAATCTCCCCCGAATCCCAAATCCAGTTGGCTTCGGGTTCTAAGCCATCAAGCAGATGAGACGGGGTAGATATAAATCCATCACCATTGCTTCTAATCTTTATACTATCTTTAATTTCTACTTTAATTCCATTACTCTGTGATAAACATGGCTTGGCAATATATGTAAATAACAAAACTGCCAGTATTATTTTTATTTTCATTATATATATATTTTCTCTGCAATATTCATACGTAGGTTCTAATAATTACTATTTGTTTGTACTGCTCTCAATTATCTCAGGATTTTAATTGGCCATAACGGCTCTGGCTAAAACACGTATTTATATGTGGTTGTGGCTTGTTTTATATTTTTTTCACTTTTATTTTTTCAATTTTCATACTAAATATAACCGGTTAGTTTTTTAAGAGATCCATAGTTGACTTTTGATTTCTGACAAAGAACTAATAAACCATCTGCAAGGGCTCTCATTTCTGTGCGTGCTGCCTCAGCATGTCCGGCAATAGCAATTTCAGCATACTCTGAATTAAGCAATTTTCTGAAAATGAATTCCAGTAAGAAGTCAGGGAAAAAATTCAGGTGTCTATTTCTTTTTGGAATAATAGTAACACCTAAGGATTTCAATACATTCATTGATTCACGCAGGGCTTTCACAATCAGTTTAATTAATTCTTTATCTTCAGCAATATTCTTCATGTTGTTTTCTTTTTTGTAGGCAGCACTGGCGAGACCCAATATCATTGCAGCATGGGTTTTTAACCAGCCGTCTATATCGTCCACTACTTCTACTTTTATATTTGCTGATTCAAAAAGCTCTTTTATCTTTTCAAATTTCTGATTACTGAATGCATTTACTTTTCCCAAAACAATAGGAACTGTTTTATTTGGTCTTTTAGGATCGGCATCAGCAAAGAGTACTTTATTACCATTTCTCTTTCCTCCAACAGCACCAAATCCGGCAAGTATGTTATCATGACCAAGTTGTTTGTCAATATTTTCAAATCCATTAACATTATTTCCAATAAATAAGAAAGATTTTGCATTCTTAAATTCAGATAAAACGGGTAATACATTATTGATATGCACCATTTGAACAATGACCATAATAACATCATATGCTTCATTATCAGGCTTATCAATAACACGGATCTTTGAAACCGTCTGCTGATGTGTGAAAAAATCTTCGACAATTACTCCTTTCTCTTTTATAGTTGTAAATTTTTCACCTCTGGCAAGAATAGATACATCAATTTTAGACTGATATAATTTGGTAGCATAATAACTACCTACTACGCCTGCTCCAAATACTAATATTTTCATGTTGTTTTGTATTAAGTTGCCACCGCAGTAATCGTCACGAGTACGTTGATAAGAAATAGAGTTTGTTTCATTTATTCAATTATTCTCTTTCGATGACTATACTTTATCCCAAATTCCTCAAGTTCTTCAAGAACAGGATTGTATATCTCCGGGTAAATAGGTAATACTGAACCTCTCAATGTTATCTTTCCTTCTAATATCAATCTTGTTGAAATAGCTACAGGTAATGAAACAGTCCTTGCCATTGCACTGTCACCTTCTGGAATCCCATTAACTACCATTGTTGATGACCATTTTTCCCTTTTACCGTTAAAATCAACTATAATATCATCATGAATCATCGCCATATCTTTTTCATGCGGTTGATATGACATTTTTTTTAGCATCAAATCAACCAATACATCTACATTTGAGCCTTTGTTAATAGCTATTTGTTTATCTTCGAAGAAGCCAAGCCATCTTAACCGATTAATAAAATCATCATTTGTTTCGAGATTGAAAAAATCAGCAATTGCCTCTGCTCCATCCTTCGATGAGTTTACAAGGCGACTCATAAACTCATTATATGTCAGATTTTCATAATTATTAACAGTTGAATGATCTATCAGATTTAGCTTCATGAATTTTCTTATCGTATTGCACCAGCCTGTAAACCTGAGAAGGCCTCTGTAGAAACTTACATTATCATCAAGTCCATAAGGTTCTTTATAAACTGCACATTTTC
>CAZQRD010000115.1:0-6307 GCA_964595535.1 uncultured Flavobacteriaceae bacterium | reverse complement strand
TAGGTTGTAAATGAAATTTTGTTGGTATTTCCAACAATATCCTCTTCAAAAAATTCTAATCTTTCCTCTTTGCTTCTTAAAGGAGCCATGTTTTGATAAAAAGTAACGGAATCATCACCATAATAACCTATACTCTTAACCTCTCCACTATTATAAATTTCAGCAAATTGATTTTCTCTAGCTTGAATCTCTTTTTTTATTTGTTCTTTATCTACCTTTACCGATGTTGTTTTTTCATTGTTAGAATTACATGAAACCATCAACAAAACTAAAGAACCTAAGACTAATCCTTTTATAAACATGTTTTTCATAATTACCTTTTTAAAAATATTTTGATTGTATAATTATGCCAAAAGTAATACAAAAACAGCAATTTATTTTAATAACTTATATTAAGACCATACTTATCCTCCTAATATGTCAAGTTATGATACTGTATTAGTCTTTACGTTTCATATAAACTAGGGAAATGATTAGTATGCAACTGATGCCAGTTATGCTTAGTAATTAAGGTATTACAAAAGCTAACAAGCTAATTTT
Source organism: uncultured Flavobacteriaceae bacterium (assembly GCA_964595535.1). Taxonomy (GTDB): domain Bacteria; phylum Bacteroidota; class Bacteroidia; order Flavobacteriales; family Flavobacteriaceae; genus Lutimonas. Next base: position 5,767 of record CAZQRD010000115.1, on the reverse strand, counting down.
CTTTATATTAACTCATGGCAATATTTTGTCAATTCGACTGTTATTAGTATATTCGCCTTAAGAAAATAGTTGAATCCCCTAAAGTTCAATTTATTTTTTAGTATAACTGATCTACTAATATTAAGGTAAAAAACTAAATATTAGTGCTTTATGTATTGCATAAGAAGGAAGTTGAACGAAATTGCGCGTATGAAAAGAAAACTACTCGGTACTTATATCTTGTTGGCTTTTACCTATATCTCCTTTGGACAAACTGATTATTCAAATGTGGAGTTTAGAAGTTATATCTATAAATATAAGGAAGTTGAACCAAGAACTTCTGAACTTGGTATTGAAAAAGAGCTTCTTACTGAAATTGTTAAACTTCTGGGCAAGGACATCTATACCAAAGAAGAACAAGACGAAATTGTTTATAAGACCTGGCTTGCAATGGCCAAACCTAAAGTATTCGATTACGTCTTTAAGGATTTTGCCGTTTCCTCTAACAAAAACTGGGGCTCTGAGAATGCTAATGGAGAGATTGTTCTAGAACCCAATCCATATCTTACGGATTGGACCGTTAGTGATGACGAATATCCTTATTTTCAACTTGCACTGAATAAAATTCTTGAATATTTTCAATTAATGACTTATGGAGATGACGCCCAAAGCGTAGCCTCTTCGTTTAATGAGCTTTTGATTACCAAAGATTTTGAATTCTCCGACCCTAAAGAAGATGACTGGGCTTATTCATATATAGAAAGTGTTAATTCAGAATTGCAAAAAGAAGGACTAGTAGCCTTGGTAACAAAGGGCTATTACAATATTATTGTTTGTGATATAAACAGTAAAGATCAGCTTACGGAATTATTCGAAAAGTTTAGATGGGAATTGGTTCAACCCTGATTTCCAACTAAAGTTCCCCTCATTAATCTGCTTTATTATTTTAAAGCAGATTTTTTTTTAAATTTACCCAATAATTGTAACTGTTAAGCGTTTTATTTGCAATCAGAATCAATCTGTTAATAAAAGACAAGGTGAAAAAAACCATATTATTATTTTTGGTGCTTCTTTATGGTATTATCGCCTTTCCTCAGCAAAAGGACTATACACAGATCAAATTTAAAAGTAAACTGAGGAATTATACCAAGGTCATGCCAAAAACGAAAGAATTTGGCATAGATAAAGAAATATTTGTGCAGTTGGCCGATTTACTGACTATGGACGAATTTTCTGAAAATGAAAAAGCTGAACTTTCCAACAAGTTATGGCTGGCGGTTTCAAATCCTAAGAAATTTGATTTTGTATATAAGGACTACTCCTTAAAGACCATTAAAAACTGGGGTGTGAAAATAAAATTTGAGGATCCTAATTTTGAGCCTAATCCCTATCTCGCGAAATGGACCGTAACTGAAGACGAGTTTATTTATATGCATTGGGCCATTACCCAGATTCTCACTTATGAACACTTAATGGCTTATAGTGAAAAAGCCAAAGTGGCGCAAAAGGCTATTAATGAGTTGTTGTTATTGGGGAATTTGAAATTTTATGCAGCAAGGACAGATGAATATGCCTATGATTATTTACATCGCAACAATGAACTACTTAAAAAACGAGGCCTTGTTATTCTTATATACAATTACCACTTCGACTATATAGTCTGCAAAATTGACGATAAGGATAAAGTGGCTGAACTTCTCGGTAGATTGAAACTGGAGTTTATAGTTCCATAGTTTCTCTATCATTAATCTTCTGCAGCAAAATAAGTTTATTTGAACTAAGCTTCCTGAATAACCTGTCAACGATCTCTCACGTAATTGGAAGGTAGTATACCATAAGAATCATAAAAGCATTTAGAAAAATAAGCGGGACTGTTAAATCCGGTGTCAAAGGCAATTTCTGAAATATTACCTTTTTGTTTGTCTAAAAGTTTCAATGCCTCCTGTAACCTGTATTCTTTTAAAAAAATATTCAATGATTTCCTTGTAATAGATTTTACATTTCTATACAGCTGGGATTTACTTAGACCCATAAAGGAGCAAAAATCATTTACTTTGAGGCCAGAATTATTCCAAGAACTATCCATAAAATCCATAAACTTCTTTAAAAACTTTTCTTCCGATGGATTCAAGATCCTTACTAATTTTCTATCAAGCATCTTAGTTAAATTCTCGCTGTCATATAGTTCCTTAATCTCAGAAGAAGCTATAACTTCTGCGCTCCCAACTTTAGATAATCTTTGAGCCATTTCTATAGTATCCTCAAATATTCCCTCTCTTTCAGAAACTGGAATACCCGAACTCAGGGCAATATTTAACTTAAACGCTTTAGAGGCTATTGACAATGACCAAAATTCAGATTGAATCTTAAGAGAACATTCTATCGCATCAGAAACCGATCGAAAGGAAATCAAAGAAGAAAATAAACTATTTTTAACCATCCGCCCATTAAAACTATTTACGTGTTCTTTTAAAGACGCATAATAAGATTGAAGCTCGATTTTCAAACCTTCATTATTGTTTATACTCAAGTTAGAATGTGGCATTTCAACAAACATCAAAACCCTGAATATAGGGTCATTTATAATGTTCAATGTTGTATTCTTGGCTTTAACCGGGTCTTCTATACGTCCTAAAAATGATTCGACTATGTTTTGATCCACTTCTATGATACTGTTCGGGATAGCTCCGTGGGCCTTGTTATGCATTTCTTTTAAGGCTTCTATATTGGGAGCCTTGATCAAACAAAATGCCGTCTTGCGATGATCATCAAACCAATACGTCAATCCCTGACAACCAAACTCGTGCTCGATTTTTAAATCCTCCTGATGGATATGTGCCACGTGTTCAGCAGTAATCGTATCATTGAGATCATGTCGGTCCATATAAATTGGCATAGGGCTTAGCTTTTAATGTTATACAAATCACTAATTGACCATAAGTTACGTTTTTATTTCGAAATTAATTTAAAGTGTGGATGGATTCAAAGTGGAATAAAAATCAACACTAATGATACTTATTTAAAACTGCTATCTATAAACTAAAAAACCGCCCAGATGGGCGGTTTTCATAAGGTTAGTTTATTTTGGCAAAATTATTCTAATACTTGATTGATTTGGTATTGATTATACTTCCATCTTCCAATCTCGCCTCTATCACCATCACTGTTCCAATTTTAACATTAGCTGTATTCAACTGGAATGATGCTTGCCTGGGAGCTTCCTGAATAATCATTCTTCCAAGAAGGTCATAAACCCTGATTTCATTAACAGATTTTCCGGAAACAACAGTCATTGTGTCAAATTGATTTGAAACTGTGAATTTCTCAACATCAACAATTTTATCAGGACCAAGGTCGGCATTTCTGTTTACAAATTCCAATCTGAATCTATCCGAGAATTCTCCTTCCTTATCTGCCTGGAATTCATAAGCTGATTTGTTCAAATCATGTTTGACATTCAAATAGGTATCTACCAAATAAATGTCTGAATCATTCAAAGCTCCTTGCTTCTTGTTAATGCTCATTTTAAACCAACCGGTTTTTTTGGTATCAAAACCAAGGTTGATATTTTTGGAGGCACCAAACTCACTTAATCCTTGAATCACATATTTGTCATTCCCTATTTTCGAATAGAACTTAGTATTCTTCTCAATCAAGCTAATATTATCATCATATAAATTCCCCAAGGCATCATAATAAGTGTCATAACCGTCCGTAGCTTCTTCCATAAATCCAATAAGAATGTCACTCTTTTCAGTTCCTAATCTTAACCGCAGCCAAATTTTGTCTGCTTCTTCAACTGAAGGAGCTTGTTTTTTAGAATTACTTGATTTAAAAAATTGATCATTACGTCCAATTAATTTATAGGAATCATTAAACGCAATACCTCCTCCGGTAACGGTTCGAACCATAAAGCCTTGCCCTGAACCAATATTTTCGGTTACTCCAGGAGTTGTACTTCCGGTAGTACTATAATAAACGTAATCAGCATCGTCATACTCGCTAGTTATAGGATCTGGACTAGTATCACTCGTCCATAAAGCGATCTCATTGATACTTCCATTATCCTCCAGTATTCTCAAAATATCTATTGCTGCCGGGTATGGGTTTCCAATTAAATTAAAATTCTCGTTGGCTGTACCAGTATCTACTGTGCCACTGAAAAAAGCATTAAGAATAAAAGTTCCCTGATGTGGTAAGCCGGAAAATGACAGCGTTTGAACACCTGCAGACGCGCCTGGGGCCGCATAACCAACCGCTTTCCCCATCGCTCCTGATGCTATCCACCAGTATTTATAATTTGTACCTGCATATACAGGATTTACCTGCCCGGCTTTGAATTCAAATATTCTCTCTTGCTCCACTCCGGCAAAAATTGAATTTATCTGCACCCCTTCAACAGGTGACGACCAATACGTAACATCATTACGGTCAATTTTAGACGGAGATTTTTCAATTTTCGTAATTAGCCCTAAAGAAGCCGTTGGATTATAGGCAACTAAAGATTCTGTATCACCAATAATAAGGCTACCATCAACGATCATGTCTCCATAAATTACGATACTATTGGAAGTCGCACCATTAGAGTCAAAAATTACATTCGCTCCGTTGCTAATTGTTAAATTACACGCAATAAAGGTGTTAGCTGCACTAGTAAAAGAAGTAGAGATTACTGCCGTTCGTGACTGATCGGGTTCAAGATTTGACCAGGACGATCCGTCAAACTCAGTAGGGCCAACAACCTGTGTACCTAATGCCACATTTCTATTTGCAATTGCATTGTCAACATCTTCCAATAAAATAAATGACCAATCTGATATATCAAAAGTTTTATGAGCAATCTCACTCGAACAACCTCCCTTTATATAGCAATCGTTTACACCCCATGGATCTGGAGAAACTCCAGGTCCGGAAGAAATATTACCTATAATATCTACTCTGGAATCATATGAGGAGCCATCATTAGTTGTAGAAATCAAAATCAAATCATCTCCATCAAAACTACAAACATTCGATAATACTTGAGTAGCCGATCCTATATTTACTGGAGACGGTAGGGAAGCAGCAGCATTTCTAAAAAGCACGGTTTCTCCTACAGCCAATGCAGGAATCGCATCGCTTTGCGTAGGAATTGATGTCTCAATTAAACCTGCTCTCGCGATGGTGTTATCAAAAAGTGATAAGTAATATGTTCCGGCCAGAATAGGCGAACCAGATATGTTAGTCACTTCAATCCAATTATCTGATCCGGAAAACCCTTGATAATACTGAGAAATCATAATCTGGTTACTCAATACTTCTACCGATTCTCCTTTTAAATTAATTACAAAAAATGGAATTGTGGGACTATTGCTTTGAATAAGAATAGATCCTGCTTTACTACCTAAAGTTGATGGATCAAATGAAACCTCAAAAGTTTCGCTAGAATTTGCTCCTATCGTCAAACTACTCGGTTGCACTGTAATTGGAAAATCAGGACTCAAACTTGTAATAAGAGTAATTATAAGATCTTCATCTCCTGTGTTTTCAATTGTAAAACTAGTAGCAATCGCATTATTAATTGTGGTTTCACCAAAATCACTGCCATTCTCAGGAATAGCACTTCCACTACTCATTATTGCTAACCCATTTCCTAAGACGTTGATTTGAGGGCCTGAATCCAATGGAGGGCCTACATCTATACTCCAACCCTTTGCAATTAGGCTATTGTAAGCAGAAAGGGAAGCTACTGTCAAATCTCCAGGATTGGCTCTGATTTCTAAATTACCATCTAATAATCCGTAGCTGT
>CAZQRD010000114.1:0-6452 GCA_964595535.1 uncultured Flavobacteriaceae bacterium | reverse complement strand
AATATACCTTATTCCTACATAGGGGTAAATTTGAGCTTTGAAATGTTTCTCCATATTTTGCCATTCGAATGCTTGATAACCAACCAGACCTCTGAGAATCGTGCCATCAATTGCTGCAGAAAACTCAATTCTATCTATATTCTGAAATTTGAGATCACTGGTAAGAGTAGTATGAAAACCATCTACTCCAAAAAACCATTTCTTAGGTTTAAAGTCAATATCACCAATTAAATAAAACTCAACTCCAATTTCTCCATTGAGCCTATCAATCACATTATAATCACCACTTTCCGGTAATTGCGTAACACCTCCATAGACAAATGTGCCTCTAAATCCAGGCACCCAAATGGGCACTTTTATTCTCCAGTTTCTTTGATCAATCTGATTTCAAAAGTCCAATTTAGACGATTCTTTGGCTATAGAATCTTGGCCATAAAGCATATTGCTTATGGACATTGATATCAAGAAAACAAATAGAAATATTCTACTATAGAATCTCATTGTCAATCAAAATAACTAAATCCTTTTTTAGGATCAATTTCCAACAAAGTTTCATAAATCAGTTTGATCACATTCTCCACATCATCACGATGTACCATTTCAACAGTAGTATGCATATATCTTAAAGCCAGCGAGATGAGTGCCGATGGCACTCCTCCGTTGGAATAAGCAAAGGCATCTGTATCCGTTCCGGTAGCCCTCGAGGCAGCCAAACGTTGAAAAGGTATATTGTGTTTCTCGGCGGTATTAATGATTAATTCCCGTACATTATTCTGCACAGCAGGAGCATATGAAATGACAGGGCCATCCCCTGATTTTGTTTCACCCTCCTTTTTCTTATCAATCATCGGCGTCGTAGTATCATGACAAACATCGGTAATGATCGCCATACTAGGTTGAATGGTATGGGTGATCATTTCAGCTCCTCGCAAGCCTATCTCCTCCTGAACAGAATTTGTTATATACAATCCAAAGGGCAATTCCTTCTTGTTTTCTTTTAATAATCGGGCAACTTCGGCAATCATAAAACCTCCCATACGATTATCCAGGGCGCGACAAACAAAATTATTTTCGTTCAGAATCATAAATTCATCAGGATAAGTGATCACACAGCCTACATGTACCCCTAAGGCTATAACCTCGTCCTTGGTTTTACAGCCCACATCAATGAAGATATTATCCAATTTTGGTGTCTCTTCCTTTCCTTTATCTCTTGTATGTATCGCAGGCCATCCAAAAATACCTTTTACAATACCTTTCTTTGTATGGATATTCACACGTTTGGAAGGTGCAATTTGATGGTCGCTTCCCCCATTTCTGATCACATAAATCAGACCGTTATCAGTAATGTAATTGACATACCACGAAATTTCATCGGCATGACCTTCAATCACTACCTTAAATTCAGCTTTCGGGTTGATCACTCCAACTGCTGTTCCATAGTTATCAGTAATAAACTCATCTACATAAGGTTTTAAATATTCCATCCAGATCTTTTGTCCCTCAGATTCATATCCGGTAGGGGAAGGATTATTCAAATATTTTTCTAAAAATGAAATTGATTTTTTATTGAGAATTTTCTTAGTTGACATATTCTTTAGTTTTCTACGAAATTAAGAAATATCGCATAATATTAGCAGAAAACATCTTACATATTCCTAAATTTGCATGGTCAATGTAACCCTCGATATTTGAAGCAATTCCTTAATGAATTGAGAACTATACTATGAAAAAGAGTTTTGGCATATTTCTTTTCTTTATTCCTTTGATGCTATTCTCCCAAAAAGCGGAGAAAAAGCTGTCAATTGATGAATTTTATATCATTAGAAACGATTCTCTGACCATTCCTTTAGACGAAATTCTGTTATTAGACAAACGAGATTTTAAATCAAAAAAAGAAAGACGTTACTATTACTGGTATTATAAAAAAGTTCATAAGGCGTATCCCTTTGCAAAACTCGCTTCAGATACACTTGTGCAGATCAACGGAGAACTGGAAGGCATCAAATCTCAGAGAAAAAGGAAAAAAAAGATAAAAAAGATTCAGGAATATATGGAAGGAGAGTTTTCAGATCAGCTCAAGAAACTCACCCGAACCGAAGGCCGTATACTTATTAAGCTTATCCATAGGCAAACCGGAGAGACTATGTACCAACTGATCAAGGAATATCGAAGTGGCTGGAAGGCCTTTTGGTATAATTCTACGGCAAATATGTTCAGGCTTTCTCTTAAAAAAGAATATATCCCCAGTGAGGAAGCGCTGGATTTTATTGTTGAAGATATTCTGCAAAGATCCTTTATCAATGGTACGCTGGAAAAAAGGGAAACCAAGCTCGAAATTGATTATTTAGAACTTTTGAATCAATACCGCGACATTGACATAGAAAAAGAAATCACCGGATACATTGACAAATACATGAAATAGAATTATCCGCCTTTCAGGGTGGATGCATTGGGATCCATCCTATGTTCTCGTTCCTCAAAATCATCGGAAACCTGCTTTATTTTTTTATCTATTTCGGCCTGATCTGTAATGTATTTAGGTGCGAGGGAACTCTGGCCCGGGAATTGTTCTATTGTCATAGTAGTAGATGGGAAAGCAAATTCCACGCCCAAAGCTGTAGCCAATCTCACGATTCCAAGATGCAGGATATGTTTTGATTCCTGTTCCTGCCCCCAGTCAAGCCCTTTAAAATATACATTTACCATAATGTTCAAAGATGAGGCCCCAAAGGAAATAAAATCTACATTATACGACTGACTTTTGGTAGAAGGATGCAGATCAATCAGATTCTTTATTCCTTCAACAAATGCTTCAATCAATTCTGGCGGAGTGTCATACCTTATGCCAAGCTCAGTCGTATAACGTCTAAACACTCTAAGTCCTAGATTATTGATGTCTGCCTCTGAAATCTTGCTATTGGGCACCTGATAAATAGTCGTATCGGCGGCCCTGATGATGGTTGATCGGAAACCCACTTTTTCCACAGAACCTTCAACACCTGCAAATTGAATCCAATCATCTAATTGAAACGGTTTATCCAAAAAGATGACCATAGTTCCAATCAAATTTTTAACCGAATCCTGTGCTGCAAATGCCACAGCCACACCACCTATGGAAGCCCCTGCTAAAACTGTTGTAGGATCAACGCCAAAAAGTGTCAGTATATGCAAAAATCCAATTAACACCACTATACCCTGCATCACTTTATTCAAAATAGGTGCGAGTTGCCTGTCTAATTTTGTCTTTTCTTCAGCCTTACGTTCATGATAAAAATTCAGCACAACTTTCAACAACCTAAGCACCACAAAGATCCAGAATACGGTCTCTGCAATTTTCAAACCTGTCAATAAAAGGGCATTCAATTTTACCATTTGTAAAGAAGGCAGTATCTTTTTAATAAAACGTATAATAACAATAAATACAATGGGCTTTGCCAATTCATGTAGAATTACCATTGTTTTTCCGTCAGATATTTTTCTAAAAAATATGCGCTGCAGTAATCTCAAGACAAAGAACATTATTGGTTCAAGCACATAAAACAAGATGATTGAAATTATCATTGTGATAAGAACCGCTATAGGCTTCCAGATCAGAATATCGTTGACTTTTGTTTTGAAAAACGTTGGAAATTTTTTATTGAACCAAGAAAACTCAATAGGAAAAGTTTTTTTATATATCTTGTCTAAATTTTCAATAGTTGTCTCAGAGAAATACCAATTCTTTCCATACTTTTCTATGTAAATTTCTGGAAATCTAACAGGGAATGGGGCGTAACGATTTGCATTATGCTCAAGTGTTCTTACGCCAAAATTAACAGTATCAATATAATTTGCATCAATAGGGACTTTTGAAAAATCAATAATCAATCCATTCCCATCAAGAATCTCTTTGATCCTTTTTGCAACAAATTGTGCTTCACCCTTTGGCAAACCCTTTACAGTTGCCGCAGATTTAGCGATGTCATAATTCTCGGGCATCAAATAATAAATGTGCGTATATAAGGTAGCATTCGGGTTACTCAGATCAACTTTTCCTTTATTTTGGGATTGAGCAAAAAGAGAAACAAATAGAAATAAAATGGCTATTTTTTTCATGTAGCATGGATTTAACAGGAACAAAATTAGGAATATATCTCTAATATACCGGGGAAACCTATCTTCATTTTATAAATATATTCCCGAAAAAAACATGCAATGTAATAAGGCCTAGCGAGAAGCTCTTTTCTTATGTTTCAAAACACTGGTGTAGGTGTTCACATTATCATTCGTTTTACTTTTCTTTTGACCCATTTTACGTTTATTCCTAATTTCTGAGGGTAATAATTTTGACATCAAATCAGGTCTTCCTACCTTTTCAAGGGTATTTCTGATCCAGTTCTGATTCTCCTTCTTATACCAGAAAAAGAAACGATGTTGTTCATCCTTGTCCTTTTTTGATTTAGGTACATACGACTTTTTCAAGGTATATGGATGATAGCCACTGTAGTAAATCACCGTGGCAACCGTCATAGGAGTTGGTGTAAATCCCTGAACCTGTTCCAACTGAAAGCCCATATCCTTGGTTTCCGCTGCTAAATTGGCCATATCTTCAAGCCTGCTTTCCGGATGATTTGAAATAAAATAAGGTATTAATTGAAGGTTTAGTTTTTTTCTCAAATTGATTTTGTCGAAAGTTTCCTTAAACTTATGAAAATAAGTAAAAGAAGGTTTTCTCATCAATTTCAATACAGGATCTGATGTGTGTTCCGGAGCTACTTTGAGCCTACCTGAAACATGATTGGTAATTACTTCTTCGGTATAATCTTCTAATTCCTGAGGATCGGCATTTTTGTTGAATTCAGGGACCAGCATGTCATATCTGATACCACTTCCAATAAATGATTTTTTAATTTTAGGATTCTTGTCAATCGCCTGGTACAGCTCCGTCATTGGCTTATGTGAAGTATCCAGGTTATTGCAGATTACAGGAGAAATACACGAGGGAGCCACACAGCTGTCGCAAATACTCTGAACCTTACCCTTCATTTGATACATATTTGCCGAAGGACCTCCAACATCAGATAAATACCCCTTGAAATCGGGCATTTCGGTTACCGTCTGAACCTCTTTCAACACAGATTCCTGGCTTCTACTGGCGATGAATTTTCCTTGATGCGCCGAAATGGTACAGAAACTACAGCCTCCAAAACACCCTCTATGCGTATTGATAGAAAATTTGATCATCTCATAGGCCGGAATAGGCCCCCTTTTATCGTATTTAGGATGAGGCAACCTCGTAAAAGGAAGGTCATAAGAAGCATCGATCTCCTTTTCGGTCATGGTTGGAAAAACCGGATTGATCACCAGCAATCGCCGCCCACTCTTCTGAAGGATCCTTCTACCCTTTATTTTATTAGATTCCTGTTCAATCACCTTAAAATTTGAAGCAAAAGTCTTTTTATCCTTTAAACAGGCCTCATGAGAATTGATCTCTATATCCTCCCAGTGCTTATTTTTTGGCGCCAATTCTCCTTCTTCCAATAGAAAGGCTGTCTGTCTGATTGTTTTTATTGAATTGAAAGGAACCCCCTTTTTCAAAAGTGTTATTAACTCTCTCAACGGCTGTTCACCCATTCCATATACCAGTAAATCGGCTTTAGAGTCAACCAAAATATTTGGTTTTAAGGAATCACTCCAATAGTCATAATGAGTCACACGACGAAGAGACGCTTCTATTCCTCCAATAACCACAGGGATATCAGGAAATTTCTCTTTGAGTATTTTGCTGTAAACAGTTGTGGCATAATCGGGTCTGAAACCTTTATCTCCATTAGGAGTATAGGCATCTTTATCTCGTCTTCTTTTGTTAGCTGTATAGTTACTAACCATAGAATCCATGGCACCGGAAGTAACGGCAAAAAACAAATTTGGCTTTCCTAACTTTTCAAAATCCTGCAAGTTATCATTGACATTGGGCTGTGGTACAATAGCCACGCGGAGACCATAACTTTCCAATATACGCCCTAAAGCAGCTGGTCCAAAGGCAGCATGATCCACATAAGCATCACCACTAAAAATGATTACGTCAAGGTCTTCCCACCCTCTGATCTTCATTTCTCTTCGAGTAGTAGGTAACCAATCTGATAATTGAGGTGTTTTTTGCATTTTGCAAAGATAATACTAATTATCACACGCTCTGCATGCGGTAAGTAGGGTCAAACTTGACTATCATATCATAAGAAACTGCCAATCAAAAGAACTCTTTAGGCTATTCAAGCGATGTGTTTTTGATCAATTGAATGTAAAAACGGATGGCGTTTTCAAATTCACTTAGGGCAATTCTTTCATTCAAACCGTGAAAGGATTTCACATTAGATTTGTTGATTACTGTAGGAAGGAACCTGAATATTTGCGTAGAAACACCTTCAAAATGCCTTCCATCTGAGGCACCAACCATAAGGTACGGACCT
>CAZQRD010000113.1:0-6730 GCA_964595535.1 uncultured Flavobacteriaceae bacterium | reverse complement strand
TAGTTAGTCTTAAATGTGTTACAACTCCTTACATCCGAATATAATACACTGTTTATCGGTTTATGATACTGTATAAACGTATTAAAAAATTAGGGTTATCCAAATTTATCGATATGTATTTAGAATGTTACAATTTTTAAACTATTAATTTGATTTCAATTAGAAATATAGAATCTAGCACATCGATATTATTTGTTATATGAGGTTAATAAGTGTAAGTTAATTTGTTTCATTTTTTGGTTGCTTTTGCAAACGAAAGAGGAGAAGCAAGAGGGTAACTAGGTTCTATATATCCTCACTAATCTTAGTCTCTAATACCCTGCCATAAATCTGTGCGCTTGATAATTTTGAATGATCCAATAGCTTCGATACTGTTTCAATAGGAACTCCATTTGATAAAGTAATTGAGGCAGTAAAGGTGAGCCTTGCTACATGAAGGGTAATATGCTTATGGGTCCCAAACATTTGTATGATATCTTTTAAATAACTGTTTATTTTATGATTTGAATACACCTTCAATAGATACCCAGAGGAATTCACCTCTGGTGAGTCTTTATTCGTATCTATGATCCGTTGAGATCCGGGTAAATTATCATTTTTGTGTATGACATTTAGTGTGTAAAAAGACTTGATTTAAATCAGATATTGATTTATTAGATGCTTCCTCTGAGCATATAAAATCTTACCATGATGATGAGAAGATAATGTATTATTAATAGATACTTTTTTATATAAGAGGATAAACTATAAATCTATTTATAACATCCTGTTTGCAAATAATTTGTATATTTATCTATTAACCAAGTAATTATATGAGATATTTGTCATCAATCTTGGTTAGCAACATTAGAAGGACTCACCATGGAAACCACTATAACTGATATATCAAGAAAAAAACCAAAATATATTACAATGACATGCATAGCTATTGACAAGATAGATTATGTTAATGAAACAGTAGAATTCACTAAAATATTTTAAAAGAACAGATTATGAAAAAATCAATAGGCTTTATAATAGTATCCTTAATAATTCTTTCTTGTGGGGAAGCAAATAAAAAAGAACAAAATCTAGAATCAACCCCAGAAAACAAAGAAACTGCAACTGAAGAAAAAACGGTTACAAAAGAAGTAAATAATAACACGGTGTTGTGTAAGATTAATGGTAAAGATTGGCAATATACTTCATCTGATGGTTTGGTATCGCGCAATAGCGAAACAGAGGTAAGAACAGCTACCATAATGTTTAAAAGAAAACTTGATAAGGGCTCGGAATCCATTCAACTAGAATACGACGTGGATAAGAATGTATTAAATACTATATGGGTACAATTAAAAAGACCCTATAAAGACGGGAAAATCACAACTGCATTTTACACCCAATATGGAAACAAATTAGAACTTGACCCAAAAGCTAGTTTATCAGGAACAGTATCCTTATCTGAAGAAACTCGTAAAGCCTCTGGTAATGCAACGTTTACAATTTCAAACGACGATGCAAAAAATCAGGAATTCAACCAAGAAGATCTCTTGATTACCGTTACCGATTTGAACTTTTCAAATGTGTCTTATTCTGATACGGACGATTTAAAAAAATTAATGAAGAAATAAGATTATGAAAACGAAAGCATTTTTCATCGCTATAACTACACTATTTTTAATCAGTATAACGGCTTCAGCCCAACCATATACACTTGATGAAAAAATAAAACCAGTTTTACTCGAACTAAGAGATAATCCTGAAGGGGAAGGAGCCATGGGAATAATTGCCAATGCTACTATTAAAGATAAAAGTCAATACTATTATGTAAAGGGGCAGGATATGTTCCAATTTATTGATGTATTTATTTTCAGCAACTTTGGAGACCCTGATTTCAAAGCTAACCTTGTAAGCGTATCCTGGAAAGACATAGCAGACACTCAAACCACGGCCGCTTCAGAAAAAGGTGTTATACATTTTAAGCTTCGCTCACAAGGGGATTTTGGAATTGAAGTATTTCCTACTACCGAAGCTGTTAATTATTCCATTGTCATTAATGCCAGTGAACCTTCTAAGGAATTTTTAGGCTCAGCTTTCAAAAAAATCACAAAAAAAGATATGTCAGAATCTGAAGAGTTTATTCCCAATGAGGCTACCAATGATTCAGGAAGTTCTAATACAAACTACTTCTTATATGCCATAATAGGTATTGCGCTTTTAGTAATTGGATTTTTAGCTTCAAAAGTAATGAGCAAAAACAAAGCGGGAATTATTATTCTTCTACTCTCCCTAGGAATGTCTTCCCAAAGCTACGCACAAGGAACAATAAAACCGCCCGAAGAACGCACTTTTGATCTTGATGATATAATAGGAAGAGCCTATGAAAATTGGTTAGCAGAACATGGTGGAGAATTACTAGGTGATATATCGAAATCGATCGATGATTTAGATAGAAAGATGGATAGATTGGAATTTGTGGGACAAAGACTTAGAGAATTAAACCCCTACAAAAAAATTAAAGCAATAAAAGAATTTTATGATTCTTACAAAGATATTTCTAGCTGTATTGAGGCGGCTAGACCTCCGGGTATGCCTAGGATACCAAGTTTTTGTGACACTGATGATTGTGAAACCTGCTTCCTAGGAGCGAGGTTGGAATTTGAAGAAGTACGATACAAATTCGTAAAACTGCAAGCCATTTACAAGTGCACTATGAATTTTATTAATAGGGGCATTGCTCTTGGAGATAGTTATGCCCCCGTTCATGGCGTTACCGGGATCGTCTGGCAAAATGAAAAATTTAAGTTACTCAAATCTGTGAAAGGTCTCAAGAAATCTTATGACAGTAAGCGCCTAGAACTATTAGGAAGAATGCAGCGAGCTTTAATCGAACTTGATGCTTGTGAGGCAAAACACGGTATTCCAGATTGGTATGACAGATTTGGTTATATGTATTATGATTTCACAAAGACACAATACCAGAGAAACGACTAATATGAATAAACTTTTCATCATATATATTATTTTATCAATATTCTTTATTTCATGTAAAAAGGAAGTAGATAATTCAAAAATTGAAGTCCCAAAAGAAACCTTTTCAACTCAATCTTCTAGCGAAGGAAACAAAGGTCAAAAAACCTTTGGAGAAACCACTGAAGAATTTTTAGAGTCTCTTGGTGGCAATGAAGAACTCAAAAATGATTATTTAAAAAAGCTAAAGGCAATAGAGGGCATGAATTCTGATTCTACTGCCATTGCTAGGATGATTGAAGGGTTAATAGCAGAGGCTCAACAAAGAGAAAATCTAGAAAAAGGAAAAAAAGAAGCGTACGAAAAACGGCAAAGTGGGAACATGGACGACCTCACCGCTGCTTTTGAAAAACTAAATGCCGAATCTGGGGTGAATGCCACTATTGATAAATTAAAAAAAGTAGATTCTATAACAGGCCAAGATAGCTTTAAAGTGTTGGATATCGATCAACAAACAGTCGATAAAACAAAAGACAAAGCAGATAATCCTAATAAAGAAACTCCAAAAAAGGATAAAATGACTGGTGAAGAAATGGACATGATCCGAGCTTTCGCAAAAGCAAAAAGCAACTTACACAACACTGAAGAGGTAGACAAGTTACAACAATTGATTGAAAACACGGACTTGGAAAAAATGGCAGTGGAAAATAAAATAACAGAGAAATACGCGGTTATGCAAGGCAATGAATTTAAAAGAGCCTTAAAAAGATTGTCAGCCAAAAAGAGTGAAGCAACAAAAGCGAAGAATAACTTTAAGAGACTAAATCCTGACCTTTACTTTGGCGATGAAGTAGGCATGACTTACTTCGGAAACAAAAATAAAGCAGTGTATTTACCACTTGGTAAACTTTCGTTCGCCGATAAGATCATTAGTTATTGGCATCCAGACAATCTAAAAACAGCAGCATATACTTTAGGCGAACCTGATGCTTATACCACTGGAATGAATTC
Source organism: uncultured Flavobacteriaceae bacterium (assembly GCA_964595535.1). Taxonomy (GTDB): domain Bacteria; phylum Bacteroidota; class Bacteroidia; order Flavobacteriales; family Flavobacteriaceae; genus Lutimonas. The sequence continues at coordinate 2,770 of CAZQRD010000113.1, read as the reverse complement.
AGTTATGAATGCTCACAGTATGGGGTTAAAAGGAACGTTAGTGGTGAAATTTGAAGACAACGCTTTGGTAGATGTTAACGGTCCCGACCTATATATCTTTGAATTGGGGCAAATTGAACCCACCAATCTTGAGATTTCAAAAGATGGCAATACATGGATCCGTGTTGGTGAAATTTCTGGTGGTGTTGCAGAAGTTGATATACATGACTTTGTTGAGCACGATGCACTTTACTACTATGTTCGCTTAACCGATTTAGAAACCAAAAGCGGTATTCCCGGAGCCGATGTAGATGCCATTGCCGCTATTGGATCTGCAGTACGCTTAAATTTAGATAGTCAGGTACTATTTGATACAGGAAAATCAGAATTAAAACCAGAAGGAAAAATTGCACTTAAAGAGCTAGCCAAAAGTATCATGGTTCTCCAAAAAGGAAATATTATTGTTGAAGGGCATACAGATGATATAGGAAGCGCAGAAACCAATAAACAACTGTCTTTAGATCGCGCCAGAAGTGTTGGCTTAGAACTAAAAAAAATAATCCACAGCACATCCTTTAAATGGGTGGAAAAAGGATTGGGAGAATCTAAACCATTAGTTGAAAACAATTCAGAAGAAAACAGAGCAAAAAACAGAAGAGTTGAGTTATTAATTCTTCCAAATTAAAAAGTTGCATTTATCAAAATTAACTAGGGAACCGAATAGGGAACTTATTTGATGAAAACTTTTGTTCTATTTTGTTTCAAACATATATTTTTTAAGTAATAAAAAGACCAATTGGAATCAATTTTAAGATATCATCAACTCAGTTGCTTGTGAGTAAATCGTTTATTTATATGCGTTTAATCATTTTGTTTCTGAATAAACAATTGTGGTTTTCTAATATATGACGCAAATACGGTAGCGATAAGAATTAAAACTACAACTTCAGCAGGTTTCCCTTTGTACATATGAATTGATATTATAAAAATCATATACAAAACTAACATAGATGTTCCGACCAGCATGGTTTTGTTGTATAAAAAGAATGCAGTTGCTACTAATAAAAAAACACCGGCCGTAATCATTACAGCGCTATTTTCAACGATTTTACCCGTTTGATTTGGCTCAAGTAATTTATTAAAAGCATTTGGAATATAGTATACTATTATCATTAGTGAAGGCAACCAAATCAATATTGTCTTAAGGATTTTTTCTGTTTTCATTTTTTGTTCAGCCATAATATTATTATTGGTCCTGTCGTATTTATAAAGACAAAAATAAGGATTTAATATATGGAAGAATTAAGTAGCTAATGATATAAATGATTTTAAAATTCAAGAACATTTTAGACAAATGGTTAAAATAAGCGAGTGTAAGATATCATTAGCAGGGGTAAAAATATTAAAAAATTACCCACATGAATGAGGCTTCATAACCTTTAAATTTTTAAAAGTGTTTTCATTATATTTGGTATATCTTTAATACTTAAATAATTAAATACTATGATAATATTATATGTTATAATTGGTCTTGCATTATTGGTAGCATTTTATGGTGTTGGAATTTATAATAGATTAGTAAAATTAAAAACACTTGTGGCGGAGGCTTGGAGTGGAATAGACGTGCAATTAAAAAAACGTTATAATTTAATTCCAAACTTAATAGAAACGGTAAAAGGTTATGCAAGTCATGAGAAAGAAACCTTTGAGAATGTAACAAAAGCGAGAAGTCAAGCGCAAAATGCTACTACTGTTGAAGGCCAACAAACTGCTGAGAATCAATTAAATAAATCTTTATTAAACTTATTTGCAGTAGCTGAGCAGTATCCAGATCTAAAAGCAAATGAAAATTTTTTAAACTTGCAAAAGGAATTGTCTATTGTAGAATCGGACATTGAAAAATCAAGAAGGTATTATAATGGAACCACTCGAGATTATAACATTTTAATTGATTCTTTTCCTTCAAACATTATAGCTGGGATGACTAATTTCAGTAAAGCAGCATTTTTTGAAATTGATAATGAAGTAGAAAAACAAAACCCACAAGTAAAATTTTAAGCGTTGAAACAACTCTTTTTTACTATACTATTGATTACGAGCTCTTTTTCTTTGTTTTCGCAAAGTGAAAGAGTTCTTTCATTTCATTCAGATATTAAAGTAGATACTTCAAGCGTAATTACTGTAAAAGAATCCATTAAAATTTATGCTACTGGAACTGTTTTTAAAAGAGGTATTAGGCGCACTATTCCAATTGAAAGAATAGATAGTTTGGGTAATAAAAGTAAACTGGATTATAAAATTTTATCTGTAGAAAAAGATGGTAAAGTTTCAAAATATCACATTGAAAACGGGAGCAGTGAAATTACCATTTTTGTAGGAGAGAAATCCGTTTTTTTAAATGAAGGGGAATATGACTATACGATTACTTATCGTATGAGCGGTCAAATAGGGTTTTTTGGTAATTACGATGAGATTTACTGGAATGTGAATGGTTTTAAATGGGATTTACCTTTTGATCAGGTTTCAAGTCAAATTACACTTCCAGCAGGCGGAAAAATTATTCAAAATTCTTGTTATACTGGAAGGTATGGTAGTAACAGTGCAAATTGTAGTTCAACAATTCTATCTGATAAAAGTATTCGTTTTAGTGTCGATAACATAAGTGCTGGAGAAAACTTAACTATATCAGTAGGTTTTAATAAAGGACTGGTACATCGACCGCCGCCGCCGCCACCACCAACATTTTTTCAAAAGTTTGGAGCTCTCATTTTGGGTAGCTTAATGAGTTTTT
>CAZQRD010000112.1:0-6943 GCA_964595535.1 uncultured Flavobacteriaceae bacterium | reverse complement strand
TAACGTATAAATAATTTAAAATGACAAAAGCAGAGATCGTAGCTAACATTTCAGATAAATCTGGTATTGAAAAAGGTGATGTTTTAAGAGTGGTAGAGGATTTTATGGTAGAAGTGAAGGATTCGTTGAACCAAGGAAACAATGTTTATTTAAGAGGATTTGGCAGTTTCATTGTTAAGGAAAGAGCTGAGAAAACTGGAAGAAATATATCAAAAAACACTACAATTAAAATACCTGCACACAATATTCCTGCATTCAAACCTGCAAAAGTTTTTGTGGAGAGTGTTAAAAAAAGTGTTGCAGTAAAATAATAAAAATCTTATAATTCAGTTTAATATGCCAAGTGGTAAAAAAAGAAAGCGCAGTAAAATTTCTACGCATAAGCGTAAGAAAAGAAGCAGACAAAATAGACATAAGAAGAAAAAATAACGAATAGGTGAGCAATCACCTATTTGTTTTAACTTATCAGTTTAGTAAGTTCATTGACATAAAATTTGCTTAGGCAAATACGGAGGTTATCTAGAATAACCAAAAACATTTATTAATCAATCTATTTGTATTCAGATCTATATGATCATAACAAATAGATTCAAATATATAACAGAGTGAAAACAGAATTAATAATTAGATCGAATTCCTCTGATATAGATTTTGCCTTATTAAAAGATGGAAGACTTGTTGAGTTACACAATGAAACTTTGGATAATAATTTCTCCGTAGGAGACATTTTTTTATCTAAAGTAAAAAAAACTTTATCGGGACTGAATGCAGCATTTGTGAATGTAGGAAGTGACAAAGATGCCTTTTTGCATTATCATGATTTAGGACCACAATTATCATCTTTAAAAAATTTCACACAACAAGTTAGTACAGGGAAAAGAAAGGATTACACCTTGAAGAATTTCCGTATTGAGAAAGATATCAATAAACACGGAAAAATAGATGATGCAATAAAATCGGGTCAGAATATGCTGGTGCAGGTTGTGAAAGAACCAATTTCCACCAAAGGCCCCCGAATAAGTTCTGAATTATCTATTGCAGGGAGGTATTTGGTGTTAGTTCCTTTTTCTGATCGTGTATCAGTGTCCCAAAAAATTACAAATAATAAAGAAAAGGAGCGTTTAAAAAGACTGGCTCAAAGTATTAAACCCAAAGGGTTTGGTGTTATTTTGAGAACAGTTGCGCAAGGAATAAAAGTAGCAGAATTAGACCAAGATCTGCAGTATTCCGTTCAGAGATGGGTGAATATGTGCAAACAAATTCCCAATGCAAAAGCTCCTCAAAAAGTATTATCTGAACTAAACAGAGCATCATCAATCTTAAGAGACGTATTTGACGAGTCGTTTACGAGTATTGTAACAAACGATTTATCATTACATCAGGAGATAGTTGACTATTTGGAAAGAATTGCACCTGAGAAAAAATCTATCGCTAGGCACTATACATCGAGAGTGCCGATTTTTGACTATTATGGAATTGAAAAGCAGATAAAATCGGCCTTTGGTCGAACTGTATCAATGCGAAAAGGAGCTTATCTGGTAATCGAACATACAGAAGCTTTGCACGTCATTGATGTAAATTCAGGAAACAGATCCAATAAAGCGAATTCACAGGCAGACACGGCACTTGAAGTTAATATGATAGCAGCTACTGAAATTGCGAGACAACTTCAGCTGCGTGATATGGGTGGGATTATCGTAATAGATTTCATTGATATGCATTTAGCAGATCACAGAAAGAAATTGTATGATCATCTTAGAAAAGATATGAGTACTTCGCGTACGAAACACAAGATATTACCCCCAAGTAAATTCGGACTGGTTCAGATTACACGTCAGCGTGTGAGACCGGAAAGAAATATCAAAACTCAAGAGGAGAATCCAAATAAAAATGGAGAAGTAGAAGCACCAATAATTTTAACCGAAAGGATTGATACCCTATTAAAAAAGATCATGGAAGAAGACAGACCAGGAATTGCACTACATGTGCATTCATTTGTCGCTTCCCATCTAACAAAAGGTTTTAGTTCGATTCAAATGAAATGGTTCTTAAAGTATAAAAAATGGATCAAGATTGTTCCAAGAGATGCTTTCCCATACTTGAAGTATGAATTTGTCGATAAGAATGATAAAATAATAAGGTAATTATATATCATAAGGCCCCGCTACAGCGGGGCTTTTTTTTTGGACTTATGGCAGTATTTTACTAATAATCGAGCGGGAATCCGGTAGTTGTGCACGGAGTATATAAACGGCCCTCTTCGGAAACCCTGACCAATTGATTTCTACGAGCCTCTTTTTAACATTTAGGTCAATTAATTTTCTGCCATTAAGATCGAAAATTTCCAAGCGATTAATCTGGTCTTTGTTGTTCGTAGCTACTGAAAGGTTATTGTTATGCATTTGCCATATAATCTTTGAGTCTTGAGCCGTCAACTCAGAATCATCGGGCCCCAGATCACCTAATCTCAATTCAAACCTGTTATTGAACTTTTCAGGTTTTTTTAATTCAAAAACATACGGAGCAAGCTTTAAATTTTGACCTTTGTCGAGCAATTTGTCATATAATATAATAGCAGAATCTGATGGCCAACTGGTCAATTGATCAAGGCTTATTTGCATTGCCGTTTTCTCTGGTATTCGACTTTCAAGCCCTAATCGAATTATTTCATTTCCTTGAAAAGGAGCCAAACCCTGGATTGCCAGTTGATGATCTTTAATTACTGAATAAAAGCTAACATAATTTTTGGAGTCTAAGCGAGGCCCATCATAGTACTGATCGAATTCGGATGTAGCGCCATCAATAAATCCAATTAGCAATTGACTAAAAGCACCTTTATCATTTGTAAGATTTAACCGGATCCTATTTTCCTGCTTGTTTTTTTTCGAATTTACGGGCTTAAAAAAATTATCATTCCCCAAGCCGGTTCGCATGGAATTGTTAAATAGAATAGTTCCTTCTTTTAGGGCTTCTGCAAAAAATCCCTGGCAACTGCTTATATATTGAGTTGGTTCTCTGCCGTTTTGACTTGCCTTAACACCACCTGTTCCAAGAGTGTATATTGCATAATCATCTGCGGTATAGCTTTGATCACCAAGAGAGCCGTCTGTAACAGCGGAGGTATGATGTGTCCAAAAATACAAAGTGCCACTCATCAGGTCTGTGTTAGAAGGGTGATTGAGCAGCTTTTCTCCATCTATGGCAGATGGAAATGGATTTCCAATGAAATTCCAATGATGTTGTTGAGGCATGGATTCAGCTTGGACCGATACAGGTACTTCGATGAGACCGTTATTTAAGTTTCCGCTGAAAACAACTTCCTGGGAGTTTTTAAAAGGGGTGGTCCTGGGGGCCATGGAGGTGTAACCCCTCCCAACCTGCATGGCTCCCGAAACGGCCACCCATGAATTATTGTTATCATCAAGGCCATCGAGATTAAGGTCCTCAAAGTTTTGTGTCGAAAATATATAAAAGGAGTTTTTTGGAGAATCTTTGAATACTGTTTCTAACGATGCATTATCTATAGGACTTGACCAATATGTATAATCAAATGGTTTAAGATCAGCAGTTGTTTTATGCACCTCTATTGAACCCTTTTTTTCTATTATCCCCTCATCATTCTTCATGACAAGTGACCCTTCGTGTTTTATTTCTAAAGCACCTTCCACGATTAAATCATTTTGGATATTGACATAGTCAGAGGAGGCTATCGAAAAGGCAGCTTCCTTTAAAATACGCAAAGAACAGGCCTCCAGGATGCCATTCGTATTTGTGGAATAATCACTGCCTATGATCACATTTCTGTAAATATCCGGTTGCCCGTTTGTCCATAATCCTTCATACCAGGTCGTTGGACCCTGAGTATGAATACCAATTCTTTGATTGGTGCCCGAAAGTGCAATATCAACTTCTTGATATGGGTAAACCAGCCATTCTTTAGTTTCAAAACCTGTATTGGGTGATGACGCCATACAGCCGTATTTTCTAACCATACTAAGGTTGCTTCCCCAGGTACCTGTACGACCAATAATGTCGATTCTATCGGCCCAGCAGGATTCTTCTCCTGAAGTTGAAATGACCACAATATCGTCACCTGTAAAACCGCAAACTGAAGTTTTGATCTCGTTTCCGTCAAGGGCATGTAGAGGGCTTGTGACGTTAAGTGTAGCGCGAAATTTGATCGACTCACCTGCTTTTATGGAGGGGATGAGTTTCTTCCTGCTTGGTTTTGATCCAATCGGATGAAAGCTGTCCTCATTCCAAAACAAGGCAAGGTAATACGTGTTTTCCTGAATTGTTTGATCGCTGATATTGGTTATTTCTATCCATTTGTTATTTCCAGCACCTTCATAGTATTGAGAAATCAACAAGGGATATGTTCCGGGAGCGGTACCCTCTCCTTGTATCACAAATTCAAAGGGATTTTCTGAAGGATCACTGTTCTGAATTTCAAGTTTAGCCGTGTGAATTATTGATTGAACAGGCTTGTAAAAAATATTGAAGATGATGCTCTCATTGGGTGCAATAGAGGTGGAAGCTGAAAAATCAGTTGAGAAATGTACGGCCTCAGTGCCAGAGATTTTAATATTATTCACATCCAGGTTCTTGTTCCCTGAATTTTTGATGGTAAATGACCTACCGATGATCGTATCCTTTGAAATGGGCCAGGCACCAAAATAGGTATTGTTTTTTATAGTAGAAGCGGTACTACCATCTAAGATGACTTCCCCAAGACCAAATAGCTCTATTTCGGGAAGGTTTCCTTTGCAATAGCTGGAATGAGAGCCCAGATCATTTGTAACTTCTAATCCATAGCTATCCCACTCATCAAAATCGAATTCATTATTAGGACTTTTGATATAACTTTTTCGCCTTAAGGTGAGATCCTTTCCAAAGTTGATGGAATCTCCAATAACGCCTATCAGATCAATGATATTTTCGTCTTTGAATAAAGCGATTTTATCATCTCCATTGTAGTTCATAACCGAACTGTTGGTGCTAAGATCGGCTGGGATATTAAGAGTTTCCTGATCATCCTCAACGACAAATGTAGCCCAGGGTTCAAGTATTCCGGATAATCCGAGAATTGACGAGTATTCGAGATTTTTCCCGGTATATTTTGCGAGCTGATAAGAACTAAGGTCAAGACTTGAATTACTTGGATTGTAGAGCTCAATATAGTTGTTCCTATGCGATACAGAAGAACTGCCTTCCAAATATTCGGAAATCATCAGATCAGCGCAATAATTTAGTGCGTTACCCCTAAGCTGTATATTGTCTAACCCTGCTATATCAGAACCGTTTTGCTTGATGCTGATTCTCAGTTTAACGGTTGAAATCGAGTTCGGTATACTGATCTGAATCTTTGTCCAGTTATCAGTAGAGAAGTTGCTTGCCCCCTCTATAAAGAGAACTTCAGCTTGTATCTCACCATCGAGCCATAACTGATACTTCATATCATCACCATTATCATAGCCTTTGACATGAACGTCAAAAGACAGAACTGCGTTTCTGACGTCAGTTATGTTAAAGCTTGAGAATTCAATATATTCGAAGCCTGAAGAACCACAATTCCCGTTGAGGTCTTGTATGCCCCAAAAAAAATCTCCTTCACTAGGAATAATATCTCCAAGAGAGGCGTGGTAATTCCAGCTATCATCCTGTTGAGTACAGGCAGGAGTCGACAAACGTTCTATTGGCCAGGTATCACCTGATGTTTCAAAACTATTTTTGGAGATCAGGGTAGATTGGGCAAATGTTTGAATCAGATACAGCAATAGGTAAAGGCATAAATAGTACTTCAGCATGATAAACAAGATTAGTCTTGGAAAAATTAAGTGATGAGAGTACATTTGGGATGCTATTTATTTTATTGCATGCAAGAAAGAAAGTCAACATATACTTTGGAAGAGGCGAAGAAATCGCTTGAAAGATATTGTATCTATCAGGATAGATGCCATCAGGAAATAGAAAAAAAATTGAGAGAGATGAGAATGATTCCTGAGGCTTGTGAAATTATATTGCTGCATTTAATGGAACAGGATTTTTTGAATGAAGAAAGGTTTGCCAGGAGTTTTGCCAGAGGAAAATTTCGGATCAAACAGTGGGGAAGATACCGTATTGAAAGAGAATTGAAACAACGGGATATTTCGGCTTACAATATTAAAGCCGGCTTAAGTGAAATATCATTGGAGGAGTATGAGAAAACATTTTTGGAAGTCAGCAGGAAACGGTTTTCAAGTGTACATGAATCTGATATATTTAAAAAGAGAAAAAAGGTAGCGGATTTCTTGCTGAGAAAGGGTTTCGAGAGTCATAGGGTATATGAGACTATAAAGGACTTGGAAAGGGAAAATTATTCGTGAATTGAAGGAAAATAGCCTGAATGTTTTTAGTATATTTGTTGCCGTAAATTTTTTGAATTATGAGTGTACAAAGTCAAGTAATGGATCAGATGAAAACGGCGATGAAGTCAAAAGATACGGTCGCTTTAGAATCGTTAAGGGCATTAAAATCAGCTTTTCTAATGGCTAATACCAGTGGAAGTAATGTTCAGTTAAGCGAAGAAGACGAGATTAAAATCGTACAAAAACTGGTTAAGCAAAGAAAAGACAGTGCGGCAATATTCCAGGAGCAGAACAGAATGGACCTTGCTGAACCTGAAATTGCGCAGGCCAAGGTTTTAGAACAATTTCTTCCGGCCCAAATGGGGGAAGAAGAATTAAAAGCAGCTATTGAAGCAATCATTGCCCAGACCGGTGCAAGTTCCATGAAAGACATGGGAAAAGTAATGGGAATGGCTTCTAAACAATTGGCTGGTACAGCAGATGGAAAGGCAATTTCTTCAGTAGTGAAGCAATTATTGGCATAAATGATTAGAATTATATGAAGTGATTCCTGCTTTCGCAGGAATGACTGGGCCCCGTGGCGCAATTGAATAGCG
>CAZQRD010000111.1:0-6951 GCA_964595535.1 uncultured Flavobacteriaceae bacterium | reverse complement strand
TCTGCATCAAGGCAAAAGGACAGAAAGGAATATCTTACGCCCCTTCGTTTAGCAAAAAAAGAATGCTTGTAAAAGATTAAAAACACACCCCTGTTCTCCTTAGGTCGAACTACCCCTCTCAAGAGGGGAACGCCTCACAACTCCATTAGTTATTTAATCCCGGCTTTAAGAAACTTCTCACATCTAACATCTCCCTTCTCACTTAACCCTTAAAACTTAACCCTTAACCCTTAAACGGGGAGCGCCTCACAACTCCATTAGTTATTTACTTGAGTAAGCGTTCACGAGGTTCCGAAACCCTCACTCAAACGCTCACTTCTCACATCTCACTTCTGCCTTCTCACTTAAAACTTAACCCTTAAAACTTAATACTTAATCAAGGATATCCGTCAACCTACTAAACTCCCCTTTCGGATCCTTATTCTCATAAAGAATCCGATAAATTGTATCGATAATAGGAGTTTCGGCCTTGTTTTTTTGATTGATCAGATACGCACTTTTGGTAGCATAATATCCTTCAGCCACCATGCTCATTTCAAACATCGCCGACTTCACTGTATATCCTTTACCGATCATATTACCGAACATCCGATTACGGCTAAATACAGAATAACCCGTTACCAAAAGATCTCCCAGGTAAGCTGAATTATTGATATTGCGCTTCATCTTATGAACCTTTTTGATAAAACGCTTCATTTCTCTGATAGCGTTAGACATCAAAACCGCCTGAAAGTTATCTCCATAGCCCAAACCATGAGCCATACCTGCTGCTACCGCAAAAATATTCTTAAGCATTGCTGCGTATTCTGTCCCGATAATATCATCAGATATCTTGGTTTTGATATACCTGCTGGCCAGTTTATCGGCTAGCACCTCTGCCTTTTTATCATCCTGACAAGCGATGGTAAGATAAGAAAGTCGTTCCATGGCCACCTCTTCAGCATGACAAGGGCCCGTGATTACGCCAATGTTTTCCAATGGAACTTTCATTTTTTCGTGAAAATGCTCTCCTACGATAAGTCCAGATTCAGGAACGATTCCTTTAATCGCAGAAAAAATGACCTTGTCTGTCAAAGGCACCTTGATCTTATTCAACTCGGCCTGTACAAACGCCGAAGGAACAGCGAAAATGAGATAGTCTGCATATTCGATCATCTCATTGATGTCTTCTGAAAAGAACAATTTATTCGGGTCAAAATAGGCGGAACTTATGTAGTTGGGATTGTGATTGTTTAATTTGATATGTTCGATGATATAGTGGCTGCGCATGTACCAGCCAACCTCATTCATATTCTCGCATAACATTTTGACAATAGCCGTTGCCCAGCTTCCTCCACCTATTACCGCAATTTTCTTTTTTGATCGCATAAATTCACTAATGTATTCCTCAAAAGTAGTAAAATTTAAACAACCGGGAACGATAGGTTTTGATTATTAAATTCTCTAAATTTGTTAGTGATTCATCCCTAAATACTCGTGCAATGAGTGAGACTGACAAAAATAAAGATGCCAAAAAGGACCTTAAGAATGATCTCAAAGAAGGCGCTAAAAAATTAAAGGATAAAGCCAAGGAAATCGTCAAAGATATTGATGAAAGCACCCAGGAATTTCAGGAAGAAGCCAAGTCTGCTGCTTCTGAATTTACAGAAGGGGCAAAAGATGCTTATGAGCAGATTACTTCAGAACAGAGAAGTAAAAGAATTGTTGCGGGTATTGTAGCCATTTTATTCGGTTATCTTGGTATCCATAAATTTATTCTTGGTTATCAAAAAGAAGGCATTATCATGTTGGTGGTCAGTTTGCTTAGTTTTGGATTCCTTGCGTTAGTAGTGGGGTTGGTAGGCCTTATAGAAGGTATTATCTACCTTAGCAAATCTGATGAAGACTTCTTTCAAACCTACCAAATTGGTAGTAAACCCTGGTTTTAAATGGAAATAGTTGATGAAATGGGGGGCAAACTTCTCCCTCCCGCGGAAAATAAAAGAATACTGGCCGGAGTGCTAGGCATCGTTTTTGGGGCCTTTGGCGCCCATAAATTCGTTTTGGGTTACCAGAATGAAGGGCTGATTATGTTGCTTGTTACTATACTCACTTGTGGGATCGGAGCAGGACTTACCGGATTGGTCGGGCTGATTGAAGGCATTGTTTATCTCACCAAGTCAGACGAAGAATTTTACTTTCTCTACCAGGAAAATAAAAAATCCTGGTTCTAAGATCCGTTTTTTTCGTGATTTAATTTCCGCTCCAACTCGGCCTGGAACTCCTCCATAACGGGTTTTACAGTGCTCTCAGGAATGTCGGAAACACGAATATACATTAGTCCGTCAATGGCATTGTTGAATTTCGGATCTACATTGAAAGCCACAAGTCGGGCATTTTGTTTGACATACTTTTTCATCAAAACCGGCAGTCTGAGATCACCCGGTTCTATCTCGTCTATAATCTTATCGAATTTATTCATATCGGCCTTTATTGAGTCGAAAACAAAATCCTTGTCTGCCACCTTCAGTTTGACCTTATATTCCTTTTTAGGAGATACGTATTGAGCAATAAAGGGATCGTAATAATGAGACTTCATAAACTCGATCATAAGCGATTTAGAAAAATTGGAAAATTTATTACTAATGCTTACCCCTCCCATTAAGTATTTGTATTCCGGATACCTGAGCGTCACATGGACGATTCCTTTCCATAGCAAAAATAAAGGCATAGGTCTTTGTTGATAGGATTTTACAATAAAGGCCCTTCCCATTTCTATGGTTGACTCCATCATATCATAAAGTTCAGTTTCTATCTTAAACAATTCGTTCACATAAAAACCCTGTATGCCGTATTTTTTGAAAATATCTTTACCGAGCCCCATACGATATGCCCCAACCAATTGTTTGTTGTCATCATCCCAAAGAAAAAGGTGTTTGTAAAACTTATCAAATTTGTCAAGATCCAATGACTTATTCGTGCCCTCTCCCACATCTCTAAAGGCCAACTCTCGCAAACGGCCAATCTCTGTAAGCGTATTCGGAATACATTTAGCATCCGCCAAATAGATCCGGTAGCTCCTACTCGTAAAAAGCAAAGAATCATTGCCGTCAAGTACTTTTAATTCATTGATAATACGTTCAGAATCAACGGGATCTATTATCTTTTTTGCCGATTTGGCAAACTTAAAATTCTTCGCCTTAATAAAGGAGGTTTCCTTTTCAAACGGATTTGCCAGCATATAGGTTTTTTTCCTTAAATACTGATGAAACTCTTCCAGGCTTTTGAAATCATTTTGTTCTTTGACGCCTATAGGTTTTCCAATCCTTACTTTGATCAACCTTTTCTTTTGCGAAAGCAATTCTGAAGGCAATTTGGCAGTTCTAAAAATAGGATTCAACCTCGATAAAAAATAAAATAAATTACTGTTCTTGGCATGAAAATAAATGGGTATCACCGGTACGTTTGCTTTCTTAATAATCTTGATAGCACCTTCCTCCCAGGGTTTATCCACTACCAGCTTTCCGTCCTTAAAAGTCGACACTTCACCAGCCGGAAAAATCCCCAAAGGGTAGCCCTTACTTAAATGAACTAAGGCATTTTTTATACCTGTAATACTCGATTTTGCATCCTTGTGTTCTTCAAAGGGATTCACCGGCATCACGTATTTCTTTAAAGGGACGATACGGTGCAGCAAAAAGTTCGCAATGATTTTATAATCGGGCCTGCGTTCCAATAATAGTTTTAACAACAAAATACCGTCTATTCCACCTAAGGGGTGATTGGAAACTGTTATAAAGGAACCTTCTTTTGGAATTCTGGCCAGGTCTTTATCAGGTATTTGAAAATGGATCTGAAAATCACCCAAGATACCATCGAGAAATTCTAAATCTTCCTTATGCTTATGCCTTTCATAGATTCGATTAAGTTTCGAAATCCTTAAAGCCTTTAAAAGTATCCATCCAAAAAAAGTGCCTAACCATCCGAACCTGTCGAGATTGATAACTTTTGCTATTTCCTTGGAACTGACCAGGCTCATCTGTAAATTACGCTTTTACAATTACTTGAACAGTTTCTCTGCTCCTTTGCTTTAAAAGTACTTCTTTATCTTTTTCCAGCAGTTCAACCACGTCTTCATTGAAGTGCCTGATAGTATATAAGCTAAGGTTTTCATTGTATTTTACCTTGTATTTTGGCATCAGTGCTGCCAATAATGGCTCAAAATTATTAAAATTATCTTCAACGCAAAGAGAAAAACTGATGGCAGAGTTTTGTATCAGGTTTACTTTGATTTTAAATTCGTGCATAAGCCTGAATATCTCGCTGATGTCTTCTTCCATCACAAAATGGAATTCCTTATCGGAAACAGAGATCAAAATTTGCTGTTTCTTAACGATAAAACAAGGAATTTGTGGCACTATTTCCAGTTCACTGCCCACATAGGTTCCTTGCAAGTCAGGGTTTAAAAATGACCTCACCCTTAGCGGAATTCTTTTTCTTTGTAAGGGTTGTAAGGTTTTCGGATGAATCACAGAAGCCCCGTAAAATGCCATTTCAATCGCCTCCTTATACGAAATTTGTTCAATTAAGGTGGTTTGTTCAAATTCGCGGGGATCGGCGTTAAGTACCCCGGGAACATCCTTAAAAATAGAAACTACTTCGGCATTTAAGCAATAAGCAAAAATCCCTGCCGTATAATCTGAACCTTCCCTTCCGAGCGTGGTTGTTTTACCAAAATTATCACTGCCAATAAAGCCTTGGGTTATGGTGACCCCCGAAACTTTAACCATTTTTTTTATTGCCTTGGACGTGACCTCCCAATCAACCCTGGCTCTTCTAAAATCGCTATTGGTCTTGATGCATTTACGAACATCTAGCCATTGATGATTCATTCCGTTTTCCTGTAAAAAAGCACTGCAGATTCTGGTGGAAAGAAATTCGGCTTTACTTACAAGCTGGTCGTAGACATAATCGTAGTCATTCGAATTGTTCTTTTTAAAAAAACTTGTTATTTCCTCAAAAATAGTGTCAATCTCCTTTACGATTTTAGAATTCTGATCAAAGTTCAGATTTTCAACAATTTCCATATGAAATTGTTTTGCATTTAGCAGTTTTTCCTGCAGATCAGGTTCTTTTTCAAAGTAAGCTTTAACGATTCCTTCAAATGCGTTGGTCATTTTACCCATGGCAGAAATGACGATCAGCACATCCTCCTTTGCAAGTTTTTGAAGAGTTGCCAAAAAATTCTTTACCCCATTCGCATCTTTTACTGAAGCTCCTCCGAATTTAAATATTTCCATTAGTTGATTTTAAAAATACCTGCTTGTCAAACTTTTGCTGCAAAAGCTTCTAACGACTTTTCATTCATATGGACCACCTGCCAGCCTTCCATAATTTTTGCCCCGGTTGAGGTGTAAAAATCTATGGCAACTTTGTTCCAATCTAATACTTCCCATGACACCCTTCGTAATTTTTGTTCATGCGCATAGGAGAGTACTTTGGTATAAAGTGCTTTCCCAACTCCTTTAGCTCTGTGTTCCTGTTTTACGATAAGATCCTCCAGGTGGATGGATCTTCCTTTCCAGGTAGAATATCTTTCGTAAAAAAGCGCCATTCCAATGATATCTCCCGCTTCTTCCGCCACAAATACTTTAAAAGAAGGGGCTTTCCCAAATCCGTCTTCCATCAGGTCACTTTCGGTTACTTCAACAGCATTAGTTTCCTTTTCAAATGTAGCCAATTCTTTGATCAGCAAGAGTACAGAAGCCATGTCAGATTTTTTGCCTTGTCTCAATATTATCTCCATATTTTCGTTTAAAAGTATACAAAAATAACCATATTTGTATAGTAATCCCCTAAACTCAAATAAAATGCAAAAGCATATAACACTGGGTGAATATATCATTGAAAATCAAAAAGATTTTCAATATTCATCAGGAGAACTTTCTCGTCTTTTAAGCTCAATAAGACTCGCCAGTAAGGTGGTGAATCACGAAGTAAATAAAGCCGGATTGGTTGACATTCTTGGTGCTGCCGGTGAAACCAATATTCAGGGAGAAGATCAGCAAAAGCTTGATGTATATGCCAATGATGTTTTTATGAAAACACTTGTCAACCGAGAGATTGTTTGTGGTATTGCAAGTGAGGAGGAAGATGATTTTGTGATCATTGAAGGGAAAAACAAATCACATGATAATAAGTATATCGTCTTGATAGATCCCCTTGATGGCTCGTCAAATATAGATGTGAATGTATCAGTCGGTACCATTTTTTCGATATACCGTCGTGTTACCCCTATCGGTACCCCGGTGACAAAGGAAGATTTTCTTCAGCCTGGAAATCTTCAGGTAGCTGCAGGTTATGTAGTCTATGGAACCTCAACCATGCTGGTATATACCACTGGTTTTGGCGTAAACGGATTTACTCTTAACCCTGCCACGGGAACCTATTACCTGTCGCATCCAAATATGCGCTTCCCTGATGACGGAAGCATCTATTCGATCAATGAAGGCTATTATGTGCATTTCCCTCAGGGTGTTAAGGACTATTTAAAATACTGCCAGGAAGAAGAAGGTAACCGACCCTATTCTGCCCGTTATATTGGCTCTTTAGTGTCAGATTTTCATCGAAATATGATCAAGGGTGGTATCTATATGTATCCTACAAGTTCAAAATCACCACAAGGAAAACTAAGACTATTGTATGAATGTAATCCCATCGCCTTTTTAGCCGAACAGGCCGGAGCCAAAGCAACGGATGGATACAAAAGAATCCTGGAGATCAAACCAAAAGAATTACACCAGAGAGTACCGATTTTTGTTGGAAGCAAACTGATGGTCGATACGTTGGAGGAGTTTATGGCGAAGTATCCGGAGAGTGCGGATTATTAGACTAAGGACTAAGGGTTAAGGGTTAAGGATTAAGGACTAAGGACTAAGGTCAAATTGTACGTCCCTGATATAGGTTGACCAC
>CAZQRD010000110.1:0-7029 GCA_964595535.1 uncultured Flavobacteriaceae bacterium | reverse complement strand
CAGAGATCGCTCATTATAGCGGCGTCTCAGCCACAGATTGGAGCTGGTCAGGTTTACTGTTTGACATGGACAATGACGGTTATCGAGATATTTATGTAACCAACGGGGTGAATCATGATTTAACTGACCTTGATTTTGTAGATTTCTTCGCCAATGAGATTATTCAGAATATGGCTCTTACAGGAAAAAAAGCTGCTATTGATTCAATTATTGATAAGATGCCCATTTCTCCACAACCTAATTATGCATATAGAAATAATCATGATATTACCTTTAGCAATGAAACGGCTAACTGGGGATTTGACCTGCCAAGTCTTTCCAATGGAGCGGCTTACGGAGACTTAGATAATGATGGAGATCTTGACCTAGTCATCAACAATGTAAACATGAAAGCCTTTCTGTATAAGAATAATTCTGATAATTTAACCAACCATAATTATCTCAAGTTAAAATTTGATGGAAAAGAAAAGAATCCATTCGCAATTGGAACCACTGTTAGATTATTTTATGATAATTCAGTCGTTCTGCAGGAATTAATTCCTTCAAGAGGGTTTCAATCATCGATGGACTATGTAATGACCATTGGACTTGGGGAGACAAAAACTATAGATTCAATTAGGATCATTTGGCCTGATGATAAAACTATAAAACTTACAAATGTATCGGCTAATCAGTTCCTTACTTTTGATCAAAAAGATGCCACAGATACATATAAAGTTCCTAAACAGAAGAAAATCAAAACATTATTAAGTGAAATCTCTAATGATAACCTGATTTCTCATGATGAAAACAATTTCAACGATTTTGATTTTGAAGGGCTCATTTCTAAAAAACTATCCCAGGAAGGACCGGCGATGGCTATTGGAGATATTGATGGTGATGGCAACGAAGATGTTTTCATAGGCGGTGCCAAAAATCAAACGGGAGCTATTTACCAGCATATAGGAAATGGTCGTTTCCAGATTACGAAACAGACGGCACTTGGATCGGATAGCTTTTTCGAAGATACAGCTGCATCATTATTTGATGCGGATAGTGATGGAGACCTTGATCTGTTAGTCGGTTCAGGAGGAAATCAGACCGGGGAAGAGAGAAGTTATAAAATTAGATTATACTTAAATGATGGTAGAGGAGTTTTTACAAAATCTGATATTGCAATATCTTCTAATTTTAAAAACATCTCTGTAATTAGTCCTAATGATTTTGACAATGATGGCGACATTGATGTATTTGTGGGCTCCAGAAGTGTTGTAGGTGTATATGGCCTCGACCCAAATCATCTGTTCCTTGAGAATAATGGGGATGGTACTTTCTCAGATGCTACTGAAAGATTGGCCTATGATTTAAAAAATGGAGGTATGGTTACAAGCGCCATTTGGACGGATATCAATAATGATCAAAAAATGGATTTGATCACTGTCTCTGACTGGGGGACTCCACGTATATACAGAAATAGTGGCAGGCGTTTATCCTTATTATCTACCGATCTCGACGATCTTCATGGCTGGTGGAATGTAGTTGAAAGTGCAGATTTAGATAACGATGGGGATATGGATCTTATTTTAGGAAATCAAGGATTAAATACACTGTATAAGACAGAGGCCGATAAGCCAATGAAAATGTGGGTGAATGATTTTGATAATAATGGAACTTTTGAACAAATTGTAACAAGAAATATTGACGGTAAAGATTATCCAATTCATATGAAGAAGGAGCTCACTAACCAAATGGTATCTCTCAAAAAACAAAACTTAAAGGCCTCCGAGTACGCACAAAAAAGTATTGATGAATTATTTCCTAAAGAAGTTTTTGAAAAATCAATCATGAACAAAACAACCCTTGGGGAATCAATCATTGCTATTAATGAAGGGGACGGGAAATTCAAGGTTAAAAATTTACCCAATTGGGTGCAATTGTCATGTGTTTGCGGGATCACTTGCACTGATCTTAATAATGATGGCAACCTTGATTTAATACTTGGTGGAAATAATTTTGAATTTAAACCGCAATATTCTAGAATTGATGCCAACTATGGAAGCGTGTTGCTAGGAAACGGAAAAATGGATTTTGAATGGCAACAATACAATGCCAGTGGTTTCTTTATAAAAAATGAAATTAAGCACATTGGGCAGTTCAAAGATAAAAACAATAAAACATATATCATTACAGCAATAAATGATGATAAACCTAAGATTTATAAAATTGAAAAATAGACATCCTATCAGCCTTTTGGTTTTTCTGTTGCTACTTGGTTGCAGTGAAATAGAAGGTGAGCTCTTCAAAAACCCTCCCGCAGAAGAAACGGGTATTGATTTTGTCAACACAATCACCGAATCGGATGATCTTAACATCCTCGATTACTTGTACTTTTATAATGGGGGTGGCGTCGCCCTGGGAGACATCAATAACGATGGTTTAACAGACATCTTTTTTACCGGAAATCAAGTAAAAAACCGCCTGTACCTCAACAAAGGAAATCTGAAATTTGAGGATATCACCACAAAGGCAAAAATTGCGGGAAATAGTTCATGGAACACAGGTACTATTATGGGAGATGTAAACGGAGATGGGCTTTTGGATATTTATGTCTGTGCAGTAGTAGGGCTCAATGGTTTTAATGGTTTCAACGAATTATATATCAATAACGGGGATCTTACATTTACAGAGAGTGCAGTCAAATATGGTCTCGATTCAGAGTCTTATAGTTCATCTGCGGTTTTTTTAGATTATGATTTAGACAACGACCTGGATATCTATATTTTGAATCACGCCGTTCATACCCAGGAATCGTTTGGAAGATCCGATTTGAGGGAAAAAAGAAATTACCAAACAGGAGACAAGCTGATGCGCAATGACAATGGCGTATTTACAGATGTCAGCGAACCGGCAGGCATATATGGCGGCGTTAATGGATATGGGTTGGGTGTTGCTATAGCCGATTTTAATCAGGATGGATATCCTGACATCTATGTAAGCAATGATTTTCATGAAGATGATTATTATTATCTGAATAACGGTGACGGAACATTTTCAGAAAAGCTCAAAGATTATTTTGGCCATACTACCCGTTTTTCTATGGGCAACGACGCAGCCGACATCAATCATGATGCATGGCCTGATATTCTTTCGTTGGATATGCTTCCGGAAGATGAAACCATTTTAAAATCATCGGACGGTGATGAAAGCCTGCAAATTCTTGATATCAGGGTAAAACAATACGGTTACCATTATCAGTTTACGCGCAACATGTTACAAATCAACCAACCCAACAGCAATTTTGTGGAGACAGCTCTTCTTAGCGGTGTGGCGGCGACAGACTGGAGTTGGAGTGGTTTATTTGCCGACTATGATCAGGATGGAGAGCAAGATCTTTTTATTTCAAATGGTGTTCCAAAACGACCCAATAATCTTGATTTTATAAAATTCATATCAAATGACCAGATCAAAAATAAAATTAACAATTCCCGACTTGTTGATCAGGAGGCCATCGATATGATGCCTTCGGGCAAAAGCCATAATTATATTTTTAAAGGTGGGCCTGATATTATTTTTGAAGATAAATCCGGAGATTGGATAGTTAAGGATTCATTGATCTCAGGAGCCACAGCTTTAGGAGATCTTGATAATGACGGAGATCTAGACATAGTGATTAATAACATCAATGAACCTGCATCTTTGTATATTAATAAGACCAATAACAAAGCCAATTATCTCAAAATAAAGTTTGACTTTATGGCCCCCAATACAATGGGTATAGGAACGAAGGTATTATCATATCATCAAGGACAGCTTCAATACAAAGAATTGTACACCGGCAGAGGTTTCCAGTCATCTTCTGAAACATTGATTCATTTTGGCTATAAAAACACAACCCAAATAGATTCTTTACGGATTATTTGGCCAAATCGTACAACTCAATTATTAACTAATATAAAAACAAATCAAAGCCTCATCCTTAGTCCCAAAAACACAGTACCCTATGATTATGATCAACTTCAGCCAAAAAACAAGCTTCTATTTGCCAAATTGAAAGATAATTTAGGCATTTCCTATGAGCACAAAGAAAATCGATTTAACGATTTTAACAGACAGAAGTTAATTCCTTATAAGGTTTCCGAACGCGGACCAGCAGCGGCTGTAGGTGATTTAAATAATGATGCGCTTCCAGATATCTTTTTTGGAGGATCCAATGGCAAGCCATCAAAGGTCTACATTCAGAAGGATTCTGTATTCATCGAACAAAAAATACCCGAAATTCTGAACGATTCACTCAAAGAAGATATATCAGCAATCATTGCTGATTTTAGTGGGGATGGAAAAAAAGATCTTTTTATTGGATCAGGAGGGGCAGGATTTCATATCAACACAAAACCACTTCAAGACAGTTACCTGATCCAAAACGACACAGGGTTTCTCAAGGCCCAATTACCAGAATATTTTGGAAATGTATCGGTCATTAAGGCCAGTGATATTGATCGGGACGGTGATTTGGATCTTTTCGTGGCCAGTCATGTGGTTTCCAATGATTTTGCTAAAATTCCAGAATCATACCTGCTTATAAATGACAATGGACAATTTGTACTTCAAGAACAGCCGGAATTGAAAAATACTGGAATGATTACGGATGCTGTCTGGACAGATTTTGACTCGGATGGTTTAGACGATCTAATTGTGGTAGGTGAATGGATGGAACCAATTTTCTTCAAAAACAATCAAGGTAACTTGCTAAAAGTATCAATGATGAATCAGAGCCTGAACGGACTCTGGCAGAGCATTTATCCTTTTGATATAGACAAGGATGGAGATCTTGATTATTTATTGGGAAACTGGGGAGCCAACACTAAATTTAAGGCCAGCTCCAAATATCCCATGAAGATGTACTATAATGATTTTGATCAGGATGGCAAGACTGAAACCATTATTGCCATTGAAAAAGAGGGGAAATATTATCCTTTATCTGGTCTAGATGAGCTAAGTGGACAAATGGTTAAGTTTAGAAGAAAATATACTACTTATAAGGATTTTGCCGGAAAAACAATAGATCAAATTTTTGACAAAACTATTATGGATAAAGCAACAGTTTTTAACGTTGACAATTTGCATTCGGGCTACTTAAAAAATGTACAGGGGAAATTTATCTTTGTCCCATTCCCGACAATCATGCAAGTTTCTCCAATTACCTCCTTTCTCAGTTTTGACTTTGACAAGGATGGTCAAAATGAAGTGCTTGCAGCAGGAAACTATTTTGGCATAAAACCTTTTCATGGAAGGTTTGATTCTTTTGCAGGTGCATTGATCAAAAATGAAACTGACATCCAATTAGGCAATCGAATTGGACTTGACTTTACTGAAAAAGCAGTTAGACGCCTAAATATAATTGAATTGAAAAATAAGCCTTATTTAATGGTAACTGTCAATAATGGTATGACTGAAGTCTATGAATTAATAAATTATTAAAATAAAAAAATGAAAAATCAATTATTATTTTTTCTCAGCCTAAGCTTATTGATTGGATGCGCCAAAAAAAGTGAACCAATCATAATCACAGCTGATGATTTTCATCACTCGGTGGATAAAGTCGGAGAAATCATGGTACATGACATTTTTTCTCCACCGGTAGCGAGCAGGGTTTTTGCGTATCCAAGCATCGCTGCCTACGAGATAATTGCCAGGGATAATGATACATATCGTTCTCTTGAAAACCAATTAACTGGTTTGACGGCAATTCCAGAGCCTCCTTCCGATCAACCTATCAATTTTCAGCTCGCTGCCTTGATTGCACACATGGACCTAAATAAACGACTTATTTTTTCAGAAGAAATAATCGAGGCGTACAGAGATAGTTTATATGAAGTTTGGGGAAACAAAAATTCTAATGAATTCAAAGCTTCAAAGATCTATGGCCTGCAAGTGGCGGCACATATTTTTTGGTGGATGGATCAGGATAATTACAAACAAACGAGAACAATGTCAAAGTTTAGCGTTGATACTGACGATCCTTCTCGATGGCAACCCACGCCTCCCTCCTATATGGATGGTTTAGAGCCTCATTGGAACAAAATAAGACCTTTTGTAATTGATTCTGCCGCTCAATTTAAACCTGCACCTCCTCCTCCATTTAGCATGGAAAAAGACTCTGACTTTTACAAAGAATTAAAAGAAGTTTATGACATCAGTAATGAGATTACCAAAAGTGGTGATGAATCTGAAGAAGTAGCCATGGCCCAATTCTGGGATTGTAATCCTTATGTTTCTGTATCCCGGGGCCACCTGATGTTTGCGATAAAAAAAATTACCCCTGGCGCCCATTGGATCGGCATTACTAAAATTGCCTGCAGACAAAATAATTATGATTTTGACGACACGGTTTATGCCTATGCTAAAACTTCTATAGCCATAGCAGATGCGTTTATTAGCTGTTGGGATGAGAAATATCGCAGTAATCTGATCAGGCCAGAAACCCTGATTAATCAATATATTGATGAGGCATGGAAGCCTGTATTACAAACGCCTCCTTTTCCTGAATATGTAAGTGGACATTCAGTCGCCTCGGGTGCAGCAGCAGTTGCCTTAACTGATATTTTTGGTGATAATTACGCGTTTGCTGATGATACTGAATTGCCCTATGGATTACCTGTGAGAAAATTTGAATCTTTTAATGAAGCTGCAAATGAAGCTGCCATAAGCAGAATGTATGGGGGGATTCACTATCGTACAGCCGTCGAAATAGGTATAAACCAAGGAAGAGATGTTGGCGAATTTGTCGTTAAAAATTTGAATATGTTTAATTAGATAAAATTATGTTGAAAAAATATATCTTAATTCTTTGTGTGCTATTATCCGGATTCTTGGTTTGGTACTTTTTTCTTAAACCTTATGACTATTTAGTTACTTTCAAAGCCAAGACCACTCCCGGAGCAATCAACCAAAGTCTTAAATTGTGGAATACTTCGCTAGAAGGAGCCAGAATTGAGAGTTCAGAGGATATCTTAGTTCTTAAGCAGGTTGTTCCTTATAATGATTCAACAT
>CAZQRD010000109.1:0-7043 GCA_964595535.1 uncultured Flavobacteriaceae bacterium | reverse complement strand
ATTCGATATTCAAATGCTACAATACATGAAGGCTACAACGCATGAATAAATTTCCAAATCAATATCCCTTGCTCGACATTAGACCTTCGACCTTCGACTTTCGACATAACCCTTCAAGCCTTTTTCTTACCAAACTTCTTATTAAGCTCCTCCACTACCTGTTCAATTTTTTTGTTTTTTATTTTCGCCTCCAATATGGTAGGCGGCACCAACCTGTCTGCACAATCTTCAATAGAACAGCGTTCACAAGTAACACCTACATCAAATGACTTGATACTGGGATCATCCAAAAATTTGATCTTACTTTTGAGTTGCTTGTTTATTAGTAAGCCCACGCTTACACTTCTAAATTGATTTTCTTTAAACGGATCTTTGGTAGCCGATGCAAAAATCAAATACGACTTATCATCACCAGGGTAATGAGAAATCTGTAGATCAAAAAGATGATTTTTATTACTCTGGCTAATCTCTTTTAAGATTTTTATTGACATCCAGCGCCGGCAGTATATTTCATTGGTTTCATTGCCATGCGGACTGTGCTGATGGGTCAAATGCAATTCTTTATTGATATGAAACCTCCCGCTTCCTGTTTTATGGGTAAAGCGTAAAAAAAACAAATTTTGAATCTTAAAATCCTTTGGTAAAATATTCGTTAATCGATGATAAAAAGAATCGGGTGAAGCATTATATGATTCAACCATCCTGACAAAGAAATTCGCATCAAACGTTTCTTTTTCAAATAAAACTTGTAGTTGCTCCTTTATTGAATTTCTTGATAAAATAAGTGCTCCGGCAAAATAGGAGGCATAAAAATTATTGAGTACCTGATCAAAATTTTCAAATTTAATCCATGAAAAAGTATGTAATCGATCTGAAATAGAAAGGTAATTATAGGCTAATTCTTTGGCATATATAAAGAGTCTTTGGGCTTCATCTATATGATCTGCCAATAGCAAAGTATTTGTTTTCGGAATAAAAACAGAGCGTAAGGCCACAAGTTCTTTATAATTTTTGAGCTGCTTATCATCAATCTTATACCCGTACTCTTCTATGAGCACTTCTTCCAATTCGTTTGAGCGAATAGACCCTGACAAATCTATTTGATAGGCTTCAGCAAAATCAATAACCTGTTGTTCAAGCTCATCAAAATAATTATTATTGGCTTCTTGAAATGATCTAACTGAAGCCAGATAGAAACTCTCCTTGGTAAAACTATAATGCTCAGCAATTTCAATAATGGTACTGATAAACGCATTGACCTTTGCAGGGGCACTGGCAACAATATCAATCAAATCACTTTCCTGAATACCGAAAAGATTTAAGGGGATCTCCTTTAAGACCTTAGATTGTAAAATTTCACCAATTGGTGCCAAATTCTTATCCAGTTTTAAAGACACAAAATGATCATAGGGAACATCCAATTTTTCGGAAAGAAGGGCAATTTTATCTGTTTTTGGATATTTTTTTCCTTTTTCAATTTCATTCAAATAAGATTTTGACAAGCCCGAAAGCTTAGAAAGCCCAAATAAAGAAAGTTTTCTTTCAGTTCGTATCTGCTTGAGCTTCAGGCCGAAAATTAATTTTATATATGCTTGTTCCATTACCATACAGCAAAGATACTAAAATATGCGAACGTGACAATATTTGTGAATTATGTGTATTTAGCGAACGTTCGCTTGTTTAATCCAAAACTTTTTTCTAATATTGTCCTGTGAAAATAAAATAGCTATGGAAAACAGAACAATTGAAACCGCAAAAATAGTTTTCTCCAAAGAAGCAGAAAATCATTACCCTGCCATTTTAACGGATGAAGCTTTGGCTTTTTTATCTGCGCTGCATGAAAAATTTAATGCTGGCAGATTAGAACTTTTAGAAAGAAGAAAAAAACAACAGCAACAGTTCGATCAAGGAAAATTTCCTGATTTCCCAAGAGAAACCGCATACATCAGAAACGAAGATTGGCAAGCTAATGACATTCCTGCTGACCTGTTAGATCGTCGCGTGGAGATAACCGGCCCGGTAGACCGAAAAATGGTCATCAATGCGCTCAATTCAGGAGCCAAAACTTTTATGGCAGATTTTGAAGACAGCAGCGCTCCCAGCTGGAGCAACACGATTACCGGACAGCAAAACTTAATAGATGCCAACCTGAAGCAGATATCATATTACGACGAGAACAAAGACAAACAATACAACCTAAATGCTTCAACGGCTGTTTTATTGGTTCGACCCAGAGGCTTGCATCTCAATGAACGACACCTCTTAATAGAAGGTATGGAAATCTCCGGTTCTCTGGTTGATTTTGGCTTGTATGTTTTTCACAATACCCATACCCTACTGGCCAATAAGACCGCTCCATATTTTTATTTACCAAAACTGGAGCATTATCTGGAGGCCCGCTGGTGGAATCAGGTTTTTGAATTCGCCCAGGACTATTTAGGCGTATCCGCAGGCACCTTTAAAGCAACGGTATTAATAGAAACCATTACAGCCAGCTTTCAACTCGATGAAATCATATACGAGCTTAAAGACCATATCGCAGGATTAAACTGTGGTCGCTGGGATTATATCTTCTCTTATATCAAAAAATTTAGAAATCATCCCGATTTTATCGTGCCGAATCGTGATCAGGTGACCATGACATCACCCTTTATGCATGCCTACTCAACCTTGGTGATTCAGCGTTGCCATAAAAGAGGTATTCATGCCATGGGCGGAATGGCAGCTCAAATTCCGATCAATCATGATCCGCAGGCCAACAACACGGCCCTGGAAAAAGTACGGCTCGACAAAGAACGGGAAGTCAAGAATGGACATGACGGAACCTGGGTGGCTCATCCCGCTTTGGTAAGCGTTGCCATGGAAGAATTTAACAAACATATGCCCGGCCCAAATCAACTTTATGTGACCAGGGAGGAGGTAAAAATAACCGCCAAAGATTTGCTGGAAGTACCAAAAGGAACGGTTTCTGAAGCCGGCATCAGAAAGAATATCAACGTGGGCATATTATACCTGGAATCATGGCTGCGCGGAAACGGTGCCGTTGCCCTTTATCATTTGATGGAAGATGCGGCAACTGCCGAAATATCAAGAACGCAGATATGGCAGTGGCTCAAAAATGAAGTAGTACTTGACGATGGCCGCACCTTTAACATTGAACTATATATTAAAATATTTGATGAGGAAGTTGAGAAAATCAAAAAACAAGCCTCAGAAGCAGAACTTGTCAACCACCGTTTTGCCTTGGCATTTGACCTCTTTGACAGCCTGATTTTATCAGAAACATTTGAAGAATTTCTTACGCTTCCGGCGTATCAGTATCTATAAAAAAATCCCGCGAATGCTCGAACATTCAACGGGACTAATCATTAATAAATAATAATTAATAATCAATTACAAAGTTATGAAAACTAGAGACAGAATTCAAGAACTAATTACAGATTGGAATGTGAACCCCCGATGGAAGGGTATTGAAAGACCCTACACAGCAGAAGAAGTAATTAAACTTCAAGGCTCATACAAGCTCGAACATAGTGTTGCGCGTTTAGGTGCAGAAAAACTATACCGAAAGTTGCGGGCACAAAGTTTTGTGGCCGGACTGGGAGCTTTAACCGGAAATCAAGCCGTTCAGGAAGTTGAAGCCGGTTTGGAAGCTATTTATTTAAGTGGATGGCAGGTAGCGGCCGATGCCAATTTAGCCGGAGAAATGTATCCTGATCAATCTTTATATCCTGCAAACAGTGTGCCTTCTGTGGTAAAGCGTATCAACAATGCTTTATTGCGACGCGACCAAATACAATGTGTAAACGGTGATCATCAGAAAATAGATTATTTGGTGCCTATCGTTGCCGATGCAGAGGCTGGTTTTGGAGGAAACCTGAATGCTTTTGAATTGATGAAATCTATGATAGAAAGCGGGGCTTCAGGAGTTCATTTTGAGGACCAATTAAGTTCTGCTAAAAAATGTGGTCACTTGGGAGGTAAAGTTTTAGTACCCACTCAGGAAGCTATTAATAAATTAGTGGCAGCGCGATTAGCTGCAGATGTAATGGGCACACCAACCCTTATCATTGCACGTACAGATGCTGATGCTGCCAACTTAATCACCAGCGATATTGATTGTAGGGACCAACAGTTTATTACAGGTGAACGTACTGGCGAAGGCTTTTTCCATGTGCATAACGGTATAGATCAAGGAATCGCCAGAGGCTTAAGCTATGCCCCTTTCGCTGATTTGATCTGGATGGAAACTTCTAATCCTGATTTAAAATATGCCAAAGAATTTGCTGATGCCATTCACGCGCAATTCCCAGGAAAAATGCTGGCTTATAATTGTTCTCCATCATTCAATTGGGCCGCTAAATTGAGCGTAAAGGAAATGGAAACCTTTAGAGAAGATCTGGCGGCAATGGGTTATAAATTTCAGTTCATCACCTTAGCTGGTTTCCATGCCTTAAACACGAGCATGTTTGAACTTTCTAAAGCGTATAAAGAAAGAGGAATGGCAGGTTATTCTGAACTTCAGGAACGCGAATTTGCCTTGCAAAAAGATGGCTTTAAAGCAGTAAAACATCAGGGTTTTGTGGGTACCACCTACTTTGATGCCGTTCAAAATACCGTAACTGCCGGTATGTCAAGTACAGTTGCTATGAAAGACAGTACTGAGGTTGCGCAGTTTTAACAAGCAAACTGCTTAACTTTGGGATCGGCACCATACCTTGATGGTATGTGCCGATCCTTTCTTTTGCTCTTTTAGACAAAAGCATGCCTTTATTGACCAAATAGTGAACTGTTATAGCTTTAAAACTGATACCCATGAAAGATCGAAAATTACTAATGATTCCCGGCCCTATAGAGTTTGAACCCGAAGTATTGCGCGCCATGGCTGTTCAAACCACGAGCCATGTGGCGGCGAATTTTATCGACGTCTTTGGCAATTGTCTGGGCCTGATGAAAAATATTTGGGGAGCGCCCACAGGGCAACCCTTTATCATTGCAGGCAGCGGCACTTTAGCCATGGATATGGCTGCCTCCAACCTCGTTGAACCCGGAGACCATGTATTGGTCATTTCCTCCGGTTATTTCGGAAGTCGTTTTAAGGATATTTTTGATCGTTATGGTGCTAAAACAACCTTATTAACAGCTCCTCTAGGCGAAGTGGTGCCTACTGATGTGATTGAAATGGAACTCCAGCGAAAATCGTACAAACTATTAACCATGACCCATGTAGATACCTCAACAGGTGTTTTGATACAACCTGAACCAATCGCACAACTAGCGAAAAAATATCAGGTCTTAAGTATTCTTGATGGAGTTTGTTCGGTTGGTGGTGAAGAAATCAAACAAGAAGCATGGGGCATTGATGTCGTGTTAACGGCTT
The DNA here is from genome assembly GCA_964595535.1 of uncultured Flavobacteriaceae bacterium. Classification (GTDB taxonomy): domain Bacteria; phylum Bacteroidota; class Bacteroidia; order Flavobacteriales; family Flavobacteriaceae; genus Lutimonas. Next base: position 1,663 of record CAZQRD010000109.1, on the reverse strand, counting down.
CTCAAAAAGCTATTGGTGTACCTCCCGGCCTGGCCCTATTAGTGGCTTCTCAACGGGCGATGCAAAGCTGGCAGCAAAGAACAACACCGGTTTTAAATTATTATGCTGATTGGGGCAATTGGTTGCCCATTATGACTGCTTATGAAGAAAGACGGCCTTCTTATTTTGGCACCCCTGCGGTAAATTTAATAGCTGCCTTAGAAATAAGTTTACATATGATTGATCGAGAAGGGATCGAAAACAGGGTGCAAAGGCATCAAGCATTGGCCCACGCTTTTAGAAGCGCCATTCTTGCTCTTGGCCTACAATTATTGCCCTTTGACCAAAGCCATGCAGCCAATACCTTAACCGCAATTTATTATCCAGAGGGTATCAACGGGGCCTTGCTTTGTGCTAAAATGGCTGATCATGATGTGCTTATTGCCGGTGGCTTATTGCCTGACATCAAGGCTAAATATTTTAGAATTGGTCATATGGGATCTGTTTCGCAAAACGACTTGGTCGCAACTTTAAGTGCGCTCGAGTATGCCTTGTTCGAGCTTGATTATGCCTTTGAACCAGGAACCGGTCTTAAAACATTTCAGGATATTGTTTTTTCAAGTACTTCAGCAGAGGGTTTTGCAAAGGTTTGAATACTAGAATCGTTCAAAAGTAGTCTGTACTATTTAGGCATGGACATTCTTCAAATGCGACAATGCTGCAATGCTGCAATGCTACAATGCTGCAATAAATCTTCAAATTCTCAAATCTTCAAATCACTATCCCTTGCTCGACATTAGACCTTCGACTTTTGACCTTCGACGTTCAAAATACTAACACTTACATACGCCGTATACATATAGAAAGTAAACAGCAGAAAGCGCTGAACGATCCCGTAGTATTCTAAAGGATATAGGGTTGGCGCAAAAGCTGGTGTCAGGTTTAAAAAGATACCAAGTATGATCAGTATAAACGCAAGTATTGAAAGTTGTTTAAAACGCGGTCCTAATTTGTTTTTCCATGCCAGGGCAAATACCAAAGGCGAAAAATAGCCTATGGTCATGGATAGCCCAAAAACATTGTGCAAGGGATGTGGAGACGGAAACATGCCTATACAAAATTGAGACAGTCCCATAGCCAGCATAAATATGCCCGGTACTATTGACAGGTTGTTTTTCTTTGAAAAGGAAATTATGCCCATGGAAAAAAGAATCAATAAGCCTCCAACAGAGATACTAAATGCCTGCCAGGGCAGGTACAACGGCGAACCATTCTGCCCTATCTCACTTACCGTTTGAGATATTGGGCTATAGTCTTCTAAAAGACTCCCCAAAATAAATGTCCCTAAAATAAAAATAGCTGCCGTTATCCAACCTAAGGATAGTGTTTTTGTTGTATTCATAAGATCCGTTTCTATAAAGACGAGTCATTATTAGAAACGTAACTTGGGTGGAGTGATTGAATGATATTTTTTTATTATTTGTCTGGAATTAATAGTGTGTGAAATATGCTTTTGTTCTTTTGTCTTGATGTATGATGTTTTTTGTTTAGAAGGAAGGGGGCGTAATATTTTCCTTTCTGTTGCTTTTTTTGCTTCTCCAAAAAAAGAACCAAAAAAAGGAGCCTTTTACGAAGGTGTTTTTTTATGCTTTTCTATCGAACACATGAAAAACCGTTTAAAAAG
>CAZQRD010000108.1:0-7110 GCA_964595535.1 uncultured Flavobacteriaceae bacterium | reverse complement strand
ACTCACCGAATCGCTCACCTATTCACATAAAAATTTCTTTATCAGTTATTTATGAATGGGTTATGTCGCGTCTGTCATAATTAGGGCTATTTTTTAGACTTTTGCAGCAAACTTGAAAAATGTAAATATTTGAATATCAGTACATATATTTTTCTCCTTATGTGAAAATTAATGTAAGAATGGACAGGCGAGACAGAACCTAAAACATCATGTATGGGGTAGATTTCAATTAAACTGATATTTATCACTTTTTTTTATATACACTTTTTTTAGCTTTAAATAATCAAAAAAAAGTATATGAATACAATTCAAAAAAAATTAATCAAACTAACACTTTTCTTATTTACAACGGTTGTATTTGCACAAGCAGATCAAGTATCCGTTGTAAGCAATGAAAATGGAATGAAATTAGTAGTCAACGAAAATGATTTCATGATCAATGGTATGAACTGGGATTATATACCTATTGGCACAAATACAGTGAATGCTGATTTTTGGAATAAATCAGATGATGTTATTAAAGCTGGACTTGATTCAGAAATGTCACTTTTAAAAAACATGAATGTCAATGTAATACGTCAATATACTGGTATCCCAGCAAAATGGATTCAATATATCTACGAAAATTACGGTATTTACACGATGCTTAATCATTCTTTTGGGCGTTACGGACTAACAATAGATGGGGTTTGGGATCCTGTTACTGATTATTCTAAACCTCGTACACAAGAGTTTCTTTTAACCGAAATAGATAAATTAGTAGAAGAGTACAAAAACACTCCTGGTCTGTTATTGTACTTGCTGGGTAATGAAAATAACTATGGCCTCTTTTGGGCAGGAGCGGAAACAGAGGATTTCCCGGATGATGAAAAGGAAAAGGAATTTATTGGAGAAAAGAGAGGTAGACCAATGTATAGGCTTATCAACGAAGCTGCTAAAAAAATAAAAGCAAAAGATTTATCTCACCCTGTAGCAATATGTAACGGTGATGTTTTATTCATAGATATTGTTGCTGAAGAATGTATAGATATTGACATCTATGGGGTCAATGCATACCGTGGTATTTCGTTTGGGGATATATTTCAGGTAGTTAAAGATAAGTTGAATAAACCAATTATGTTTACGGAGTTTGGTGCCGATGCATTTAATGCTATCGATAATGCGGAAGATCAAAAATCTCAGGCATATTATATGGTAGGAAATTGGAAAGAAATCTACGAAAATGCAGCCGGTTTGGGTAAAGCTAATAATTCAATTGGTGGATTTACATTTCAATTTAGTGATGGTTGGTGGAAATACGCTTTCGATGATAGAAAAAATGCAGATAAACATGATAATATTGCTACATGGTCTAACGGTGGTTATGCAAGAGATTTAGAAGGAAGTGAAAATAACATGAATGAAGAGTGGTTTGGTATTTGCGCAAAAGGACCAACAAATGAGAGAGGACTCTATGATCTTTATCCTCGTGCTGCTTATTATGCGTTAAGAGAAGCACATCAATTAAAACCTTACGATGCTGGAATGACGCTCGATTTTGTTGACAATTATTTTGACAATATTTCATTAACAGATGCTGTTCTTAGAGCTCGTGGAGATAAAGCAGCTTTAGGAACTACCAGTAGTAAAATATTAGGTATTAGTAATTTAAGAGCTGAATTTACTACCTTTAATACTGGAGGAAGTTTAATTACTACTCCCGATGACCCTGATCCAGATGCAGATAGCGATGTCTATCCAAATCAACTAGGTTTTGATCATATGGAGTCCTTTTATATTGGTGTTTATGCAAACCCAACTTCAAATATGCGTGCCAACGTGAATGTAAATATAGTGGGTCATGTGGCAGAAAATCCAATTGATGAAATTTTTTATGAAAACAGGGCTCGTATCCGATCGGTTGAAGGCGAGGACGGTTCTATTGACCTTTCAGACATAAATAGAGTACAAGTTTACCAAGCAGAATATGAATGGAATGCCAAAGATTTTGACTTAAGAGGATTTTATCGAACAGGTCATTATCATTGGGGCTATGAAGGTGATTTTTTTGGTTTATATCCCGAAGCAAATTATGGCCCTAACCTAGATATTTATAACGGTGAAATTCTTGGTTTTGAAATTGATGGTAAAAGATCATTAGATGGTCTTAAAGTTGCTTTTGGACCTCAACTCTGGTGGGGAGCGAACCCAGCAATACTTTTAAAATATAGCCGTACAATAGGTAAATTTGATGTTAGTGCAATTTATCATAATGATATAGATGACGCCAACGAAGACGCAGTTTCTTCCATTGCAATCCCGCTTCCACAAACACGAAGAGCAACACTACATGTTAAAAGAGAATTTGGATCTTTTGGACTTGAACTTGGAGGTATGTGGGGAGGCGAACCCTTAAATGGTAGAGAATTTCAAATAGCAGAAAATAATCCAGATTATGATCCAACTGCACCAGAATCCGAACCAAAATATATTATTTATGTTGATGAAATTAATTCAGAGGATAATTGGGGAGCAAAAGCTAAAATAACATATTCCAATGGACCTTTTAATTGGTATGCACAAGGAGCTGTAATGGGATTAGTTGCTAATGGTGGAGCTGATTATACCAAAACTTTTACTGGTTGGAGACTTAAAGATACCGGAAGTGGAAACCAATCAAACTTTCTAACAGGTTTTACATATGGAATTGGAAACTTCCAGATTGCGCCTAACTTCTTGTGGCAAAAACCTCTTTTAGATCCTATGCCTGGAGATGTTCAAGCACCCGGAAGGCTTAGAAATATACAAGATGATCCATTTGCTGTACGATCAAATAGAGAAACAACAGCTGGAGAACTATTACTTACATACGACCCAACCCCAGGAACCTGGATGTATGAATGGGATAATGACTTGGCCGAAGATGCAAAATTCGCTATAAGTGCTGGCTTTGTCTACCGTCATCTTCCAACTTCTCAAGATGCCTCCATTGGTATTTTCCCAGATGGACGTACAACCTTTGCATTCGATGGTGCGGCCCCTGCACAAGATCTATGGGAAACAAATGTTCGAATTGTATCAAAATTAGATTCAGATTTTGGATTAATTGCAAATATTTACTTTGGTAATGGTCAAGCTATTGGTAGTGATCAAAGACTAATTTATCGTAGTGGAGGGGATATTAGAGTGGTTTATAAAAAAGTTAAATTAGTTAATTCCATCAAATTTAATGATTGGGGTCCTTATGATTATCATCGCGATTTTAACCAGACGTTTCCATTTCAGTTTATGTTAGATTTATCAACATCTCTCGGAAAACCTAACTGGTTTATTTTACCAAATACAAAAATAGGAATACGCGGAACATGGCGTACACTTGACCAATATTCGCCGCGTTACCTTCCGAATGTCGCCGAAGAATTTGCCCCTGCACCAATTATAAGTCCAGTAGGATTTGGTAATGGAACAGAATGGGAGGTTAGAACATATATACATATCAATGTTGGAAAATAAAAATGAAAAAAATGAAAAATAGAAAATATATTTATTTAAAAATAACACTCCTTCTAGGGCTGATATTTACCGTTACTGCCAGTTGTGAAAGAGATCCGTCAGATGATATCGAATTTGCAACTTATTCAAAAAACGGAGAAGTTTTTATGGAAGGTTTTAGTGTTGGATTACAATATTGGCCCTTCGATGGCTCAAAACTTGATGCGTTCTCCGTAGATGATGAAACAAAATATTATGGATCAGCGTCAATGCGATTTGATGTTCCTAACTATGGAGATCCTCAGGGAGCTTATGCAGGAGCCACTTTTCCGGATGCTACCGGACGCGATTTATCCGACTATGATGCACTTACTTTTTGGGCAAAAGCTTCACAGGCAGCAACCATCAATGAAATTGGATTTGGGACCGATTTTGAAGAAAACAAATACCTTGTTACTAAACAGAACATGAGAATAAGTACAAACTGGGAAAAGTATACAATACCAATTCCTGACCCTTCTAAACTAACTCTTGAAAAAGGTATGTTTTGGTATGCTGAAGGACCTGAGGATGATGATGGTTATTCTTTTTGGATAGATGAACTACAGTTTGAAAAATTAGGTACTGTTGCACAACCACAACCGGCTATTTTGAATGGTAAAGATGTTTTTCAAACATCCTTTAGTGGATCGATTATTGATTTAAGTACAGGACTTTCTCAAACTTTTAATTTAGCTTCAGGTAATAATCAAACCGTTTGGGCAGCTCCAAGTTATTTTACATTTAACTCTACGGATGCTGATGTGGCAAGAGTAAGTGAGTTAGGAATAGTTTCAATTGTGGGTAATGGTACTGCCGAAATCACAGCTATTTTAAATGGTGTAAAAGCTAAAGGATCTTTAACTGTCGAGGTTATAGGACAATTTAGTCCCGCGCCAATTCCTACATTAGATCCAAGTCAGGTAATATCCATCTTCAGTGATGCTTATACTAATGTAGCTGTTGATTTTTACAATGGCTATTATGCACCTTTTCAAACGACTACATCTAACGATTTTGAAGTAAATGGCGATAACATATTAAACTATGAAAATTACAATTTTGTAGGTATCGAATTTAATCAAAATGTGCCTACAATTGACGCTACAGAGATGACAGTCATGCATTTAGATATTTTTGTTCCAGATAGTTTTGATCCTGCGTCAACGATACGCGTTAACCTAGTAGATCTTGGATTTGACGGAGCATTTGAAGGTGGAGATGACACTAGTGTATTTACACTTCTTTCTACAACTAGTACACCTGCATTACTTTCTGGTGAATGGATTAGTGTAGAATTTGACATCACTGGTTTGGCCAATAGAAATAATCTTGGTCAAATTGTATTTGATGCAGAGGGCGATATCACGCCAAGACCATCTGGATTTTATGTAGACAACATTTATTTCCACAAGTAAAAAAGAGATATTTAAAAATAAAAATATGAACAAAACAATAAAATATAACATAAAAGAAAAAGCTTTGCTGATTAAGTCTTTTTTATTGGTAGTAGTTTTTGTTATCTCTAGCTGTTCTTCAGATGAGACACAAACTGTTGCTACGTTCAATAACCTAATTATGAGTGACGAGTTTGATACCGATGGGGTTCTTGATAATACTTTATGGAGTTTCGACATTGGTACTGGTGAAGGAACCGAAGCAGGCGAAGGCTGGGGCAATAATGAGTTGCAGTATTATACAGATCGTACTGAAAATATAACAGTACAAAACGGGGTATTAATTATAACAGCTAAAAAAGAGTCCTTTGAAGGTGCTTCATACACCTCAGCAAAAATATTAACTAAAGGAAAATTTGATCAAGCTTACGGCCGTTTTGAAGCACGTATTAAATTACCTTATGGACAAGGATTATGGCCTGCATTTTGGCTATTAGGTGCCAATATAGATGAAGTCAAATGGCCAAATTCTGGTGAAATTGACATTATGGAATATCGTGGGCAAGAACCCACAATAAATATTGGAACCGTTCATGGTCCTGGTTACTCTGGTGGGCTGGCTATTACAAAAAGTTATGATTTGGTAAACGACCGTTTTGATACTGGTTTTCATGTATTTGGAATTGAATGGGGTCCAGATTATATAAATTTCTATGTAGACGATGTATTGTATAATCAAATTACTCCTGCCGACGTTACCGGTGAATGGGTTTTTGACCAGCCTTTTTATATCATTATCAATCTTGCTGTAGGAGGTTCATTTGTTGGTCCCCCTAATAGTGAGACGGTTTTTCCTCAAACCATGCTTATAGATTACGTAAGAGTATATATAAAATAACAGACTAAACAAATTATTTAAAAGATTATGAAACAATTACTAAAACAAGCTATTAAGTTTTCATTTTTGATTTTAGCTATATCCATATTTGGGTGTCAGGATGACGATGTTGTATTGCCGGAAGTTAACTCAGGATTCACGTACACCCTTAATGAAGATACAGGAACGGTGACATTTATCAATATCTCATCGGATGCAGAAACTTATTTATGGACCTTTGGAGACGGAGGCACTTCAACAGAAATTAATCCTATTAAGACCTATGCAAATGGCACCTACGAGGTAACTTTAAAAGCATCAAGTGTTTCAGGAGCTTCAGGTACCTTCGAGGATATGATAATAATAAGTATTCCAAATCCAATGGATTTACCAATTACATTTGACGACCCCAATGTTGCCTATACTATTGAAACTTTTAATGGGACTTCATTTGAAATCCTTGACAATCCGGATGTTTCAGGAACTAATAATAAAGCCTCTAACGTTGGAGCGATAACTAATAGTGGAGCAGCGTTTGAAGGTATTAATTTTGATTTAGGAACTCAATTAGACTTAACTACAGAAAAGACCATAACCATGAATTTTTGGGCAGATGCTCCGGTAGATGTTTTGATGAAGTTAGAACAAGGAACTGGACCTGATATGGAAGTTACTTCCAGTCATGGTGGTACGGGATGGGAAACGGCCTCCTTTGATTTTGATTCTTCAAACAAATATGTAAGAATAACAATATTTGTTGACGGACCAGGTACTACAGCAGGTACTTTTTATATAGATGATATAGAACAAATTGAAACAACTATAACTCCAATTGATGGATGTGATACTGACCCAATTTTTGGAGATACTGGTTCAGGGTCAAGCACACTACCTTTGGATTTTGAAACAGATGTAGCTGGAGGCAGTTCATTATTTGAAGTTTTTGAAGCAGATACACCTCAATTGCAAATAGTATCAAATCCAGATCAATCTGGCATAAATACAACTGCAACAGCAGCAAAATTTCAAGCACCGCTTGGTGGCGCAGATTATGCAGGTACAAAAACAGTATTGGAAACACCATTTACTTTAGATAATACAAATAGTACAGTTAAAATAATGGTTTGGAAATCTGTTATTAGCGACGTTGGTATTAAGTTCGAAGCAAATGCAGCTTCAACCGGAGAAATTAAAATTCCAAATACATTAGTTAACCAATGGGAAGAAATCACCTTTGATTTTTCTGGAAAGATTGGAGAAACTTCTTCAACCAATATAGATGCAATTGTTATTTTCCCTGATTTTGATGCTAGAACACAATGTAAC
>CAZQRD010000107.1:0-7197 GCA_964595535.1 uncultured Flavobacteriaceae bacterium | reverse complement strand
TATCAGTGCGAATGAGCTATATAATGGCGAAATTATAGTCATAATTATTAATTTTCATCATTATGAAACTGATCGACAATATTTCCCAGCTAAAGACGAACAAGTACCTTATTTTTAAAAAGTATCTTAGAAAAAATAAATTCCTCTTTTTTTTAACTGCAATCTTGGCAGTTTTCCTAACTGTCACTTCTTGTGGGGATGATGACGAAGATTTCTCAGATACCGGAACCAATCTCTCTATTTCTGATATTGCCGGGAGTTGGATCGCTACAAGCGCTACTTTTAGTGCTCCAGAGCACATAGACATATTGGAAGAAGGAGGAACAGTGTTACTAGTTATTCAAAACAATGGTCGTTTTACGTTTACTCTAAAATACCCAGGTGAGGCAGATGAAGTTTCAACCGGAAAGCTTGGTTTTGATGGTGAATATTTGGCTGTTAGATTTGATGATGACCCCGAAGAAGCCTCCTTTTTTATCTCCCTGGTGAATAACATCCTTACATTAAGAGGTCAGGTAGAATTGGACTTGGATCAGAATGGAATCGAAGATTTTGGAATATTGGAGTTGATTATGGAACGGAATTGATTTTTTCGAGGCAGTAATACTTTAATTTATTTCATACATTCTCAATAGTCAAATAATAAATGTCTAACTATAATATAAAATAGTTAAACAAAATCGTATATTTGCACTAGCACCAATAGAAGTAAAGAACGAAAATACATTTTTAGAAATCAAAAATTGACAAAGCATGTTTGGATTATTTAAGAAGAAAACAGAGAAAGAAAAATTACAAGCGCAATATGAAAAATTGTTAAAAGAGGCTCATGATCTTTCTACTACAAACAGAAAAATGAGTGACCAAAAAGTATCTGAAGCTGAAGAAATTATGAAGCAATACGATAAATTGAGCTAAATTATTTGGAGGAAATGAAAGATGATAAAAAACCAGATCATATAGTTTTTAATACAGAAACCAATAAGTACGATGCAGCATTAAAGCCATATGCTACTTCTGTTGGCGCCCCGGTTATTAGTGCTTCAGACACGACCGCCTGGAAAAACAGAAGCATCAATAAAGTAAACCAGAAAATTCAAACTAAGTATTTAGAATTAAAGGCTGAGTACGAGAAAATGATTGTTGAGTTTGAATACAATAACCTTATTTTTAATGCGAAATTTTCTTTTGAACCTATTGTTGGGGAAATGTATCATCTCTATAAAAGAGAGAATGGAGAATGCTTTTTGTCGTTAATAGCACCTCACCAATGCAATTTTAATGCGGTTGGTAGTTTTTATTTGAATGCAGATCAAATTTGGGAAAAAGTTTAATGCTATTCTAATGGATACAAAAAGATTGACCGAAAAAGATTTTGATCGTATTATAGAAATGGCATGGGAAGACCGTACACCTTTTGAAGCCATTCTATTTCAGTTTGGATTATCCGAAACTTTGGTCATCAAAGTCAAGAGGGCCAACCTGAAAGATAAAGTTTTAAACGTTGACGACAACGTGTTAATAGTGGGGAGAGCCAAATCACTAAATTTACCAGGTCGAAATTTTCAAAACTCAAACTATCTTTAGATGAAAAGTCAGGATTTTAAAATACATATCATCGGTGCTGGAATAAGTGGTTTAATTGCTGCAAAAGTGTTGGAAGATCATGGATTTTGTCCGGTTATTCTGGAATCAACGGAAAGAGTTGGTGGTCGTGTCAAAACAGACATTGTGAATGGTTATCAGTTAGATCGTGGTTTTCAAGTGCTCTTAACAGCATATCCAGCTGCTCAAAAGTATTTGGATTTTAAGGCCTTGGATTTACAAAAATTTCTACCCGGCGCGTCAATTTTTAAATCGGGAAAACAAGCTATTATAGGAGACCCCTTGAGAGATATTTCATTGTTGTTTTCAACCATATTATCAGGCATCGGAACTTTTGAAGATAAACTGAAAGTACTGAAACTGAATAACAGCTTAAAAAGCAAAACCTTATCCGATATATTCGCTGAAAAAGAGAAAACTACATTAACGTATCTACAAGATTTTGGTTTTTCTTCTGAAATGATTCAACAATTTTTCAAACCATTCTTTAGCGGGATCTTTTTGGAACCTGAACTCAAAACATCAAGTAGAATGTTCGAATTCGTTTATAAAATGTTTGGAGATGGGTATGCAGCCCTTCCTAAAGCTGGAATTGAAGCCATTCCAAAGCAACTTGCTAAAAACTTAAACAACACTATATTTAAATTCAACACTTCCGTGGCATCTATAAAAGATGGAACGCTAACACTTGCAACAGGTGCCGAACTTAAAAGTGATTTTACCATTGTAGCAACAGAAGCTACTGCGCTTATTCAAAAATTATCTAAACAAGCCACTGCTTGGAAATCTTGTGATACTTTATATTTTGAAACAAATAAGAGGATTATAACTAAACCATTAATTGGTCTAATAGCAGATACTGGTGCACTGGCAAATAATATTTTTTATCATACCAGTCTAGAAACTGGTCAAAGATCTGAAAACGAATTACTTTCGGTAACGGTAGTTAAGAATCACGACTTATCTGAGACGGCTCTTATTGCCCAAGTTCAAAGCGAGTTAGAGCAGTATTGTGGAATTGATTCGTGTACATTTCTAAAGCGATTCAGTATTCCGATGGCGCTGCCTGAGTTACATAATATACAATATGAAATGCTGCCTTCTGAAACGCGTTTAACGACAAATATTTTCCTTGCCGGAGATACACAACTTAATGGTTCACTTAATGCAGCCATGATTGCAGGGGAAAGAGCAGCACTTGGTGTGATTGAAACGTTGAAAGGTGGGAATCAATAATTCGGTCCGGTCGAAAAAACTTTCTTTAGGATTTATTAATATGTTCCAATTCTTCGGATAAGAATAAGTTAGACAACTTATTAGCTACAAAAATTAGATTTGAATAAATCTTATTAACTTGTGATGAAATAGCTCCTTGTTCAGTTCTCACAAGAGTATGAGCAACAATGACCCAATTATAATGATAAATTATCGCCTTGCCGCTCCGGAAGATAATTCTCAGCTTTTGAGCCTTACCAATGACGCGGATATGGCTGGTATCATAGGGCTTCGAACAGATCGCGACCCTTCGTTTTTTAATTTGATCGAATTGAGAGGGAAGAGCAAAGTTTATATAGCAGAGGAGAAACAAAAGATAGTTGGTTCTATTTGTGTTTCAGAGGAGAATGTTTACATAAATAAAAGGAATTATCCACTTTATTATATAACTGATTTTAAAGTGGCTAAAACTCATCGAAATCAGGGAATAGGTTTGCAGCTGACTAATGAAGTAGCTGAGTATTTGGAAACTAAAAATGCCGATTTAGCTTTCTTAAATGTCGCAAAAGGGAATAAGAAGCCTTTTGTTTTCTTTAGCAAAAGGACCAATTATCCGGACTTTGAAAATATTGGAACATTCAAAATATTTCAATTCATAGGCGCTAAAAAGAAAAGAGGAAACAACAAATATGATATTGAAGTTACCGTGGCGAATGATGAAATAATTCATTTTCTAAATGAATATTACAGCAAACACGAATTGTCAAACATTATATCAAAAGATAGCTTAAAAGGAACTTCAATTTTCTGTGTACGGAATAATGAAGTTATTATTGCAGTCATGTGTTTACTCGATACTTCGAGCATGAAACAGCATATAGTTCTTAAAATGCCTTGGTACTTGAGACTCTTTATTTTGGCGGTCAATACAATTCGCCCATTAACCAAAACTACACGGCTTCCAAAACAAAATGAAGCAATCAACATGTTATATCTTAAGTATTTAGCTGTTTCGAATCAAGATGCAAGTTTGATCAAGGAACTTATTTACAAAGCAAAACTCGAAGTATTTAAAAAATCGTATGCTTTTGTTTCTTTTGGATTACATGAAAAGGATCCTTTAGTAAACTACCTGCCGGGATTATTTAAAATTACATTCTACTCTGTTGGCATGCTAGTTAGCATGAGAAACAGTAAGGGATTGATACAGCAAATAAAAACTGGGGTTCCATTTAAAGATTTTTCAACAGTTTAACACGTATTCACTACTAAAACACCAAAGAATTATGAAAACACTTAATCAAGAATTTAAAAGTATCGAGGTATTTAATGTCATTTCAGATATTTATTCACAGGCGATTACAGGAGAGCTTATAGGAATGAGCAATTTTGCTTCTTTGGCTGATACTATTGATGACCCTTATGAAAAAATGGAAGCGGTGGAACATGCAAATAGTGAGCGATCACATGCGGAAGCCTTTTTGGCCCATGCAAAAAAATCTGGGTTAAAGATTAATATTAACCTTAAGGGTGAATATTGGCAAAGAGTACGAGAACAATTTCTTCAATATGCCGAAAAGAATGATTTTATAGCCTGCATTATTATTCAGGAAGTAATGCTGGAGGCATTTGCGATTTCTATGTATAAGGATGCAGGAAATGCTTTAGGTGGCGAATCGAAAGAACTTTTTTTGTCAATTGCAGAAGAAGAAAAAGAGCATATGGAACATTCTATTGAATTATTACAGGAAGAAATGCTCAAAAACCCTGATGCATTTACAGACAAGTTTGAAGAAATTCATTTTAACAGTATGACGATATTATCTGAATTCTCAGCTACAACAGATTTAAGTGGCCATTGTGGTGTATGCAATGGAGAATGCATGAAAAATTCATTGCATCACATCGGTTTGGAAGTGAATAGCCTTAGAGGTAATGCGTTGGCCTTATACGCCAAAGCTCTTGATACTATTGGAATTCCCGGAGAAAAATCAATTGTATGGATAGCCAAACTACCAGCTTAGACTTTGCGGTGATAGGTCATCAGGATAACTGGCCTAAGATCCAATCTTTTATCAATTCGATAAGAACGACTGACCTGGAGAAATTATCAATTGATAAAATTAAAGGGATCTATGGCTATATTCCTCCAAGAGAGATTTTTAAAATGCAGGTAGAATCTCCAACTGGTAAAGAAACCAACGGTGTTTATATAGAAACTTTTATCGCTCCGGATGAACTTAATGCCCAAAATCTTAGAAAAAATATTCAAAAGGTGAAGGATGCTATTGAAGTGGCTCATAGATTAAAAGCCAAAATGGTCATTTTAGGCGGGTTTACTTCTATTCTTTTAGAAGGCAATTTTAAGGATTTTGAAAGGTATAATATGGTACTTACCACCGGAAACACTTTAACCACGGCGTATGTATTAAAAGGCGTCGAAAAAGCAGCAAAAGAGCGTCAATTGGTTTTGAACGAATGTAAGGTACTTATTATTGGAGCCACAGGAGATATTGGTATGGCATGTACTAATTATTTAAAAGGCAATGTAGAGCAGTTGTTACTATGTGCAAGAAACAGAATTCGTCTTGAAAACTATGCTGAGCAGCTAAAGAATGAGGGTCATCATATAAAATATTCTATCAATTTGGATGAATTAGTAACAGAAGCTGACATTGTTATAAGTGTTGCAAGTTCACAGGGTATAAAAATCAATAATTTGAAAAAATCAGCTATTATATGTGATGCGGGCTATCCTAAAAATTTAGAAGAGAAACTAGAATTGGAAACAGATGCTTTTCTTTTTCACGGTGGAATGGGACAGCTAACAAATGGCTATACTTTTATTCCGGATTACACGTCCAGTTTCTATCAATACCCGGCTCCGTATTTGGGTCATGGATGCATTATTGAGGTTATTCTACTCGCTTTTGAGGGAGTTATGGAGAATTATTCTACAGGTAGAGGTAATATAACAAAAGAAAAAATAGATAAAATGTACGAGTGGAGTATTAAAAACGGTATTGAACTTGCTCCCTTTTATAACTCAAACGGTCTTTTGTAAAAAGGATTAAACAATTGATATCATGAAAAAAAATAAAGACCAGGTTCAACTTTCCAAATTGGTATTTACACAGAGTTGGGAAGACCCCGAATGTGATCATAAAGCGCTCAATATTAAGGCTAATGAAGTTGTTGTTGGGATTACTTCAGGAGCTTGCAATGTATTGGGTTTTTTACAATTTGATCCTGATAAGATTTACAGTATCGATATTAATGCTGCACAATCCTGTTTGTTAGAATTGAAAATAGCAGCTATTAAAACGTTAGGATATGAAGATTTTACAAGGTTTTCAGGTTTGGTTGAGTGTCAGAACAGGCTTGATTTATTTGAAAAAGTAAAGTCACATTTAAGTGAGGAATCCATTTCGTTTTGGGAAAGTAAAAAGAGTATACTTGAAAATGGATTTATTATGAGTGGCAAATATGACAGATTTGTGAAATTTGCCGGGAAGTTTCTAAAATTGATACAGGGCAAAGCCAGGATCGATGGTTTGTTTAAGCCAAAAGAACTCAAAGAACAAGCAGTATATTATGATAATATTTGGGATACGAGGCAATATAAAGCCATATATAAGATTCTGTTCAATAAACACATTTTGGCAAGAAAGGGTCTTTCATCTGACTATTTTCATTTTGATGATGGAAGCTCGTCATTTGCTGAAAGTTTTTATAAACGTGCAAGAAATGCATTTAGAAACTTACCCATAAAAGACAATTATTTTCTCTCACTATATGTAAGTGGACGCTATGCAAATACCGAAGAAGTTCCGGATTATTTAAAACGAGAATATTATGAAGTGATTAAATCAAGAATAGACAGAATAGAACTATTTACTTCGGATGCACAGGGCTGGATAGATACTATCGATGATAATAGCATTGACTGTTTTGCACTTTCTAATATTTGTGAATTAATGAGCGAAGATGAAACGATCAGGCTTTTTAATGCAGTTTATAGAACTGCAAAGCCAGGCGCAAGGGTAATTTTTAGAAATCTAATGATTCCTAGAG
Organism: uncultured Flavobacteriaceae bacterium; assembly: GCA_964595535.1. Taxonomy (GTDB): domain Bacteria; phylum Bacteroidota; class Bacteroidia; order Flavobacteriales; family Flavobacteriaceae; genus Lutimonas. The sequence continues at coordinate 303 of CAZQRD010000107.1, read as the reverse complement.
AAGTGCCGGAAAATCTCAATGAGCGTATAGTAAAAAATATTGATTTAAGTAAGTATTTGCAAGTAAACGATCGTTCATTTGTATATGGCAAGGTTGCCGCATACACTGTTGAAAAGTAAATTCTAAGAGAAATTATATCTGGTTTCTTATTTTTGGAATCGCTGAACTTCCCTAATTAGTATTGACCGTTTTACACACTTCTTCTTTACCGCAACGATGTATTTTTTTTGAAGAAAAAGTCGTAAGATATTATTCTTTGTCCTTTTGCCTTGATGCAAAAGAACGAAAAAATCAAGACTGCTT
>CAZQRD010000106.1:0-7275 GCA_964595535.1 uncultured Flavobacteriaceae bacterium | reverse complement strand
CCTTCTAAAGACGTCAAAATTAGAGCCAATGGTGAAATACCCTCAGAAGAAATCGATTTTGATCAAACTTTTGGTTTAAATGATACCCAGACTACCTATTTTTTAAATTTCGAATGGCGTTGGAATAGAAAATGGAGATTGACTGCTGAGACTTTTGGAATTAGTAGTTCTGAAAAAGCAGTTTTGGACCAAGATCTTGTTTTTGATGACATAACCTTTAAAGAAGGAACTAATGCTAAAGCAGGAATTGACTTTTCTCTGTATAGGGTATTTGTGGGAAGATTGATTTCTTCAGGTCAAAAGCACTCCTTAGGTGCTGGTTTAGGTGTCCATCTCATGGATATTGGAGCCTTTGTAGAAGGTGAAATAAAGTCCGATAATGAAGATTTAGATGGCGAATTTAGAAGAAGCAATGTTAGTGTAACACTCCCTTTGCCCAACATTGGTGCCTGGTATCATTGGGCTCCAAACGAAAAATGGGCTTTTATTGCTCGTGTTGATTGGTTTGGAATTACCATTGACCAATATTCTGGTGGTCTTTGGGATATAGCTCCCGGTGTAAGGTATCAATTCACAAAAAGCTTTGGCCTTGGTTTAGATTATCGCGCTTTTATACTGAATGCCAAAGTAGATGGTTTTGGTTGGAAAGGCAAGTTCAACATGGGTTTTTCCGGTCCCGCGATAACCCTGCATGGCAATTTTTAGTGAAAACCATTTAATTCATGGACGATCTTAAATATCCCATTGGAAAATCCAATGTTTCAGAACCTATTGCTAAAGAGCAAATTAAGGCTTGGGTTTCAATACTTAAAGATTTCCCATCTGAGTTAGAAAAATTAACAGCATCCTTAAGCCAAGTTCAACTAGATACGCCTTATCGAAAAGATGGCTGGACCATCAGACAAGTTGTGCATCATCTGGTTGATTCTCATTATAACAGTTATATCAGATTTAAATGGACACTTACCGAAGATGAACCCGTGATCAAAGCCTATTATGAAGATCGATGGGCCGAATTAGGTGACTACAAAGCTCCAATAGAATTGTCACTCGCGGCTTTAGAAAGTCTTCATGCCAAATGGGTCTACCTCTTAGAAAATCTTTCAGATGAAGACCTTACCAGGTCTTTTATACATCCTGAAGGAAATACGAAAGTATCACTGAAAAAAAATATTGGCATCTATGCATGGCATAGTCTCCATCACTACGCTCATATAGAAAACTTGCTAAAACGTAAAGGCTGGTTATAATTTAGTTTTTGACGAATTTTAACTATTTCCACTTGATACCGCAACCCATGCTGGGTTTCTGGTTCTCAATGACACCTTTTTTATGGATCAAAAAATCAATGGCATTTCTCAGATCCAATCCTGTTGCAGGCAAACCATTACCCGGTCTGGAATTGTCTATCTGACCGCGGTACACCAATTTCAGGTTTTCATCAAACATATAGGTGTCAGGGGTGCAGGCTGCATCATAGGCTTTAGCCACTTCCTGGGTTTCGTCATATAAATATGCGAACGGATATTCAAAATCAATGGCGTTTTTATGCATTAATTCAGGCCCATCCTGAGGATAATTCTCAACATCATTAGAAGATATAGCGATAAAAGAAATTCCTTTTGATGAGTAATCATTCGCAATCCTCACCAATTCCTGATTCACATGAATCACAAAGGGGCAATGATTACAGATAAAAAATAGCACGGTTCCTTTCTTTCCTTTCAATTGTTCCAGAGACAATCTTTTATTGGAAACTGTATCAAATAACTCAAAACCAGAAGCCTTTGATCCAAGTGCCAGCATATTAGAGGGTGTATTTGCCATAAATCACAATTTATTTCTATATTTACTTTAAAGCATCCCCAAAAATAAGATTTATAACGGAGTTATACCTAAGTTTCTTATGAACCAGTTGGATTTTTGGTGATGTTATGATCTCAATTTATTAATTTCCTTAGTATGAAAACAATACAACAATGGTACGATGATTATGCGGTAAGCCATCAAAATGAAACGAACCAAAAGATCCATTATATATGTGTTCCTGCCATTTTTTTTAGTATTGTTGGTATGATCATGAGTATACCCTCAGGTTTTCTGCAAAATACCGTGGGTATAGCTAATCCCATGATTGGAAACTGGGCTTCTGTTTTATTGATTTTTTTGCTTCTTTTTTATTTACGTTTATCATTTTCGTTGTTTTTAAGGATGCTTGGTTTTTCCGTGCTTTGTGTTATGGGCAACTATTATCTCGGTCAATCTCTTCCACTTTTTAAAACTTCTCTGATTATTTTTGTAGTGGCCTGGATCGGTCAATTCTACGGTCATAAATTAGAAGGAAAAAAACCTTCTTTTTTTAAGGATTTGCAATTCCTGCTTATAGGACCTGCCTGGGTTTTTGAAAAACTTTCCAGATAATGAGTACTAACAATATCACGTTCGAGGATTTTCAAAAGGTAGATATCCGTATTGGGACCATCATCGAAGTATTGGATTTTCCCAAAGCCAGAATTCCAGCCTATCAATTGAAGATTGATTTCGAAGAGCTTGGGATTAAGAAATCCAGTGCTCAGATTACTACATTATATACCAAGGATGTATTATTGAACAAACAGGTGCTTGCTGTCATTAATTTTGAACCCAAACAAATAGCAAATTTTAAAAGCGAATGCCTGGTTTTAGGTATTCAAAACGGTAAAGATGTAGTACTTTTACATTCCGGTGCTTCGGTAAATAAAGGCACCCAGGTATTATAACATTCTAATTCCAACTGTTATCGCATAAAGCATGTCTATAAATAAAGAATTGCAACAACTGTCGCAAACCCTTCATGGAGAACTTCATTATGACGACTTACATAAAAATATTTACGCCACAGATGCCTCTGTTTATCGAAAGATTCCTCTTGCTGTAGCCTATCCCAAGGATAAAGGTGACCTGAAAAATCTAATTTCTTTTGCTTCACAACACAAAGTATCCCTTGTTCCAAGAACAGCCGGGACCTCCCTGGGGGGTCAATGTGTTGGAGAAGGGATCATCGTAGATACTTCAAAATACTTTACGCGTATACTTGCCTTCGATGAAAAAAATAAAACCGTACGGGTTGAACCCGGAGTAATTCGAGATGAATTGAATGTGTTTTTAAGGCCTTTTGGTTTATTTTTCGGACCAAACACTTCCACGTCAAATCGATGTATGATGGGAGGCATGGTTGGCAATAATTCTTCTGGCACCACCTCCATTCAGTATGGAGTAACCAGAGACAAGGTGCTGGAAATGAATACCATCTTATCTGACGGCTCTGACTCTTTTTTTGGACCCCAATCAGCCAAAGATTTCAAGGAAAAACTAAAGGGAAACTCCCTTGAAAGCAAGATTTATAATTTATTGTATACCGAATTATCCAAAAAGGAAACCCGGGAAGAAATCGAAAGAGAGTTTCCTAAACCCAGCATTCACAGGCGAAATAACGGTTACGCGATTGATGCCATCATAGACAATGAACTTTTTTCAGAAAGCCAAGGACCAATTAACCTATCAAAATTGCTTTGTGGTAGTGAAGGTACACTTGCATTTACCACTGATATCACCCTGTGTCTGGATGAGCTTCCTCCCAAACACAATATGCTGGTCGCCGCTCACTTTACCAGTATCCAGGAAAGTCTTGAGGCAGTTGTGGTAGCCATGGAGCACAACCTCTACACGTGCGAATTAATGGATAAAACGATACTGGATTGCACCAAAAACAATCGTGAACAACGTTTAAATCGGTTTTTCGTGGAAGGCGATCCTGCGGCAATTTTGATGCTGGAAGTATCCAGTGATGATGCAGAGCAAACTAAAGATTTAGCTAAAAAATTGATCGCTGATCTTAAAAAAAACGACTTTGGCTATGCGTATCCTATCCTTAAAGGAGCAGATATTGAAAAGGCCAGTACCCTGAGAAAAGCCGGCTTAGGATTACTTGGTAATATTGTAGGCGACAGAAAAGCAGTAGCATGTATTGAAGACACAGCTGTGGAAGTAAACGATTTACCTCAATACATTGCCGAATTTACTGCTATGATGAAGGAGTATGATCAGGAAGCGGTATACTATGCACATGCAGGAGCAGGAGAATTGCATTTAAGACCCATATTGAATCTTAAACGAGCAGAAGACATTCATTTATTCCGCGAGATTACAACCAAAGTCGCTCAGCTCGTCAAAAAATACAAAGGGTCCATGAGTGGTGAACATGGTGATGGGATTGTAAGATCAGAATTTCTTAGCCTGATGGTTGGTAAACAGAACTACGAGCTAATGAGAAAGGTCAAAATGGTTTTTGATCCACAGCAAATCCTAAATCCGGGAAAAATAATTGATTCATGGCCAATGGACAGTTCTCTCAGGTATGTTCCTAATAGGGAAGAGCCTTTGATTGAAACGATTCAGGATTTTTCTGACTCTCAAGGCATTCTTAGGGCTACCGAAAAATGCAATGGTTCGGGTGATTGCAGAAAACCGGTATTTGCCGGTGGCACCATGTGCCCCAGTTATCGGGCTACTAAAAATGAAAAGGACTCAACCAGAGCCAGGGCCAATACCCTTAGAGAGTTCTTAACGAATAGTGAGAAAGCAAACCGCTTTGATCATAAAGAATTAAAAGAAGTTTTCGACCTGTGTCTGAGTTGCAAAGCCTGTGCCAGCGAATGTCCAAGCAATGTTGACGTGGCGGCTTTAAAGGCCGAATTTCTGTATCAGTACCAAAAGGAGAATGGGATATCATTTAGAACGCGCCTATTTGCCGAAAATGTAAAATATAATAAACTGGGATCCATAGCACCTTCACTCACAAATTTGGTGCTAAGTACAAATATGGCCAAGCGTTTTATAGGTGTGGCCACGGAAAGAAGCATTCCGAAACTGGCCCAGATGACAACAAGAAAATGGTATCGAAAACATGAAAGTCACTTCCTTAGGAAAAATTACACAAATGGCCAAGTGTATTTGTTTCTTGATGAATTTACTGATTTCTATGACGACAAGATAGGAAAGGATTGTATTGAGACCCTTTCAAGGCTTGGATATCAGGTGATTATGTCAAATCATCAGGAAAGCGGGAGAAGTTTTATTTCTAAAGGACTACTTGACCAAGCCAAGAAGCTTGCGAATCAAAATGTTGACTTTTTTAAAGACAAAGTCAATAAAGATACTCCCTTAGTTGGTATTGAGCCATCGGCCTTATTGACGTTTAGGGATGAGTATCTAAGACTTGCCAATAACAAGGAAGCCGCCAAAGCCATAGCGGCATGTACATTTACTATTGAAGAATTCATTGAACGCGAAATTGCGAAAGGGAATATCACTCAAAAACAATTTACTGATAAACCAAAAAAGATAAAGGTTCATGGCCATTGCCAGCAAAAAGCTCTTTCAAACATGAAAGCGACCCTGAGCATGTTGAATTTTCCCAAAAATTTTGAGGCGACCCTTATGAACACAGGATGTTGTGGTATGGCAGGTTCTTTTGGATATGAAAAAGAACATTATGCCTTAAGCATGAAGGTAGGAGAAGATACGCTGTTTCCAAAGGTTCGAAATACTGAAAAAAGTGTAGAAATAGTTGCCGCAGGAACGAGTTGCAGGCATCAGATCAAGGACGGTACAAAACGAACAGCAAAACATCCAATCAGCCTTCTTAGAGAAGCTTTAAAATAATTTTGCAGACATGGTAAATTTAATTAATTTTAGACCCCTCTTAAAATATATGAGAGAACGGTTATAATAACGTTGTTCTGGCTGTAATCATTGATTTACTGACAATGAATTTACACACACAGGCTTGTTTATCAATTTGTTATAATTTTATTAATCAAATAACATTGAAATGAAAAAATTCATCACTGTTTTATCTTTCACCTTCTTATTCGTGTTTAGTTCTGCCGTTTTTGGGCAGGTTGAAGCACAAACCGGACCAAAACCATCTTTGGATAATGGCACAATTGAAAGCCAGTTTGATTATTTATACAGAAAATCAAGTTCCTATCAAGAATATAAAGTTGTCAAAAAAACCTTTTATCAAAAAATAAAGGGCAATGTGTTGGATTCAATGCAAGCTCTAAAAAAAGATCTTGGTGACACGAAAAAACTCGTTGAAGTTCAAGGAAATGAAATCAAAAGTCTTAAGGCTGATCTTCTAACCACCAATGATAATTTAACATCAGTTACAAACGAAAAAGACAGTATTAAGTTTTTGGGATTTCCTATGACTAAAGCAGCTTATAACAGTTTGTTATGGACGATTATTTTCAGTTTAATTGCCCTGCTGTTGTTCTTTATTTTTAGATTCAAATCCAGTAATTCAATCACTGTACAGGCAAGAGCTCTTTTGAGTGATACAGAGAAAGAGTTTGAAGCCTATAAAGCCAAAGCCCTTGAAAGAGAGCAAAAAGTAAGACGTGAACTTCAGGATGAACTCAACAAACAAAAATACGCTGCTAAAAAAGGTAAAAAGTAAGCTTCTTATCATAACATCATTAAAAAGCCGAGTAGATTATACTCGGCTTTTTTTTGTCTAAACATTGTCTGTAACTGGTGTTTTTTTAGGGATTATTGGGGCGTGAAATAATCTTTTCTATTCTTTTTTACTCATCCCTTTTCTATTGGTTTAAGTATTCGTGATGTGCTCCGCAGTTGACGCGCCCAAAAGAACCAAAAACCGCCTTCACTGCACAAGGCAATTACTCATCCCTTTTCTATTGGTTTAAGTATTCGTGATGTGCTTCGCAGTTGCTACGCACCATTCACTACCGCAACTTCATGCTTGTTCTCCTTTCAGTCGAACGCACTTCCGTTGCTTCGTTCATTATTGCTTCGTGCAGCGCTACGATTTAATCAATAATCTTTGTTCGGAGCACAATTCAAAAATCTTAAATCTTTTATCAACAATCCCCAATCTTAAATCAATTGTTACGTACTTCGACATTCGAAATTCCTTGTTCGTTATTCGAAATTCGATATTCAAAAAAGGGGGGGGTCAAAAATTCTTAACGCGCTTTTCAAACTGCACTGACGTAAAAGATTATATCTAATTATTATTCTTTGTTCGAAGAGTGTTCTTTAGATCGTTACGACCTCAAGAATAATTTCAACACCTCCCTGAGGCCATCAAAATTCTTTAAGCCGACAAAAATCAAAGATGCCTCTTTCTCCTCTCAAGAGGGGAGACTTCAAACAATGCTGTACTAATACTTAGTCCTTAATACTTAACCCTTAATACTTAGTCCTTAA
>CAZQRD010000105.1:0-7314 GCA_964595535.1 uncultured Flavobacteriaceae bacterium | reverse complement strand
TGTTTTGCCAATACATAGGACCAGGAGTACCGTTTGCAGAACGAAATTCGTTTCCTGCTGTTGGGTTAAATGTTGGTAAATAGAAATCCCTGGGATTGTAGAGAGAATTTTCATTTGGCAGGTTCTGGGAAAATAAAAAACCGATGTTTAAAAATGCTATAAAGAGTACTAATATCTTTTTCATTATGTTATTTTTTTTAGAATCTATAATTATAATTTAATGCGTAAGATTAATGTACAGGCCTATGGTATGACGCACAACTTGTTATCACAGTACTAATATAGCTATTTATTGAAATTATTCAGGGGATATAGCATACTCAGTGTCGCAATGCGGCACTTTTTGCCTTAAAATGACAAAAAGGCACTATGTGCCCTCTTGAAGATTATCGTCGCTAAAAGGGTGATTAGAGAAGCGGCTATTTTACATAATGGAGTTATCGCTCAGAAAGTGAATGAATCAACAATATTTATTTAATATTTTTAATAATTACATCAAAAATACTGTTGAAATTATTCCTATCTATCATTACATTTGTTATGTTACTAAAGTTCAAAATTATGAAGAAATCAGATAATGATTCCGTACCAATTTTTGTTGTTTCTGGCGGTAAAGGTGTAACTGGGCATACTATAGTTCAGACTTTAATTATTCAATATCCAGAAAATAGATTAAAGGTTAAATTAATCCCTGATGTCTGTACAGATAAGAAGGTTATTGATGTAATTAAAAAGGTTAAAGAAGCGAATGGAATACTTACTCATACAATGGTAAATTCTGATTTACGCATTTTCTTGATTGAGGAATGTAAAAAACAACAAGTAAAACAGGCAGATCTTATGGGAGGTCTTGCAAATATAATAGAAAATGATTTTGGATTAAAATCTGTTAATTCTCCAGGTCTTTATCATAAAATTAATGCCCAGTATTATAAGAGAATTGAAGCCATAGAATATACACTCAATCACGATGATGGAATTAATACACAGAATCTGCATGATGCAGATATTGTTGTCACAGGTGTTTCGAGATGCGGAAAAACACCATTAAGTGTATATATGTCAATGTTTGGATGGAAGGTAGCAAATGTTCCACTTGTAATGGGTATCGATCCTCCAAAAGAGTTATTCGAAATTGATAAGAATCGAGTTTTTGGCTTAAATATTAACTTAAACCATTTAATTATCCAGCGGCAGAAACGATGGAAAAATTTTGGTAATTTACCAAACAACAATTACGTTGATTCAAAATTTGTTGGTAAAGAACTTCAATACGCGAATTTTCTGTTTAAAAGAGGAGGATTTACAAAAATAAATATTTCTAATAAGGCCATTGAATCTACCGCAAATGAAATAACTGGTCTACTATTTGACAGATTTGGCAAAGAAAATCAATTAAATTGGTAAGAGTACTCTCTTAAATTTTGACCCAATTCTTTGTTGTGCTTTCGTTATTTATTTTCGAGTTGTTCAATTTCCTTCTTTAAAGCCTCCAACAGCTCTAATACGTCTGTCGTAGTGGTTTCAATTGACTTTTCCAGTAGCCAACCAATACGGTATTTTTGCGCTCTAATAAAGTACAAGTATTCTTGGTCACTTTTGAGTTTATCGAAATTTAAGGGCACCATTTCTCCTGTAACGGATAAATCTTTATAATCTCCATTCCAAAAATCTTTAAAGCGAGTATTAAATAGGTTTTCACTTGCATTAAATAAAAAATCCAAATAAATGGACTCATTTACTGTTATCCACACATCATCATCCTCATATATTTTTACAATTCTTTTTCTGATATCTTGATTCGAAATTAAATCTATACCTGTGGCTTTTAAAGTTTCAAATACATTTTTGTCAAAATCCAAGTCCCCCCAAAATCTGGTAGATGTGAAGAAATGTAGTTTTAGTGAATCGTTATAGGGTAGATCATTTTCTAGATGATAAAGAATAATGCCAATTGAATTTTTTGCTTCTCTATAAAAGGCTAAACTTTCATCAAGTTCAATCAGATCACTCTCTAGTTGATTTTGGAATCCTTTTAGAAGTTCTAATTCTTTACCAACTTTAACTTTGGCTTCATTCCAGTCATTGATTTGCAAGGCTATTAAAATACCAATAACCACAAGAGCTATCTCTCCAATAGCATATCTAGCATATTGCAAAGGCCTATTGTCGTCTGCCATTTTTTTACGAATTTTTTTGAAGAACGGGATCATATGATAGGTTTGATAACTAAATATAGTATTATAACCTTAGTCGAATGCCTTGTTAAGGACGAATAGTATTAAATTCTTTACGGACGTAGCTAAATACTTATCGAGAAGAGAACTTCAAAAAGAAATACGTGCTAAATAGGAGTGGTAGAATCAGGATTTGCGCGAGATTGATTGGAGCGAATCACAACCTAAGGCCCTAAGAAAGCCCCGGTTGTAAATCCCGATAAAAGAGTGTCCATTGTGATCTATCAAGGTATTTTTTTCAAATTCATCCGGAGGATTATTGATGTAATCAAATGCGTTGAGTTTATTTGAAAGAGAATTTTTAAGAGTAGATTGATGTCTATTATGAATAAAAAGACTATTTTGAATCTAGTATTTTAAAAATTATGAAAAGGATAAATTCCAATTTAATTTTTGTCTTATTTTTTATAATAACAAGTATATTGTTACATCATAAGAGTTATGATACTTTTCCTAAAGGGCGCTATGCTTTGCAGCAAAGTGATCATTATGCCTTGGCTCTAGGGTTTTTGGACAATGGATTCGACTTTTTTCATCCATCTAGTTTTAGTCTAACGCATCAATATCCGCCAAAAGAAACATTGGCTAACCCACAAGGTATAACTGCTGCAGACTTTCCTATTCTTCATTTTTCTGTGGCATTTCTAATGAAAATTTTCGATTCTAAATCTCCGATGATATTTCGACTCGTTAATCTTTTTTGGAGTTTTATTGCATTATGGTTCTTTTTTAGAACGATGGCAAATATCAAAGGTTTTTGGATTGCGTTATTTTTGTCTGCATTTATAATGTTTCAACCAATTTATTCTTATTACATGGACGGATTTCATGTTTCAATTGCGGCTTATAATGCATCATTGATAGGAATTTCCTATATATTAAGGTATTTTATTAAAGGAAAGGGCAGCTTTTTTTTATTAGGCTTGCTCTTTTTAACTTTAGGTGCGTTAATGAGATTTACTCAAATTATTTTGTTAATTGCACTACTGTTTCCGTATATATACATCTTTATTAAAAAGAATAGAAGTGTCAATAAATTACTATATATATTGGTATGTATTGGTCTAGTGTTTATTTATTTTGCGTACAACCGCTATTTAAGTTCCACATATGGGTCGATTTTTTTAAATACTCCTAGGATAGCAAATTCAATGAATGAATTTGGACTTCACTTTTTGAAAGGTATAAAACTTTATCTCGTAGGATTTATTCCATTAATGCATCTGTTTGCCTTAGGTTTAGCAATCTTTCTCTTTGTAAAAACAAAAAAAATAAACTATACTAATTTAGAGAGTCTCAAAATTTGGATAATATTTACAATCATTGGTGTTTCTATTTTTTCAATTTTGATGTCATTCGGCCTTTCTTGGCATGATTACTATTCTTTAGATACCTGGTTGCCCGTTATGACCTTGCTGATTGTTTATTTTTGCCTAAATATTGACTTAAAAACCATATCAAATAATTACATTAAAATATTTGTTTTAATGTTTATACTCGGAAGTTTTTCCCTAGCATATGAAAAACAGAACCATAAATATGACAGGTATCTAAGCCTCAGGAAAGCTGATCTGGTTATAAACGATTTCAAAAGAAGCGCAATCTTTCTCGATTCCTATGTTTTAAAAAATGACAAAGTACTAATTATCACAAATTATGGATGGAATTCCCCAATGATAGGTTGGCCCCGAAAAGCTTATCGTGTTGCTGACAATTTTACTGAGCAAATTCCATTGGCTTTACAAAATAAACCCGATATAATTATTACCCATGATGCCAATTTTAATGACGGTTTTGAATATTATCCTGATTTTTTGTCTCAGGTAAAATATTTAAATGGTAATGGAATGGTGTCGTTATGGACATTAAGGATAGATGAAAATTAACTCTATAAAGAGCTTCAAGAAGAAATACGTGCTAATTGGGGGTCGTGGGCATCAGATCTGTATGATCAGTCACCTCCAGAAGTTCAAAAGTGGAGGTTAGAGAATAGTCAGGAATGGAGGGGAAGAAAGTTAAATAGCTAGGTAATATTTATCTAACAGAAATATAGCTCTTTGCCTTGAATTACTCATCCCATTCCATTGGTTTAAGCCCGCCTGCCGGCGAGGCAGGCTTCGCATTAGTTGTGGTCTAGGTTAGACCTTAAAGATTAAGATTCAAATTCATTATTAATTAATTCAAATACCTCCTTACCTTCATCAAGTAAACTAGAATAATTATTGACCAATTCTTCCAAAAACAAACGAGCTTTAATGAATTCAGATTCAAGTTCTGGATATTGATTCAATGATTTATAATTAAAATTTATTGTATCCTTATTATTCCAATTAAATGCCTTTTTATACTCTATAAAAAAACCTTTTGGAGTTAAACTATTTTCTGAATTTTGGGTAGAATTATTGAATTTACTCTCAACAAATAAAACCTTTTCCATTAAGTAATAGTATGAACTTAGTTTTTCTTCAATTTCGGATTGATTTAAATTATTCATTAAACCGCTACTTTTAAGACTTTCATAAGCTGTAGTGTTTGCATGAAATCTTTTTTCCATAAAAACATTAAAAAATCCCTGTTCAAATAGTTTTGGATTTGCTATAAATTCAGCATCATAATACCCTACAATTGAATCACAAAGTTTTAGACCTTCACTTCTATCCTTGATTAGAAATTCCAATTTTTTTATGTCAGAATCTACATTTAAAGCAATTTTCAGAAGGTGTTCTTGAACAATTTTCTCATTTGAATTTTCCTCATTCCAATTATTAATCTGAAGTGCTATTAGAATACCAATTACTACAAGAGCTATCTCTCCAATAGCATATCGCATATATTTTAAGGGCTTGTTGTCATCTGCCATTTTTTTACGGATTTTTCTAAAGAAGGGGATCATTGGTTAAGGCGTTGAATGCTAAATATAGCGAAAATATAGTTGTGGAGGGATGCCTGGTAATTACGCTTGGAGTTACTTTATTTGTAAAAAAGCACTGAATATGATTTTGATGAGTCTCATTTATAAAGCAAAAATCAACACTTAAATATAGCTGTATTGAAAACAATGACCTTTGAGCATCTCTTTTTGTAAAATAAAGATAAATTTTAAATTTTTCTCTAAATGGGATTCGACAGAGCCAAACCATCATGCATGATGAATATCAGTGAATAAAAATAGTACACTTAGAGGGTATCTCTAACGCCCTAACCTTCAAGAAGAAATACGTGCTAATTGGGAGTGGTGGGAGATGGAATTGGATGAGCTGGAACGATAAAGGTAACAAAGGAGTGTTTGGAAGCAGCGTTGGTTGACGCTGAACAACCTTCTATGGAATTATTGCTTTTTCTTAGCTTTCATTATCATGTGGTAGTGTATTTAGTGAACAATTGTTCACATTTTGGAAGGTTTCATAATCCTATTTATTTAAATTTTTCACAGCTATGTCTATGCGGGGAGGTAGTGTAGCACATCTGACGAGATAATTCCATAAACTCAACTGAATCTTTATAGTTTTCCATTAATGCTAAATCTTTTTCTCTCACAGCGTTAATAGAGTCTAAGTACTTTTTATTCTCTGACTTAAACTCATCCATCTGATCCTTCATATTTTCCACTTCATTTTGATATCTAGAAAGTTCCTTATCACTTTTAATATTGTATCCACACGAGCTTAGAATTAATACGATTGCTAATATTGCTAATTGTTTCATATTGCTTAATTTAATGTGCGCAAATTTAAGAAACTAATTTTTAATTCATTGACAATGTATACATTTCCCACGCTAGTTCCTTAGGATCAATATTCCCAGTCACCTGCAGAGGTTCAAAAGTGGATGTTAGAGAATAGTCGGGAGTGGTGGGCAAAGAAAAACCCGAATGAATTAACACTCGGGTATTAAAGATTTTAGAATCTTTGTATGTATTGCTTAATCGGTTCCCCCTCAAGAACTTTTTAAGCTGGGTAAATATACTAATATATTAGGTTCTTATTAATCCAAAAACTCCCTACAGAAGCAGAGTACTCACAATTCTTTGTTAAAATTTGAGGGGGAACAACGAATTGATTTATTTTTTTATCCAAGAAAAATAGGTAACTCAGTTTTTTCTTAGTGTTCTTTTTGACCAATTTGTTCACATTGCTTAAATTAAAATTATTGATACTCCCCACTAAGCCTTTCCCTATTCTATTTTAAGTGTCGTTCCCTTTCAAAATTAAAATGGTCTTTTTGGATAATTCTTTTATTTTATCACCTCTTCTCTGAATAAAGAAATAGAGGTCTAAATATCTATCTAAACTTAAATGCTGATGTATAAGCCATTGTAATTTATTGTTGTCACTGACTGGTTTTCCAAGTTTCTCAAAAAAATCATCTGGAATACCCAAGTAACTATTCCTTTTATCAGTTGCGCTAATAGAACTACTAATAACTTTTTCAATAATTATTTGTAGTTGCTCGTGTTCAGAAGATAAATCAATGAGCGCATTACGTTGAGCTCTATTTAGTAAATTTGAATTACCAGAGGATTGCATATCCAAAAATGTATGATTGACCGGTACATATCTTAAATATAAAGCCCTAATATTTTTACTACTATCAATTAATTTTTCTATCGGAACATTACCTTCATCAAAATAGGATAAATAATTCATTACCTCCGATTTATAATCATTTGCTTTATTAATCAGAGAATTAACATTTAGCGTATCCATCGCAAGGTCATTTACTATTTCGGAGATGTACGCTTGAGACTTTAACTTGGTTTTTCTCTCCTGATTCCAATTATTAATAGATAACGCAATCAATATTCCAATCACCACAAGTACAATTTCACCAATGGCGTATCTCATATACTTTAAAGGCTTATTGTCATCTGCCATTTTTTTACGAATTTTTCTGAAAAAAGGGATCATAAGGTTAGTTGTTATCCCTACAAGATAATAAATTTAGTAATATGGCTTTGGTAGGGCATATGACACCACAGGAGCTAGTTGACTTTTACGATTAGCGTCGAGATTTTCAAGTAAGTCTACTTTGTTTTGATCACATCGATCATTGTCAGTGTTGCGATATGACACTTTTT
>CAZQRD010000104.1:0-7426 GCA_964595535.1 uncultured Flavobacteriaceae bacterium | reverse complement strand
AGTATTATCAAAAATTATATGGCGGTTTAGGATTATTATTCGGTTTGCTATTTGGTGTTATATTTTTATCCAGTTTAGAACGTTCTTTAGGTCTTTCTCTAGGTTTAATTGGCGGAATGGTAGTGGGTTCACTTATTGGCCGTAGCAAAGATGCTCAGGCTAAAGCTGCCGGAAACATGCTATAATTAATACCACAGCAAACACCTTCTAATAAGGAAATTTAACAAAAAAGAATCCGAGGCCGTTTTACAAGCTTGGTATTAATAGCCTCGTTTTTGTTATTACCCTTAACTGTTTTTAGTTGTTTCACAATGACTATCCACTCAGTTCTGTTTATTTTAGTCGGAAGCCTAACCTTAAAATCTTGTTTACTGTCTATTCTAAAACAGACATAAACAGACACCATGTTTTGCTTGGTACTTCTAATTTTATATTCTACTTTTGCCACCCTGTAAAAGTAAAATCTATCAGGGTGGTTTCAATGAGTCAGTCGCTTTTTTCGAAGACAAAATCTTAAGCCATTTTGAACCCATTGAAAAACAAATTAGATTTTTCTTTTTAGATTAGAACCCTTATTCTACTCGATTATAATTATGCATCTGAATTCGACAAGACCGAAATTGATTAACTCCTGCTTCTTAAAAATAGGATTTTGTTTTTTTGTCATTTTCACATGTGTTTCTTCAATACACGGGCAACAAAAATCCATTTCTTATGAAGAGATAAAGGATGTTAAAAACTATGGCCGGTTCAGGTATATAGAGGTTAAAGGGCATACAGGATATCATTTATATACAGGAGAATTGTTAAATGACGAGGTGAGTGAGGGCTATGGATCTATAGAATTGCGCTATGGATGGCAACAAAAGGACCCTGAGCATTGGACGAGTCGTTATGGTTATGCCACCTACGGAGTTGGATATTATTCAGGTTTTGTAGGAAATCCTCAGGTTTTGGGGAGGCCCAATGCGGTTTTTGGTTTTGTTAATTTCCCCTTGACTAACCGGCTTAGAAGAAATGTATTTGAAATGGGTCTCGCCTTAGGACTCGCATACAATTTCGAACCTTATGATGCACAAACCAATCCTGATAATGACGCCATTGGTTCTGATGTTGCGGCTTACTTTAACTTAAATTTTGGAGCTGCTTATAAAATTACCAGAGAAATGGACCTCCTTTACGGGATAGATTTCACACATTTTTCCAATGGAAGGATTACCACCCCAAACTTCGGTTTTAATATGTATGGATTGAATCTGGGTTTAAGGTACCATTATAACGCCGATCAAAAATTCGTTGACCGTGACGTTTACACTGATAATGTTTTACCTGCCAGATTAGATCCACTCGAAAACTCAAAAAGCCCAAAACTCAGAGAGAGCTCGGTTGAAGTTTATTTGGCTACAGGAACTGTTCAAAACGAAGTTGACAAGGGTACATATAAAAGATACGGTATATTTTCAGGGGCACTGGATTATAGATTTAAATTCAATACCATGCATGGTGTTACTGCCGGATTCGACTATTTCTGGGATGGAAGCCTGGAGCCGGATTATCCCGAAACCAAGGATCAGACCCTTGCAGGGATCCACCTTGGGTATGATTTTATGTTTGGCAAAATGGCCGTTAGATTTCAAGTAGGAACCTACCTTACAGATTACAAAGACAAATCATCCACCTATATTAGAGCTGGCTTAAGATATGACATTACAGATTGGCTCTTTGCCCAAATCGCGGTTAAAACCGAGAAGACTTCACAGGCCGATTGGGCCGAATTCGGCATTGGATTCACACCATTTAAATGGTAGTAAACTTAGAATTAAATTTTAAAGGTAACCACAGGTCTCAATGCATGATTCGCCAATTCTTGACCCACACTTCCATTGAATAATTGTGACAAACCGCTTCTTCCATGTGTATTAAGTGCGATAATATCTGCGTCCATATCACGCGCAAAACTCAAGATGCCTTTTTCAATGGAGATGTCATTATAGATATTCTTGGTGTAGTTGTCAAAATCGAAATCTTTTACAAATTTAGCTATTCTCGCCTCAATATTCTTTGAAGTATTGAAATTGTGAATGGTATTGACATACAACAAATGAATTTTAGCGTCAAAGAGACTAGCAAAATCGATAACACGATTAAATGTGCTCTTACTTTCCTTATTAAAATCGGAAGCGAAAAGAATATCATTAACTTCAAATTCTTCATCGCTTTGCTTGATCACTAATACTGGAACCTTAGATCTTCTAACAACTTTTTCAGTATTTGACCCTATAAACATCTCTTGCAAACCTGAGGCTCCCTGAGATCCCATAACGATAAGATCAATATTGCTTTTTTCACTTTCAGCAATGATACCAGAAAAAGCATGTTGAAATTGAACCGATTCTATAACTCTTAATCCCTTTAAAAAGGGCAATTTTTTGAACGCTTCGAATTTTTTATGGGCCAGTTTCATAAAATAGATGATTTGAGGCTCACTACTGATGGTGTTCATTTCGGCAGGATCAATAGTAGTTACTGGTAATTCAAGCATGTGAACAAGGAAAATTTCACTCCCCGTTTTACGGGCAATAGTTGCAGCTACCTTGGCAGCACTTTCGGCTTCTTTAGAAAAATCTACAGGGACTAATATTCGTTTCATAACATATATTTTTTATTGATTATATAAAGTTAATAAAATTTCGTCGAATAGGCCTATGATTTTTGTCAGTATCAAAGGAATTCTTATATTTGCAGCGAATTTTACGATGAATTGAAATGGAGGGGACAGATAGTCCCCTCTTTTTATACAAGCCAAATGGATCAGACTGAAGTTAAGAAATTGGTGGATGAAGCACTTGCCGAAAATGACGAACTATTTCTTATTGAATTTAATTTCGGAACTGAAGGCAGTATAAAAATTATTGTTGATGGTGATAAGGGCGTTCCTTTAAGTGAATGTATTAGAATCAGTAGGCATGTGGAGCACAATCTGGATCGCGAAGAAGAAGATTTTTCTCTTGAGGTGACTACTCCTAATATCACTGATCCATTAGTCGATCTAAGACAATACAACAAAAATATCGAAAGAACGCTCAAAGTCAAAACGGCTGAAGACAGTTTTGAAGGTAAATTAATAGAAGTGACTGACCAGGAGATCACGCTTTTTTGGAAAGCGAGAGAGCCTAAGCCGATTGGAAAGGGGAAAATTACAGTGGAAAAGCAACAGACGATTTCATTGAGTGAGATAAAAGAAGCAAAAGTGAAGATTATTTTTTAAGAAAATTATAATGGAAAATATCGCATTAATTGAATCATTTTCGGAATTTAAAGACGAAAAGAGTATTGATAGGGTAACTTTAATGGCCATTTTGGAAGAAGTGTTCAGATCAGCCTTAAAAAGAAAGTTCGGATCAGATGAGAATTTCGATATCATCATCAACCCTGATAAAGGTGACCTTGAGATTTGGAGAAACCGAATTGTGGTTGAGGATGGAGAAGTTGAAGATGACAATGAGGAGATCTCGTTAGAAGAAGCACAGAAAATCGAGCCTGATTTTGAGGTAGGAGAGGAAGTGTCTGAAGAAGTGAAACTAGTTGATCTTGGAAGAAGATCAATTTTGGCTCTTCGTCAGAATCTGATTTCTAAGATCCATGAGCACGATAATACAAATATATTTAAGCACTATAAGGAGCTTGAAGGAGAATTATATTCGGCCGAAGTGCATCATGTGCGACATAATGCCGTGATCTTGTTGGATGATAACGGGAACGAACTTGTGATGCCAAAAAGCGAGCAGATCCGTTCAGATTTTTTCAGAAAAGGAGAGTCGGTTAGAGGAATTATTAAGAATGTTGAATTAAGGGGCAATAAGCCATCGATCATCTTGTCTAGAACAGCACCTGAATTTTTGGTAAAGCTTTTTGAACAGGAAATTCCTGAAGTTTTTGATGGTTTGATTACTATTGAGCGCGTTGCGAGAATCCCTGGTGAAAAGGCAAAAATCGCGGTGGATTCTTATGATGACAGGATCGATCCGGTAGGAGCTTGTGTGGGTATGAAAGGATCCAGAATTCATGGAATTGTAAGGGAACTGGGAAATGAGAATATTGATGTGGTTAATTATACCAAAATCGATGAACAATTCATTAAAAGAGCCTTGAGCCCTGCAAAAGTGGTTTCTCTTAAAATACATGAGGCAGTTGAGGGTGAAAAGCCCAGAGTCGACGTTTTCCTGAAACCAGAAGAAGTATCCAAAGCTATAGGTAAGGGTGGTGTTAACATCCGATTGGCAAGTCAGCTCACAGGTTATGAAATCGATGTTCAGAGAGAAGGTGTTGAAGATGACGTTGAATTAACCGAATTTTCTGACGAAATCGAAGGATGGGTGATCAAGGAATTTAAGAACATTGGTCTTGATACTGCAAGAAGCGTTTTAGATCTTGATTTGGTCGAGTTGGTTAAAAGGACAGATCTTGAAGAAGAAACAATTCGCGAAGTACAAAGAATACTAAAAGAAGAATTCGAATCATAATATTTATTAATTTGCAATAGTAAATAGAGGTTCATTTTAACACAATTTATGACAGAATATAGGCCACAACGATTTAATAAAGTTTTAAGAGAACTGAATATTTCTCTAGACAGGGCTGTTGAGTTTCTTGCTAATAAGGGAATAGACATTGATCATAGACCAACTGCAAAAATCTCTCATGAGGTTTATACAATCTTGTCTGATGAATTTCAGACTGATAAGAGTAAAAAAGTTGCCTCTAAAGAAATTGGAGAAGAGAAAAGAAAGGAAAAAGAGGAGATACGATTGGCTTTAGAGCAAGAAGCTGAGCAGAAACGCCTTGAAGAGGAAGCCAAAAGGGCAGAGATTTTTAAGACTGAATCTGAGAAGGTCAGCCGCCCAAAAATGGTGGGAAAAATTGATATTGATGCCAAACCTGTTGAGAAAGAAGAGGTTCCTGCGGAAGTTGTTCCTGTCAAAGAGAAAGAGGAGGTAGTTGAAGAAGTGATCAAAGGGTCTAAGAAATTAAAAGGCCTGAAGCAGGTAGGCAAAATCGATGTAGAGCCAAAAGTAAAACCTAAGGTTAAGAAAGAAGAGGTTCCTGCGGAAGTTGCTCCTGAAGAGCCTGTTAAAAAGGAGGTTGTGTCTGAAGCTGAGGAGGTTGTCTCTGAAACAGAGGAGAGTGTATCTGAAGAGACACAAACCCTGAAAACAGAGTATCAAAAATTATCAGGTCCAAAGAAAACTGGTGAAACGATTGACCTTACCAAGTTTCAAAAGCCTAAGAAAAAAGTGGTTGAGACTAAAAAGGCAACCGAAAGCGATGCCAGTAAAACCAAAAAGAAGCGTAAAAGAATACATGTTCAACGCACAGATTTTGGTCAATCGGGTAGAGGAGCCGGACCTAGAGGAGCACAGCGAGGTCCTCAAACCGGAAGGAAACCAATAGTAAAAGAAGAACCATCACCTGAAGAAGTTCAAAAGCAGGTAAGAGAAACCCTTGAAAAACTTCAGGGTAAATCCAAAAAGGGCAAAGGAGCCAAATACAGAAGAGAGAAAAGAGACCTTCACCGTCAACAGGTTGAAAAGGATCTTGAGCAACAGGAGGCAGAAAGCAAAGTTATCAAGGTAACTGAATTTGTAACTGCGAATGAAGTTGCTACAATGATGAATGTGACCGTAACTGAGGTTATTTCTGCATGTATGTCATTGGGAATGATGATCTCGATGAATCAACGTCTTGATGCTGAAACACTCACTATCGTGGCGGAAGAATTCGGATACGATGTGGAATTTGTGGATTCAGAGGTTGAAGAAACTGTGGAAGAAGAAGTGGATAACCCGGAAGATCTTAAGCCAAGGGCTCCAATTGTAACAGTAATGGGTCACGTCGATCACGGGAAAACATCTTTATTGGATTATATCAGAAATGCCAATGTAATTGCGGGCGAATCCGGAGGTATTACACAACATATTGGTGCCTATGCGGTTGAATTGGATGATGGTCAAAAGATTACTTTCCTTGATACACCGGGTCACGAAGCTTTTACGGCGATGCGTGCTCGTGGTACACAGGTAACAGATATTGCTGTAATCGTGATTTCAGCTGATGATGCGATCATGCCTCAAACAAAAGAGGCCATTAGTCATGCTCAGGCAGCTGGTGTTCCGATTGTATTTGCAATCAACAAAATTGATAAACCAGATGCCAATCCTGATAAAGTAAAAGAGGAATTGGCACAAATGGACCTTTTGGTTGAAGACTGGGGAGGAAAAATTCAATCCCATGATGTATCGGCTTTAAAAGGAATCGGGATCAAGGAACTACTTGAAAAAATATTACTTGAGGCTGAATTACTTGAATTAAAAGCTAATCCTAATAAATTGGCGAATGGTTCGGTAGTAGAGGCCTTCCTGGATAAAGGGAAAGGATACGTCGCTACAGTTCTTGTTGACGGAGGTACACTTAAAGTTGGTGATTATATACTTGCCGGACATCATTCAGGAAAGGTGAGGGCCTTACAGGATGAAAGAGGAAAAATGGTAGATGAAGCTGGACCGTCAAGACCAGTATCTATTCTAGGGCTCGATGGTGCGCCACAGGCTGGAGATAAGTTCAAGGTTTATGAAGATGAGAGAGAAGCCAAGCAAATCGCCGCTAAACGCTCTCAATTGAGCCGTGAACAATCTGTTAGAACACAACGACATATAACGCTTGACGAGATAGGAAGAAGAATTGCATTAGGAGGCTTTAAGGAGTTGAATATTATTATCAAAGGTGACGTGGATGGTTCGGTTGAAGCATTGACTGATTCTTTGCAAAAATTATCAACTGAAGAGATTCAGGTGAATATTATCCATAAAGGAGTAGGAGCTATAACTGAATCTGATGTATTACTTGCTTCTGCATCTGAAGCGATTATCATTGGGTTTAACGTAAGGCCATCCGGAAGTGCAAGACAACTCGCCGAGAAGGAAGAAATTGACATCAGAAATTACTCTATTATTTATAAGGTAATTGACGAAGTTAAGGATGCCATGGAAGGAATGTTATCTCCTGATATCGTGGAAGAAATCACAGGTAGTGCTGAGATCAGAGAAACCTATAAGATTTCAAAAGTAGGTACCATTGCTGGATGTATGGTTCAGGAAGGTAAGATCTACAGAAGCTCCAAGATCAGGTTGATCAGAGATAATGTGGTGATCTTTACAGGTGAATTGACTTCATTAAAACGTTTTAAAGACGACGCTAAGGAAGTAGCCAAAGGGTATGATTGTGGTATTCAGTTAAAGAATTACAATGATGTCATGGTTGATGATGTGATAGAAGCCTTCCAGGAAGTAGAAGTTAAGAAAACGTTGAAGTAAAATTTGACTTCAAAAAAAATCCCGATCAATTTATTGATCGGGATTTTTTATTACAT
>CAZQRD010000103.1:0-7569 GCA_964595535.1 uncultured Flavobacteriaceae bacterium | reverse complement strand
AAAGAAACGTCTCATATGAACATGGTATTAATTCCAGGGAATTTAAATGATGCAGAATTTACTTGTGGTAAGTGCCATCCTCAAGAATTAGACAAAATTCAGCATTCATTGATGACAACGAATAGTGGCCTCGTAGCAGTTGATAAGTATATTTTTGGGGAAACCGATAGCCCAGACCATCATTTTGATATTCGTAATTTGGGACATAGCCCTGCCGATGACCACCTGCGAAATTTATGCGCGAATTGTCATTTAGGTGCAGAAAAAAGTGAATTTGGTGCCATTTCAGAACTGAGTAGAGGAGGAGGTTGCAACGCCTGTCATTTAAATTATTCGGAACAGGCATCGAATGAGCTAGAACAGTATCTGAGTTCCGGAAAAAAAGAATTGGTTCAAATGCATCCTTCTACAGATGTTTTTATGAACGATACCCATTGTTTTGGCTGTCACAGCCGTTCGAGTAGGATATCAACCAACTATATGGGTTGGCATGAAACCTTATTAGATGAATTACCCGAATCAAACGATTTTAAGATGTTTGAAGACAAGAGAATATATGAATATAAAGGAGCGGACGTTCACCATTCAAAAGGCCTTTTATGCATTGATTGTCACAGTTCTCATGAAGTTATGGGCGATGGTACGGATTATATGCATGAAGAGGATGCTGTCAAGTTAAAATGTTCAGATTGTCATTATAAAGATGAACCAAAGACAGTTCCATATGAGGAACTCGATATCGAATCTTCTTTGGTTTTTATGCACAGAAATTACCAACATCAAGATAGACCGATACTAGTAGCAGAAAAGGATGGCCATCCATTGGTCAATACGTTTTTAAATGAAGAGGGCGAAGTGTATCTCATAGGCAAAAAGGATGGTAAGGAGCATTTAATTAAGAAGCAAAGCGAAGTTTGCAGCAGAGATTACGCGCATGAATCGCTCAGTTGCTCATCCTGTCATTCGCAGTGGGCGCCCAGATGTATAGGATGCCACAATACATACGATCAAATGCAACAGGGATATGATTTGCTGGATAAAAAAATGATACAGGGAACCTGGATAGAACATGTTTATGAGTTTGACACAGGTTATCCGGCCATGGGCGTAAGGATGTCTGAGGAAGGCGAAAAAATTGAACCTGCCATCCCGGGAATGATCCTATCGATAGATCGTACCCAGCATAGCGAAGGTTTTGCTGAGGAGCATAGTTTTGATCGTTTATATGCTCCCACTGCACCCCATACTACTTCGAAGGAAGTAAGAAGTTGTGGCTCATGCCATACAGATCCCTCTGCACTGGGCTTTGGAAAAGGAAGTCTTACTTATGTGTTAAACGAACATAACGGAACCTGGAATTTTGAACCCGAATATGCATTAAATTCAATTGACAACTTACCTGAAGATGCATGGATTCCATTTTTAACGCCATCTAAAGCGAAAAAGCTTTCCACCCGAAGTAATTTTAGACCGCTTAATATAGAGGAGCAGCAAAGAGTGTTAAGAGTAGGGGCCTGTTTGCATTGTCATAAGGAAGGTTCAAATGTGATAAAAGAATCTTTAAAATCCGGTTTAAATCCATTACTTTTAAAGCTTTCAGACAAATGTCTTTTACCTGAATTCTGATTTATGTCAAAAAATAATCACCTCGAAAAGCCCTTTCTTCTCTTTTTTGTATTGGTATCAGCTGTTGATATTTTTGCTATTATTCTCGGTGATTCCCTATGGCAGACATTGAGCAAGCCCTTGATCATTCCAGCCTTAACGGCCTACTATTTGCTAAGAACAACATCCATTAATAAATGGTATGTAATTGCCTTATTCTTCTCATTTGCAGGTGATGTGTTACTGCTTGACAAAAGCAATTTGTTTTTGGTAGGAATAGGAGCCTTCTTAATCACTCAAATTCTGTATATCAGCATTTTTTCAAAAGGACTGAGAGGCGTTTCATTTGCTTATAAGCTTAAAGCGATCCTTCCTTTTTTAGTTTTTTATGCTGTATTGATGAATGTTTTAATACCCGGATTAAACGATTTTTTAGTTCCAGTTCTTATTTATGGCTTGGCTATTTCTCTATTTGGCACGGTCGCTCTTTTAAATTATCTGATCAAAAAAGACGGGATTAGCTTAAGACTTTTTTCAGGGGCCGTATTGTTCATTCTATCTGACAGTATTATAGCCTTGAATAAATTTCATCATGAGCGATCATTTTACCCGGTCATCATTATGATCACCTATATTGTAGCTCAGTTCCTAATCGCAACATATATATTGAAATCGGAAAAAAGACTTTCCTCCAGTGCAGATTAGTCCTGTCTATTTGAACATGTCCATTCCAGGAATGTCGGGTAGTCCTCCTTTTGCAGCTGCGGCCATTTCAGCTTCATTGATGTCATTCGCTTTTTGAATTGCTTTATTAAGAGCGAGAATCAAATAATCTTCTAAGGCTACTTTATCTTCGAGCAATTCATCATCTATGGCAATATTTTTAACTTCTCTGTTTGCCGTAACAGTAACTATTACCGCACCATTGCCTGCATCACCATCAACCATTACGCTATTCAGGCGGTTTTTGGTTTCTTCTATTTTGGCCTGAGCTTCCTTTAATTTAGCCATCATTCCCTCCATATCTCCAAACATAATCTATAGTTTTTCCGGTTATCTATTCTAATTAAATGCCATTATTGGCAATCGTAAAATTAAGGATTTTGGCCGTAGGTTCAGTTCTATATCAATAAATTAAATGTGATTTCCATACTATTATCACTTACTTTTGCAGTTGCCGTTGAAAAAGAAATGACAAAAATTTAAAGTTACACATATGTCGAAAAAGGAGATAGTTCCTCCCGTTGTTGAAAGAATTCCAAAGGAAATGGAAATTCATGGAGATGTTCGTATAGATGATTATTATTGGTTGAATCAGAGGGAAAACCCCAAGGTTATAGATTATTTGGAAAACGAGAATGCCTATTATGATTCGGTCATGGCTCATACCAAACAATTTCAGGAAGACCTTTTCGAAGAAATGAAGTTAAGGATTAAGGAAGATGATGAATCGGTGCCTTATAAAAAAAACGGTTATTACTACATTACCAAATACGAAACCGGGAAGCAATATCCTGTTTACACCAGAAAGAAAGACAATCTTGAGGCTGAGGAAGAAATTATTTTTGACGTGAATGAACTGGCTGAAGGACATGATTATTATGCACTTACGGGTCTTAATGTTAATATGATCAACACTATAGCCTCCTTTGGCATAGATACGATCAGCAGAAGACAGTATGATCTTCGATTTAAAGATCTTAAAACCGGTGAGCTATATCCTGAAATTATAAAAAATACCTCAGGAAGTACTGCCTGGGCCAATGATCATAAGACCGTTTTTTATGCAAGTAAAGATCCTGTAACGCTGCGAAGTGATAAGATTTACAGACATATTTTGGGGACTGAGGCATCGGAAGATACATTAATTTTTGAAGAGAAAGAAGAGGCTTTCTGGACTTTTGTTTATAAGTCAAAATCAAATCGGTTCATCATTATTGGCTCGTACAGTTCAATATCAACCGATTACAGGTATTTGGATGCTGACCACCCTCAAGGTTCCTTTACGATTATTCAACCGAGGGAAAGGGATTTGGAATACAGTATTGCACATTACGGGCAGGATTTTTACATTCTTACGAATGCAGACAAAGCGCTCAATTTCAAGTTGATGAAAACTCCTATCGGTCAAACGGAAAAGGAGTATTGGACAGATGTTATTCCACATAGAGAAGATACGCTACTGGAAGATATTTCTATCTTTAAGGATTTTCTAGTATTGGAAGAAAGACAGAATGGTCTGAATAAGATCAGGATAAAAAAATGGGATGGGACTGTTGATTATTACCTTCCATTCGAAGAAGAAACCTATTCGGCTTCTGTTTATAACAATCCGGAATTTGACACCAACGTAATACGATATAGTTATAATTCTCTCACAACGCCAAATTCTGTTATTGACTTTAACGTAGATAGCAAATCAAAGGAAATTAAGAAGGAACAGGAAGTTTTGGGAGGTACTTTTGACAAGGAAAACTATAAAAGTGAAAGAATTTGGGCCACCGCCAGAGATGGTGAACAAATCGCGATTTCTTTGGTATTTAATAAAGCAACCAAGATCAATGCGCAGACACCATTGTTGATATATGGTTATGGGTCATATGGGAGTATTGTAAGTGACAGATTTAGCTCTGTAAGGCTCAGCTTGTTAGACAGAGGATTCGTATATGCTATTGCTCATGTGCGAGGTGGAGAATATTTGGGCCGCAGCTGGTATGATGAGGGCAAGATGTTTAAGAAAATGAATACATTTTACGATTTTATAGACGTCTCAAAACATCTTATTAAAGAAAAATATACATCGGCTTCTCATTTATACGCTGAAGGCGGTTCGGCAGGAGGTTTGATGGTAGGTGCAGCGATTAATATTTGTCCCGAAATTTTTAACGGTGTGATTGCCGCGGTTCCGTTTGTCGATGTTGTGACAACCATGCTCGATGAAAGTATCCCTCTGACTACTGGAGAATTTGATGAGTGGGGAAATCCCAAGAACAAGGAGTCATATGATTATATGTTATCTTATTCACCATATGATAATGTTCAGAAGCACAATTATCCTCATATGCTTGTCACCACAGGCCTGCATGATTCACAGGTGCAATATTTTGAACCGGCTAAATGGGTAGCAAAATTGAGGGTCAATAAAACGGATACAAACTTGCTGCTAATGCATACAAATATGGATACGGGCCATGGTGGAGCTTCTGGAAGATTTGATGCTTTAAAGGAAGTGGCACGTGATTATTGTTTTCTATTTGATTTAGAAGGAATTAATAAATGATATTTTTTTTGTACTATTGTAATATGAGTAACTGCTGAGACAATCTTATAGATAGTTTCTCAGTAGTTTAAAAAAAAAACTTAAATTTGCCCGGTTTTTATAATCAAAGTATTATATTTTTATGAAAAAACATAACGGCATAACTAATAGTATATTAGATTTAGTCGGTGATACGCCACTCATACGATTGAATAAAATAACAAAAGAGTTAGACGGTCAGTTCTTAGCAAAATATGAAGCCTTTAATCCTGGGCACTCCATGAAAGACAGAATTGCGACACATATTGTGGAGCAAGCTGAAAAGAGGGGTATTTTGAAAAGGGGGAGTAAAGTGATAGAAACGACTTCCGGAAACACTGGTTTTAGTATTGCATTAGTTTGTATTATTAAAGGATATGAGTGTATTCTTGCTGTAAATTCAAAAGCTTCTAAGGGTAAAATAAACATGCTGAGGGCCATGGGTGCCAAAGTATATGTTTGTCCTGCCAATGTGAGTGCAGATGATCCAAGATCTTATTATCAGGTAGCAAAGAGACTTCATGAGGAAACCGCTGATTCGGTTTACATCAACCAATATTTTAATGACTTGAATTCAGAGGCACATTATCTGTCTACAGGGCCCGAAATATGGGAGCAAACCAATGGTAAAGTGACACATATTGTTGTTGCAAGTGGTACAGGAGGTACGATTTCTGGAGTAGGAAAGTACTTAAAGGAGCAAAATCCTGACATTAAAGTACTTGGTGTAGATGCCTTTGGTTCGATCTTAAAGAAGTTTCACGAAACATCTGATTTTGATACTAAGGCGATATATCCATACAGAATTGAGGGTCTGGGAAAGAATCTTATCCCATCTGCTACTAATTTTGAAGTAATAGATGTGTTTGAAAAGGTAACTGATGAGGCTGCCGCTCATAAGGCAAGGGAACTTGCAATGGTGGAAGGACTTTTTACAGGCTATACAAGTGGTGCTGTATTACAGGCAACTACGCAGTATGCCGAACAGGGATATTTTGATAAAGATAGCGTTGTTGTTATGATATTACCCGATCACGGATCAAGATATATGGAAAAGATTTACAGTGATGAATGGATGAGAGAACAAGGGTTCTTTGATTCAAAGAAACATGAGACAAACTCTATGGAGATTATTAAATAGAGTGTTTAAATAGAAAAAAAAAGGAAAAAGGCGGTTTGAAATACAAACCGCCTTTTTCCTTTTTTGTTAAAAACTATAAACATAGAAACTGATTCATCGCAATTTTTGCTATTTTTGCAAATAATAAAAAACAAAATGGATTTTCGTATCCCTTTGTTGAAATGATATAGATACATGAAAGATTTATTTGAAAGAATAATAAAGGATAAAGGGCCACTGGGAAAATGGGCAGAGCAAGCTGAAGGTTATTATGTGTTTCCTAAATTAGAAGGAAACATTTCAAACCGAATGAGATTTAACGGTCAGGAAGTGATTACCTGGAGTATTAATGATTATCTCGGACTGGCAAATCATCCGGAAGTTATAAAGGCAGATGCAGAGGCTGCAAAAGAGCACGGGATGGCGTATCCTATGGGAGCCAGAATGATGAGTGGACATACAGTTTTTCACGAACAGTTGGAGCATGAATGTGCGGAGTTTGTGAGTAAGGAAGCTGCTTATCTTGTGAATTTTGGCTATCAGGGGATGGTTTCTGCAATCGATGCTTTGGTTACAAAAAATGATGTGGTGGTTTACGATATGGATTCTCATGCCTGTATTATTGATGGCGCCAGATTGCATCAAGGAAAAAGATTCACGTATCGCCATAATGACATGGAGAGTTTTGAAAAGAATCTGATCAGGGCCTCCAGAAAAGCAGAGGAGAGCAACGGCGGTATTCTTGTGATTAGTGAAGGTGTTTTTGGAATGAGAGGAGAGCAAGGTAAATTGAAGGAGATCGTCGCTTTAAAAGAGAAGTATAATTTTAGATTATTGGTTGACGATGCGCATGGTTTTGGTACACTTGGTAAAACAGGTGCCGGTGCGGGAGAAGAACAAGGAGTGCAGGATTCCATTGATGTCTATTTTGCCACCTTTGCAAAATCAATGGCTGGGTTTGGTGCTTTTTTTGCCGGTAATAAAGACGTAATTAAGTATCTGCAATACAATATGAGGTCTCAAATGTTTGCTAAGTCATTGCCTATGGCCATGGTAAAAGGAGCATTGAAAAGACTGGATATGATACGGACAATGCCCGAATTGAGAACTAAATTATGGGAAAATGTAAATGCCCTTCAAAATGGTCTGGTTGAAAAAGGATTCAACATTGGGAAAACAAATACCTGTGTGACCCCGGTATTTTTGGAAGGGGATATCCCTGAGGCGATGGCCATGGTGAATGACCTGAGAGAGAATTATCGTATTTTTTGTTCTATAGTTGTATATCCGGTAATCCCTAAAGGAATGATCCTTTTAAGATTGATTCCTACAGCTGCCCATAACCTGGATGATGTAAGTGAATCTATTGTTGCTTTTTCTTCAATTAGAGAGAAACTTACAAATGGAGTCTATAAAAAAATCGCGGCTTCATTTATCTAAGGGATATTTAAGAAATAAATTGAAATCCGAAGCTGTTAGTTTCGGATTTTTTTGTGATCAAAAGAATAAACAACGAGAAATTACATCATTGCATCATTACATCATT
>CAZQRD010000102.1:0-7765 GCA_964595535.1 uncultured Flavobacteriaceae bacterium | reverse complement strand
TTGAATTGCTAATTATTAACATAAATATTTCAATTATGAAAAAGATAACTTTATTTTTCGCCTTAAGTCTAGTGAGCATGATAGGAATCGCTCAAGAGTCAAACAAAACAACAAAACTTAGTTTCGAATCAATAGAACGCGAATCAGAATACATTATTGTTCTTGATGATGTGACTGTAGGAGACAATATTGATAAATTACTGAATAACAATGTATTGCCTGAAGACATGCAATTGAATTTTAACAATCATGAGTTGGTTCATGACACTCCGAACACTTCTGATATAGAAAGTAAATTTGTAGAAGGTGCTTTCACATATAATGAATATGCTTTGAATTATTCCATCAATGGAAATAAGCTAATTGGTTTAAGTTCATAATTAAACACTATTCAAGAAAGTTATCTTCCCTATCAAAAACAGTATAAAAATCAAATAAAAATAATAATCATTTAAAATTTAATTACCATGAAAAAGATACTATTTATTATAGCCATCGCTTTAACAGGATTTACAACTTATGCACAAGAAGCTGAATCAAGTGCAAAGGAAACCATTACTAAATATGTGACCACTTTTCCAAATGGAGAGGAAGCCATTACAATCACCGATAAATCGAGTTCAAATTCTCTCGAGCTTGCCTCTGCAGATAATTTTTACAAATATGAGATTCTTGAAACAGCGAATCATGAATTGATTCACGGTCAAACAAATAAAGGAAAAATATGTGCCATTGACAAAACCAAATTGGATCAAGGAACTTATACCTTAAAAGTATATACTGAAGATTTTGTGATTACCTCAGACATTACCATAACAAATGATGAGGCCGCAACAGGAATTGTTCAATAATAAATATTTTATAAAAAACCAATAAATACTGATAACCATGAAAAATATATTCTTAATAATCGCTGTAATCATGCTTAGTGTTTCGAGCTATGCACAAACAAATACAAACAAACATTCTGAAAAAGTTACCAAATATGTAACAACCTTCCCAAATGGTGAAGAGGCCATTACGATCACTGATCGTTCAGAGTCGGCCAACCTTAAATTAACATCAGCCGACAATTTCTACAAATATGAAATTCTGGAGCCATCCAATCACGAACTTGTGCATGGATCAAACAACCAAGGGAAGGTATGTAGCATTGATAAGAGTACTTTAGAAGATGGTACCTATACATTAAAGGTGTATACTGATGATTTCGTGATTACTTCTGATATCACTATCACCAACGGGCTGCAGGATCAATCTGATTCAACGATCAACTAGAATCAATTTGATTTCAATCTTAAAACAAAATATGAAATACATATTCAATTTTTTAATGATGTTTATAGCTTATAACGCATTCGCACAGCGCGGGGATAATGAAAAGAAAAGGAATATTGTCACTTTTACAAATGGTGATGAAGCTGTAACAATCATTGAGAATTCAGAAAGAAATGTGATACAATTAACAACAACTGATGATGTCAACAGATATGAAATGCTGGATCTCTCAAATCATGAAGAAGTTCACCGCTCATCAAAAAAGAAGGAACTTATTAGAGCGGATCAGTTTGGAGATAAGTATATGGTAGGAGACATTGTTCGGGAGCCTTCAGCTGAGATTGAAGATGAAGAAGAGGAGACTAACGGAGCATAGCTTCAGGATCACATAAGAAGAATCATTTTAGAGCAAGAAGCCTTAAGTTGATTTAAAATAATGAAAATAAAATCTAGAAAAAATGAAAAGATTCAATTCACTTAACGTAATATTTGTTCTTGCCTTGGGCTTGCTTTTTAGCCCAAACAGCGCGGCACAATTATTCAATGATATGGATAAGAATCCTCACGATATTGTCTATTACCGTGCTTCAAAAGAGGAAACACCTCAAATCAAGGTTATTTATGGAAGGCCTAAGGCCAAAGATGGTAAAGTGTTTGGTACTCAGATACCCTACGGAAGGGTTTGGAATACCGGTAGTAACGAATCTACTGAAGTAAGATTTTATTGCGATGTTATGTTTGGTAACAAATATGTAAAAGCAGGAACGTATTCACTGTATACAATTCCAAACAAAAATTACTGGATCGTCATTTTGAATGGGAAAACGGATACCTATGGAGCTAACTTTTACAATCCGAAATTCAACATAGCCAGCATTGAAGTGCCCGCAGTGAAAGGTCAGAAACTTGAGAATTTTTCCATAGCATTCACTTCAAAAAATTATGGAACACAGATGGTACTAGGCTGGGCAGAAACAAGAGTTAAAATTCCGTTATATACAGAACAACGTCTTATTTCAAAAATATAATTATTGATTAGTTTTCGTTATCTGTGTCTTGAACATCGCCATATGTTTGACACAGATGACAATCAAAAAAAAGGGGATTATTTTAAAAATGGGTTTATCTACGTGTTAGATAAACCTATTTTTATATTCTGGAATCATCATAACACAGGTATCTTTTTTACCAAACCATTGATATCGTCGTTTAGCAATTGTATCATAAAGCATGTCTCTCCATCTCACTGGAAAGAAACGAACCACTGAAAACAGGGTCCATGGCCATTTCAATTGTTGGCAGATCTTGAGTACCGCATTAGATTTTTGATAAACTTCACCATCTTGAATCAAGACTATCGATTTCAGCTCATAATTTTTCCAATTATACTGTAACAAAATATTTTTTGCAGCGTCTGATTGTAAGGAAGCGAATAGGAACCGTTCTTTCAAGTCTCTTTTGAGTATGAACTGGACGGAAGCATTACATAAATTGCAGACACCATCAAATAGTATAATAGATTTTTGCTCACTTGTTTGCATTATGTAAAATTAGACAATTCGTGGCTTTTATTTTGAAAAAATAAGATGTCTTGACATAAATAAAAAAAATACCATTTACCAATGATTAAAATTGAAAACCTTCATAAATCATACCCCATGGGGGATGAATCACTACATGTTCTTAAGGGATTGAACCTTCATATTAAGGAAGGTGAATTCGTTTCTATAATGGGATCTTCCGGTTCTGGGAAGTCCACATTGTTAAATATTGTTGGTCTACTGGATGTTCATGATGAAGGGAATTACTATTTAAATGGACAATTGATAGAAAAGCTGGATGAGACAAAAGCAGCTGTACTCAGAAATAAATTCCTGGGATTTGTATTTCAGGCCTTCAATTTGATTACCTATAAAAATGCTTTGGAAAATGTGGCTTTACCACTCTATTACAAAGGTGTTCGTAGAAAAGAAAGGCAAAAAATTGCTATGGAATATCTTGAAAAAGTAGGCTTGGGCGAATGGGCAAATCATCTTCCAAGTGAACTGTCAGGAGGTCAAAAACAAAGAGTTGCTATCGCTCGTGCCTTGGTAACCAATCCTAAAGTGGTACTTGCCGATGAACCAACAGGAGCTTTGGATTCTACTACTTCACATTCTGTAATGGAGTTGCTCAAAGAGATCAACAAAGAAGGAATGACTGTTTTTGTTATTACTCACGAGGAAGATATTGCAGCTGAAACAGATAGGATCGTGAGGTTGCGTGATGGTGTTATTATCAGTGATGAGAGAACTGAGAAAAAAGTAAAAGTATAAATCATGTTTGATTTAGATCGTTGGAGAGAAATTTTTCAAACCTTAAGTAAGAATAAATTAAGAACGGCCTTATCAGGTTTCACTATTGCATTTGCCATTCTTTTGTTTACGTTGCTTTTCGGTATTGGGAACGGATTGAAACATTTCTTCGAAAGAGAATTTGCCGGTGACGCTACGAATTCTGTTTATATAAATTCGGGAGTTACATCTAAACCTTATAAAGGACTTCAAAGTGGCCGAAGAATTCAATTTAGAAATGATGATACTAAATTTATCAATGAAAAATTTGAAGACGAGATAGATTTCTTTAGCCCAAATGTGCAACGAAACAATGTGCTTGCCATTTACAAAGGAAATCAAAATCGATATACGGTTAGAGGGGTATACCCCGACTACCAGCCACTGGAATCCGCCGTTATAGAAAAGGGTAGGTTCGTGAGTTTTCTGGACCTTAAAAGAAGAGCTAAAGTGTTGGCTATAGGGCGTTTGGTGGAAGAGGATCTATTTGGTAGTAAAAGTGCTCTTGGCAAGAATATTAACCTCGAAGGAATTTCTTATAAGGTAGTAGGTGTATTCAGTGATCCGGGAGGTGATGGTGATGAACGATTTATCTACACCCCTTTTTCAACGGCTCAAGGAATGTACAGAGAAAACGATGAACTTGATTATTTTGGTCTTACTTATAACCCGAAATTAAGTGTTGATAAGGCGCTCTCATTTACATCAATGCTTGCAAAAATGTTAAAGGAAAAGCATGGTGTAGACCCAAGGGATCAGGGTGCTTTACGTGTCAGAAATTATGCTGAAGGAGCTAAAAACGTACAACAGTTTATGCTAGTTTTGAATGTGATTATTCTTTTTATCGGGATAGGAACGCTAATTGCCGGTGTGATTGGTATAAGTAATATCATGGTGTATATCGTTAAAGAGCGGACTAAAGAATTGGGCATCAGAAAAGCACTTGGCGCAACACCAAGATCTATTGTTTCAATGATTATGCAGGAATCCATTTTTGTAACAGCTATTGCCGGATATTCAGGCCTGATGATAGGAGTGTTCGTATTAAAAGGGTTGGGAAAAACTTTAGAAAAATATTTTATCGTTGATCCTAGTGTAGAGACCTATGTGGTAGTAGGGGCTACCATTGTACTTATCTTAGCTGGAACAATAGCGGGGTACATTCCGGCTACCAGAGCTGCACGAATTAAACCAATAGTCGCCTTAAACGACGAATAAATTAGAAAGCGATGAAATTTATTTTTGATCCAGATACATGGCAGGAGATTTACGGAAGTATCCGTAAGAATAAAATGCGTGCAGCCATTACTATAATAGGTGTAATGTGGGGTATATTTTTATTGATCGTGTTATTGGGGGCAGCCAAGGGAATGGAAAATAATTTTAATAAGTTGTTTGGTAATTTCGCTACGAACAGTGTTTTCGTCTGGGCACAGTCAACGAGTATGCCATTTAAAGGATTCCAGGAAGGAAAAGGCATCAGGCTTAAACTAAAGGATGCGGATCATATTATGAGTGAAATTGATGGTTTAGAATTTGTGGTACCAAGACATCAAAGACAATCACAGGCCGAGAATAAATTTAAAACCGGCATGTTTGGTATTTACGGAGATTATCCAGAGCTGGATTTGGTAGAAAAAAAAGACCTTATCAGTGGACGCTGGATAAATGACAATGACATCAATGAAAAGAAGAAGATCTGTGTGATTGAAGAAGAGATTTTTAAGCAATTATTTGAAGAAGACGAAGATCCAATTGGTCAGTATATAAAGATCAATGATGTGAATTATAAGGTTGTTGGGATGTACAAACAAGGGCAACTTCGAATGGGAGGCCCGCAAGGTGCTATCCATATTCCTTTTACAACTTTTCAACAGGTATACAATACAGGTGACACCATGGGATGGATGATGATTACAGGGAAACCTGGATTTGAGATCAAACAAATAGAAGCCGACGTAAAATTATTACTCAAAAATTTACACAAAGTGCACCCTGAAGACAATAGGGCTTTTGGTAGTTTTAATCTTGGAAACGAAATTAAAAAATTCACGGGTTTCTTAACCGGAATGCAATTCCTGACCTGGTTTGTAGGGATAGCGACGTTGATCGCCGGGGTTTTTGCCATTGGAAATATACTTTTAATAACCGTTAAGGAGCGCACCAAGGAAATTGGGATCAGAAGAGCTCTCGGGGCAAAACCCTGGGAAATCAAACGACATATTATGCTGGAGTCGGTTTTCTTGACAAGTTTGGCAGGTGCGCTCGGTATCATTTTCGGAGGGATTGTATTAATGGTGATTGATGCAACAATTGGACAAGGAGATGATGCCGCTTTAACCAATCCGACGGTTGATATACCAGTAGTTCTTATTGCTGTTTCGACTCTCGTGATTTTGGGAACTCTGATTGGGATGATTCCAGCTCAGGTTGCTGTTAGTATTAAGCCAATAGAGGCTTTAAGAGAAGAATAATTAACAATCAAATTGAATAGAAAACTAAGTAAGCATGAAAAAAAAGTTAATTTTTGGAACCATTATTATCGCTTTAATAGCAGTTCTAGTTTGGCTGGGTAAAAAGAATAGCAAGTCTCCTATAGAATACGAAACTGAAAAGCCTTTTAAAACCAATATAGTGAGAAAAACGGTTGCAACCGGAAAGGTAATTCCACTGGAAGAGGTTGAGATTAAGCCTCAAATTACAGGAATTATAGAAAAAATTTATGTTGAAGAGGGTGCAAAACTTAAAAAGGGTGATTTGATTGCTAAAGTT
The DNA here is from genome assembly GCA_964595535.1 of uncultured Flavobacteriaceae bacterium. Classification (GTDB taxonomy): domain Bacteria; phylum Bacteroidota; class Bacteroidia; order Flavobacteriales; family Flavobacteriaceae; genus Lutimonas. Next base: position 1,382 of record CAZQRD010000102.1, on the reverse strand, counting down.
AGAGTTATTCCAAATGAACAGGCACTGGCTAGTGCGAGAGGTCGTGTAAGTAAAGCTGAATTAGCAGTGAATAACGCAAGTATTGTTTATAATCGGAATAAGAAATTATTTAATAACGGGGTAATTTCAAACAAGGATTTTGACGAGTTCCAATTAAATTACGATCAATCAAAACAAGACCTGATTAATGCCCAAAATGATTACCAGATTATTCAAAAGGGATATACGGGTAAAGGAGGTTCTGCAAACACAAACATTCGTGCAACAACTTCTGGTATGATACTTGAAATCCCTGTAAAGGAAGGTTATCAGGTAATCCAAAGTAATAATTTTAATGCTGGTACTACGATTGCTTCAATTGCTGATATGAGTAAAATGATCTTTGAAGGAAAAGTAGACGAGGCCGAGGTTGGAAAATTGGAGGTAGGAATTGCTATTGAAGTAGGTTTAGGCGCTATAGAAAAAAAGAAGTTTCCTGCAAAATTGAATTTTATTGCCCCTAAAGGAACAGAAGAGAATGGAGCAGTTCAATTTAAAATCAAAGCAGACGTCGTTCTTGATGAAGAATATTTCGTAAGGGCCGGTTATAGTGCAAACGCTGACATTGTTTTGGAGCAAAAAGATAGCGTGATGTCTATAAAGGAATCTCTTTTGCAATTTGATAAGAAAACCGAAGTTCCTTATGTGGAAGTTTTAACAGGAGATCAGGAATTCGAAAGAAAAGATTTGGAATTGGGAATCTCAGACGGCATCAATGTTGAAATTATTTCAGGAGTTTCTGAAGATGACGAAATCAAGATATGGAACAAGACCAAAAAAGATGATGAGGAAGATGAAGAATAAGACCTCTAAGAATTTTAAGGACCCTGCTTCGGCAGGGTTTTTTTTTGCTTCTGACCTACACAAGTAAAATTCACTTAAAATCAAAAAAAAATGACTTTTATCAATGGTAAACTCATTTTTTTTTTAGAAATTTATGCTATTATTAATTTTAAGATTTTATAGCCATGGAGACAAAATTAGTTTATTTGAGCGATTTGAAGTTTAATTTGAAAGTTTGGAAGGAAGAATTAAGGTTTCATAGAAAAGAGATGGAGAAGTTTGAAAAGAAACTGGAAAGTATTGCCAAACGAAATTTAGGAATTGAGGCTATGGCTCCTTTAGAAGGCTTTCAAAATAAAATAATTCGTGAAAAAGAAGTAATTGGCAGAATGTTACAGCGAATTAGAATGAAGAAGAGGATTATAGCAACATCAGATCTCAGTGAAGAACTTGATGGAAGATTAAGAAATCAGCAAACATCTATGAAGGATGATATGAAAACATATATAAAATTGCATTATGAATTAAAAGAGGATCTAATGGATTATTTTTTAAGATGG
>CAZQRD010000101.1:0-7894 GCA_964595535.1 uncultured Flavobacteriaceae bacterium | reverse complement strand
CAAAATTGGTAAGGGCGTTTATGTATACAAACTTCATGTGAGATCTCAAATCTCGAACGCCAATGCGGAGAAATTTGAAAAACTTGTCATTTTACAATAATAAATTAGATCTGAATCCCTAAAATCCTAATTATTTAGATGAAAAAAATAAGTCTAATTGCTATCGTAACTTTACTTGGACTCTTTAATTCATATGCCCAAGACGAAGTAAATCCAATCACAACAGCAGCGCCGTTTCTATTAATTGCACCTGATGCGAGGGCCGGAGGTCTTGCCGATATGGGTGGTGCTACCTCAAGTGATGTGAGCTCACTACACTACAATGCGGCAAAATATGCCTTTTCAGAATCTCAATGGCAAATTGGACTGAACTATACACCATGGCTTAGGAATCTGACCAATGACGTAAGTCTGACTAGTTTATTTGTAGCTAATAAAATTAACGATAGAAGCGCCTGGGCAACAAGCCTTACTTATTTTTCTTTAGGATCTATTGAACTTACAGATGGTTCGGGTATTAGCTTGGGTTCAGAAAATCCAAACGAATTCGCTATTGACGGGGCCTATTCGTTAAAACTAAGTGAAGTGATTTCAATGGCTGTAGGTTTGAGATTTATTCATTCAGACCTAGCTGTTCGTGTTGATAATTCAGAAATACAATCCGTAAATACATTCGCCGTTGACGTTTCCATGTTCTATCAAAGTCAGGAATTTAATTATGGTGATTTTAACGGAAGATGGCGCGCCGGAGTAAACCTGTCGAATATGGGTCCAAAGGTTGAATTGGTTCTGGGTGGTGAAGAAAGTTTTATTCCTACCAACTTAAAATTAGGAGGAGGCTTTGATTTTATACTTGACAATGCAAATACCATAACCACTAACCTGGAAATTAATAAATTACTCGTACCCACTCCCCCAATCAGGGATAACGCAACAGGAGACATCATCGCAGGGAAAGATGATAACGTTGGTTTTCTTACGGGCATGTTCCAGTCTTGGTATGACGCACCTAGAGGTTTTGAGGAGGAAATGGAAGAATTCATATGGCAGGTTAGTGCAGAATATTTGTATAACGAAGTATTTTCTGTAAGAGCAGGTTATTTTCACGAATCTGCAAACAAAGGAAACAGGCAGTTCTTTACTTTAGGTACAGGGTTCAAATTTAGGAGTACTACTTTAGATGTATCCTATTTGATCAATACCTCAGATGTTAACAATCCATTGGAAAGTACCTTGAGATTTTCGTTGACAATCAACCTTGGTGATTCATACGCTTATTTCTAATAGAGCATATTGAAGCTGAACTTCAAGATTTTTGAGCCCGTAATTCTTAAAAAATTATCAGGTTGAATTTTAGGGATGAAAACCTTATATTTAAGAAAAATAAATTCTTTTAGCTGCTCTTTTATGCATGATCATCAAATTTCAACAAACTTCAAAGTTTTCGAAAGTTCAGATGAACTTTCTTCAACAGATAAAGACCTACTTCAGAAAGCAATTAAAGCAAGAGATAATGCCTATGCCCCTTACTCCGATTTTAGGGTGGGAGCATCGGTTCTTATGGAAACTAATGAGGTCTTTCTGGGAAACAATCAGGAAAACGCTGCCTACCCTTCAGGTATTTGTGCCGAAAGAGTTGCTATTTGGAGCGCCATGGCTTCATTGCCTGATGGTAAGATCAAAAAAATATTTATTTCTGCGCGTTCCGGAAAAACTATTGTTGACAGACCAGTTGCTCCCTGTGGAGCGTGTCGTCAGGCCATTGCCGAATACGAAACAAAACAACTTTCAAATATAGAGATCTTTTTTACAGGTGAGATCGGTAGAATTGTAAAAGCCAATTCCATCAAAGACCTGCTTCCCTGGATGTTTGACAATTCGAGGTTATCATGAGTCGCGACATAAGTACTCGAGATGACCTTTTGATCATTGTTCGTGATTTTTATACATTACTTTTTCAAAGTAATGAATTAAAACATTTTTTTGAAGATTTTAAAGAAGAAAAAGCACTAGAACATCATTTAGGGACCTTGGTTGATTTTTGGGACAATACCTTATTTTATTCAGGGAGTTACAAAAAAAATGCTATGAAACCTCATCAGCTGCTCCATGATCAAAAGCCTTTAAACAGTATTCACTTTAAGCATTGGCTGGCCCTTTTAACTATCGCCATTGATCAGAATTTTAAAGGAGTAAATGCTGAAACCATGAAAAATAGGGCGCTTTCTATTGCTACTGTGATGAAAATAAAATTTGGGATTGAGTAAAATCCAAATTTCTATCCCTTTTATTATGCACGCATAACATCTTTTTATATCTTTGCTGCTGAAGAATTTATCATAAACCTCATCCATGAGTTCAATCATCACCGGTACCGGGAGTTATATTCCGGAAGATATTAAATCAAATGATATTTTCCTTAAAAATGAATTTTATGACACAGAGCATCTCCCTATGGAAGAAAATAATGAGCTCATTATTGAAAAATTCAAAAACATTACAGGGATAGAAGAGCGCAGATATTTGTCACCAGATCGTTCAAACAGTGATATCGCAGCCATTGCCGGTAAAAGAGCGATTCAGAACGCTGGAGTTGATCCGGAAACTATTGATCAACTCATTGTGGCCCACAATTTTGGAAATGTCGTCAACGACAACAGACAATCAGATATGCTTCCAAGTATTGCCTCTAAAGTAAAACAATTGTTAGATATTGAAAATCCAAACTGTGTTGCATATGACATCGTTTTTGGTTGTCCAGGTTGGATCCAGGGAATGATTCAAGCTGATCAATTCATTAAAACAGGAATGGCATCGCGCTGTCTTGTCATTGGATCTGAAACGCTCTCAAGGATTATTGATCCGAATGACAGAGATTCGATGATTTTTTCGGATGGAGCCGGTGCCTGTATAATAGAGAAAGGGACGGACCCAAAAAAAGGGATCATGAGTTATGCAAGCCAAACCTTTACAAGGGAAGAAACTAACTATATTTTTTTCGGGAAATCAAATAAAAAAAAGACTGATGATGATACCTACTTTCTAAAGATGCAAGGTAGAAAAATCTACGAATTTGCTTTAAACAATGTTCCTACAGCAATGAAACTAGCCTTGGAAAAATCAGGTATTTCTATTGACAAAGTTAAAAAAATTCTTATCCATCAGGCAAATGAAAAAATGGATGAAGCCATTATTAAAAGATTTTATCGTTTGTACAAAACGTCAGTACCTGATGGAATTATGCCTATGACCATCAATACATTAGGAAATAGCTCTGTAGCAACCGTTCCTACTCTACTTGATTTGATACTTAGTGGAAATCTTGGTGATCACCATATTTCTGAAGGCGACGCCATCATCCTTGCTTCTGTAGGTGCCGGCATGAATATCAATGCCATACTATATCAATATTAGAATTCCTTACTAAATTTAATAATTGTGGTCAAAAATTCGCAAAATTGGTTAATTTTGAAGCAAATTAAACACCTGTCATGCAGTTAAGCGACCAAGCCAAAAAATACCTTCTAGAAGCCTCAAAATGGGCTAATTTTATTGCAATCGTAGGATTCATAGCCATTGGATTACTAATCATTATGTCTTTTTCCATAGGAACTATCCTGGCCAATTTGCCAGAAGGTTCACTTGGTGGATTATCACCTAGATTTTTCTCATTTTTCTATCTGATTGCTGCAGGTATTTATTTTATTCCTGTCTTTTTCCTATTTCAATTCGGTCAAAAAACGAAACAGGCTCTGATGCAAGATGATCATAATCTACTCACTTTTGGTCTAAAGAAATTGCGATCACACTATAAGTTTATAGGTATTTTATTTATTGTTTTCATTATCCTTTACATATTTTTGATCCTGTTTGGAGCTTTCGGAGCCCTTCTTGCCTGATCGTCAAGATAATAATATTCGTAAATCACTTTCTGTTTCTAATTCAAACGGATTTACGTTTCTTTTAAAAACCCTTGCACTAAAAGATCCTTTCAACAACATTTCATCTCCTTTTACCGAAATCCAGCTACCCTCTCTCAGTCCTATGACAGTTTCAGAATTATAGGAGTGAAACTCCTTTATCCGGGTTGCTCTTGTTTCACCTTTATGGGTAGAATCAGGATCAGGATCTAAATAATGTGGATTTAAATTAAAAGGAATCAGTCCTAAAGCTTGCAAGGATGTTGGATGAACAATAGGCATGTCATTCGTGGTTTTAACGTTAGGACCAACAATATTACTCCCTGCACTTGTTCCCAGATAGGGTGTTCCGTTTTCCAATACTTTTTTCAAAAGGCCCATTAGCTTTCTTTGATGCAACTGATCTAACAATACGAAAGTATTACCGCCACCTATGAAAATTGCCTCAGCCTTTTCAATGGCTTCTTCAGGGTCATCAAACTCATGGATACCTTGTATGGCAAAAGGTAAAGTTTTCATTGCCTTTGCTACTACTTGAGTATAAGTTTCATCTGAAATACCTCCCGGCCTGGCATAGGGAATAAACAATAAAGAGCTTATTGATTTAAAATGCCCCATTAATTCCGGAAGTAGATATTCGAGAAATTCGCCTCCATATAATGTCGAGGTACTTGCTATGATCAGGTTCTTCATGATGAATTTTTTAACAAAACTACCAAACAATCGCTTTAACAAAACATTATCACTCCTTTAATATTTTTTTTAATTTCAGAATCGTTACTTTGAATAATGAATCAACTTTACCTTCTGTGCTTTCTTTGTCTTGGTTTCCTTGCTCATGGACAGGAAAACAGGATACTGATATCCGGGGAAATAAGAAATGATTCAATCCGGATTGAAAATGTCCATATCATCAATAAAAATTCACAGAAAGGATCGATATCCAACAGATTGGGGCAGTTCAAAATTTCAGCTACAGATAAAGACACCTTAATGATCTCTGATATTCAGTATCAAAATAAGATCATCGTTGTAAATCATAATCATTTACTTAACAAATTTATAGAGATCAATCTTTTGGAACTCACCAATGAACTGGATGAAGTGATTGTGCAACAATTTGATGATATGTCTGAGGAATTGGGCTTGCCAAATGCCGGTAAAAAACCATTGAATAAACTGGAAAGAAATCTCAATCACTACAGCCAGAAAAGTACTCCGGTTGTGATTCTTGAGGCCCTGCTTTTTAAAAGTGGTGGTATAGATGACATCTACAACATTGTATCAGGAAACAGAAAGCTAGATAGAAAATTAAATCAGCTGATTCAAGAAGATCGTCTCAATGACCAAAATAAGGGGTATGTACAAAAAATGAGAACTCAATTTCAGGATGACTTTTTTATCAAAGAAGTGAAAATAGATGAAAATAATATCGATAGCTATATTTATTTCTGCCTGTCACAAGGCATTGGTTCTCTATACGATAAAGGTCGCCTGATTGAGGTCATCGATGTTTTTTTGAGATCAAAGGAATCTTATTTGGCATCTTTGGAAGTCGCTGATTGAAAAGTATTCATAGTTCTTTGAAACATGAACTTCCCAAATTGGTGTTGACCGTTTTTAGATAATTATTACATATTATTTTTTTGGGATTAGAGGAGCGCGAAATATTTTTATCTGTCCTTTTACCTTCATGGATGATATACTATCAATTATAATAATCTCTATTGAAATGGGACCTCTAAAAATCTTTTGAACAACTAGGTGTTTCTTAATTAATCTCAAATTTGCTTTCATCTAAATTAACTCTTTTGGTCAATCTATATCAAGGGAGTACAACAAGGATGAATATTATATTCACAATTCAAGTATCAAGAAATCTCCATAAATACTTAGAAGCTACTGTTTTATGCGGGTCCCATTGAGAAGCTATTTCCGTCATCTTTTTAAGAAGCTCCTTTTTTTCAAGTTCGATGTTGTACAGTCTTTTCATGGCATTCTGTATACCGAGGTCTCCTACCGGAAAAACGTTGGGCCGGTCCATAGGAAACATCAGGATCATTTGCACTGTCCATTTCCCAACCCCCTTTATCTGAGTAAGATATTCGATGATCTCCTCGTCTGACTTAACCTGTAAAAAATCGAAACTCATATCATTCGCCAATTCAAATTCGGCTACATTCTTAAGGTAATTTGCCTTACTGTTAGACAAACCAATGCCTCTTAGAATCTCATGTTCTTTAGATAAAAGGCTTTCAGCATCGGGGTATCCATCAACAAATAGATCCGTAAAGCGATTCCATATCACTTTCACGACCTTTGTTGACAATTGTTGAGACACGATAGAACCCAGAAGCGAGTGATAGATGTCAATGTTTAATTCCGGTCGAATTTCAGTATCCAAGCTCAAAATAGCCTGATAAAGGATATCATCTTTTTTTAGATGTTGAAGTATTTTATGATTTGAAGTCAAGTTTAACTTTTTTTTTAAAGAATAATCTAAGGAGTCTGGTTAAATTTACAGCACTAAAATTAATACTTTTCTCGCAATGAAGCATTTTTCCAAAATTATTTGGTTACTAATTGTTCCACTTCTTGCCTTTGGAATCCACAAACATTATATAAGCCTGACCAAGGTAGATTATGTAAAAGAGAAAAAAGTAGTTCAGATTACCATGAAATTTTTTCTTGACGACATAGAAGTGGCACTTGAAAACAGGTATGAACAGCCTATGGAACTCGCAACCAAATACGAAAATAAACTCGCTGATAAATATCTGGAAACCTATGTAAGGCAGAAATTTAAGATTTGGATCAACGAAATGGAACATACGTACTCGTATCTGGGAAAGGAATATGACAACAACGAGGTATTCTTTTATTTAGAACTTGAAAACATCGAACAGATCAATTCCATTGCAATACAGAATAGCATGTTGTTCGAGGAATTTGAGGAGCAACAGAATTATATTAAATTAAAGCTGGAAACCGTTCAAAAAACATTCATCCTCGTCAAGGCAAATGATAAAGAAATATTAAAATTATAGACCATCTTTACATTCATAAGAAAATTGTAAATTTCGGTCGATATCCGAAAAAAACCACATAACACTCATGAAGAAAATTACGCTATTTATTGCTGCTCTTTTTATAAGTACCATGTCTTTCGCGCAAGAAGTAGAAACTACTAAGGAAAGGCCTCAAGGTCATTATAATATCAGTAAATTCAGACAGTTAAAACAAGAATTACCAACACCAAATTCTTATCGAACTGCCTCAGGCGCTCCTGGGCACGAGTATTATCAGCAAAAAGCTGATTATAAAATGGATATCATTCTTGATGATGAAAATCAGAGAATATATGGAGAGGAAGTGATCACCTATTTTAACAATTCACCTGATGAACTTGATTATTTATGGGTACAACTCGATCAGAATATCAGAGCTCCTGATGCAATTACTAATGATGTTAAAGAAAGTGATGCTTTATCCTACTATAAACCTGAGAAATTTACACAAGAGTTTCTTGGAAAACCCTTCCAAGGGGGTTTTAACATTGACTACGTAAAAACTATTGAAGATAGTGATATGAATTACACGATCAATGGCACCATGATGCGAATTGATCTGACAGATATTTTGAAATCCGGAGATAAAATAAGCTTCAAAATAAAATGGTGGTACAATATCCCTAACCACCTTATAAATAGAGAGAGATCAGGCTTTGAACCTTTTGAAGATGGTAACAACAACTATGTGATTGCTCAATTCTTTCCAAGAATGGCTGTATATAATGATGTAGAGGGATGGCAAAATCTCCAGTTTTTGGGAAGAGGTGAATTTGCTTTAGTTTTCGGAGATTATGAGGTAAACATTACAACTCCTGAAGACCATATCCTCGATGGTACAGGGGTGATAACTAACCGTAAGGAAATGCTTAACTCCAAACAGTGGAAAAGATATGAGCAGGCCTT
>CAZQRD010000100.1:6610-7997 GCA_964595535.1 uncultured Flavobacteriaceae bacterium | reverse complement strand
CTTAACCCTTAACCCTTAAAACTCTACAACCCTATATAACTCCTTGCTTCTGCCGGTGTTGCAATTGGACGATAAATTTCATCGGCTATTCGTTTAATTCTTTTTACCAATTGAACATTTGTAGCGAGTTTACTTTTATTAAAATCATAATAAATATTATCTTCCAAGCCTACTCGGATATTTCCACCCATTATCAAAGAAGCCATGTTTATTGGCAATTGGAATTGCCCAATACCTGTTGCTGCCCAAGTTGAGTTTTCTGGTAAATTTGAAACCAAATAGCTTAAATCCTTGACATCTGCAGCACAAGTATTTATGTTTCCTAGTAAAATATTGAAATATTTTTTGCCTTCAAGTATTTTTTTTCCTTCAAGAACCTTTGCCAAACTGATCATTCCTGAATCAAAAACTTCCAATTCTGGAACTATGTCATTTTCTTTCATAATTTGCGCAAGTTGTGTGATAATTTCAATTGAATTAACACTTGGACCAGTTGGAAAATTCAAAGAGCCTAAGGTAAGACTCCCCATATCTGGTTTTCCCTTGCCTGTTATTAACAGAGCCTCTGATCTCTTTTCAATTTCAGGCCAGTTTCTTCCTGAAGTGGAAACACAACAAATCATATCGGGCCTTTCTGATTTAATCAGCGTAATTATTTTTTCATAGATTTCTGCCTTCCAGGTAGGTTTTCCATTCTCATCCCTTGCATGCAAATGCACAATCCTGGCCCCTTCATCATAAACTTCAATGGCTTGCTCTGCAATTTCCTCAGGAGTAACTGGCACATATTCTGTCATATCCTTTGTTGGAATCATCCCTGTAAGACAGCAATTTATCAACAGTGGCTTATACGGAGCTAAAGGATGAGGCTGATTTTTTTCATTATATATTTTTTTAAATTGCGCATTTTTATTTTTATAGAAGCTTCTTAGATCCATTTCAAGTGTTGTCCATTCATCTACTGAATCATCTCCAAAGGAAGAGACCTTTTTAAGGTTCCCAATTTTTCTATACCCATAATTCTTTATGTACCATTTGATAGTAGCAGGGCGATCAGCGTTAGTGATTACAGTTTGTAAACCAGCATCATACATGGCTTTTAGCCTTTTCTCTTGTAATATCTTTCCAATTCCCTTACCATTATAGGCAGGCACTACCCCAAGAAGCGTTGTTTTTCCCTTGTTCTGGTCAAGTATTTTATACCCTGAAGCGCCAACAACCTTCGAATCTACAACAGCAACAAAAAAGCAATTTATATCCAATTCTTCCATTTCCAAAGATGGAACCCGATGCATATTCCATGGTTTCATAACCTCTAGAATTTGAGATCTATCCTGCTCAATAGCTTTTCTAATATCCATAATCATTGATTGTATAAAATCTAACG
>CAZQRD010000100.1:0-6510 GCA_964595535.1 uncultured Flavobacteriaceae bacterium | reverse complement strand
CTCCCTCGCTCCAAGGCTTTCCAAATGTTCATTATATACCTGACAGTCGATCAGTTTGTACTGTTTTTTTTGAAGTTCTTTGACCAAATGAATAAAAGCCAGTTTGGAGGTATTGCTCACTTTACTAAACATACTCTCACCACAGAAAACATGTCCCAGATCTATGCCGTATATGCCGCCAACCAATTCTTTCCCCTTCCATACCTCAACAGATTTGGCAAAGCCCAGTTCGTGCAGTTTGATATAGGCTCTTTTCATATCATCAGTAATCCAGGTGCCCAGTTGGTCTTTTCTAGGGCTGTTCTGACAATGTTCAATGACCTGTTCGAAGGCCTTGTTCCAGGTAATCTCAAATTCATTTTTGCGCATCATGCGTTGCATGCTCTGTGAGATATGAAGTTCCTCAAGAAACAGCACCATTCTTTCAGACGGACTATACCAGATAATCGGCTCACCTTCGTTATACCAGGGGAAGATCCCTGATCGGTAAGCAAGCATCAATCTTTCGGGGCGCAGGTCACCACCAAAGGCAATAATACCTTCAGCGCTCGCAGATTCCACAGGTGGAAATTTTAACTCATTACCCAGTAATACCATGGTATAAAAATACAAAAACCACCAGTCGAATGACTGATGGTCTTGATTATTTATAAAACCTTTTGATCTTAGAAAGGAAGATCGTCTGGTTCGTTCTCATCTACGCTGGTTGCTGGTTCAAAACTGGTGGCATCCATTGGTGGAACTTCACCAGGTGCTGCTGCTTGAACTTTTTCAACTCTCCAACCTTGAATTGAATTGAAGTATTTAGCCTCACCTTCAGGATTGATCCATTCTCTCCCTCTAAGATTGATACTTACTTTGATTTCTTCACCAACATTAAAACTATTCAAAAGATCGCATTTGTCTTGAACAAATTCGATCATTATCATTTGTGGATATTGCTCGTCTGTTGTAATTACTACTTCTCTTTTTCTAAATCCGTTGTTACCAAATGTTTTGGTTTCATCGATTTTTTTGATTTTTCCCGTTACTTCCATCTCTTAATTTTCTTCTTTAAATTTTAACTTAAAAGCACCATCCAGGCACCTTTTACATCATTCTTTGCTAAGAACTCATGAGCAAATTTATGCTTTTCATTTATTTCTGAGGTCATAAATTGGGGATAGTCCTGTAAAAACTTATTAACATCCGAAATCTCAGGCAATCGTTCCACATTTCCCAACTGACCCAAATCATTCCCGGTTAACACCTCACTTTTTCTTATAATTTCAGGCAAGTGATCAACGCCAATTCCCTTTTGTGAAATGGGTTTGGGAATCTCAAAAAAAGAATCCTTGGCACGGCTGTAATAGCTACCACCGGCTCTGGCCACGAGGTCCAATTTTACCTGGTCAATTTGCCCGTTTTCATCCAAAACATTTTCATCAATATGCATACAAACCACTTCACAAATGATCAAATTTCCTGCACCACCCTGATCTCCCAGTTCTTTGATTTCTTTTACCTTACATTCAAATTGAACCGGTGATTCCTTTACCCTAAAAGGCTTGACCTTTTCGGATGACAACATAGAAAATCCGGCCTTATCAAATTCATTGACGCCTTGCTCATATTCAGTACTTGACAAAGACGTCTGTTGCACGATGCTGTGGCTAACCACATTGATTACAACTTCTCCCGTTGCTTTGGCATTTTCAAGGGTATGTTTTGTCGTATTGTCTCGCACCCTTCTGGCAGGTGAAAAGATGAGAATTGGTGGATTGGCACTAAAGACATTAAAAAAACTGAAAGGAGACAGGTTTGGATTCCCTTCTAAATCAAGAGTGCTGGCCAATGCAATGGGCCTTGGCGCCACGGCCGATAATAAATAACCATGCAGCCTTGCTGTTGGCGTATCTGTGGGGTGAATTGTTAACAATTGTGCTTATTTTTTAACAAAAGTACCCATAATTTAGTTTCCGCATAATAAGACTACGAATATTAAGTTATAATTCCAGAATATTATATATTTGCCTTTAATGATTCACCTCCCAAGTAGCAAAACTCTTATCAAATGGTCGCTGATTCTGGCGTCATTTTTAATTGTTTCTTCCATCTTATGGAACACTAACCAATTTTTCAAAAAATTCAAGAGCGAAGAGCGTATCAAAATGGAAGTTTTGGCTACGGCCTATGAGAATTTTAATAATGCAGATCTTGACATAGACGTCTCCCTGGAGGAAAAGATCATTCAAAGCAATCGCAGCATTCCTATGATTATCACTTTTGAGAATGGTGATATCAATCGCTGGGCGAATCTTGATGTTGATAACAGCAAAAAATTTACCAAACTAGATGTAAATGATCGTTTGTATTTGAATAGGCAGTTACAGATCATGATGGAAGAAAATGAACCTCTGGTGGTTAATTTTCAGTTGGACAATGTCAACATTACCGAAAAAATCTATTACCGTGATTCCGATCTCCTGAATCGCTTACAGTATTATCCTTTTGCCTTGTTGCTTATCTTGGTTCTTTTTGGAACGATCATCTATTTGGCCTTTAAGTCGAATAAAATTGCCGAACAAAATAAATTATGGGCCGGTATGGCCAAGGAAACTGCGCATCAGATAGGAACACCTTTGTCTTCCCTCCTGGGATGGGTGGAGCTTTTGCGGATGGAAAACGTCGGAGAAGATACGGTACAAGAGATCGAAAAGGATGTTTCACGTCTCAATACCATTGCCGACAGGTTCTCTAAAATAGGATCGATACCCAAACTCACCAAACACGATATTGTTGCAGAAACAGATACCGCCTTTGACTATATACGATCGCGTAGCTTTAAACAAATTGAATTTACTTTTAACACTGAGAACGACAAACCGATTTTTGTTGACCTTAACCTACAGCTCTATAGCTGGGTGATTGAGAATCTGGTAAAAAATGCCATTGACGCCATGCAGGGAAAAGGAAAGATCGATATTCACGTCACACAGGAAAATTCAAATGCGATCATTACCATTTCCGATACAGGAAAAGGCATTCCAAAACGCTTACAGAAAAAAATATTTGAACCAGGCTATACCACCAAGAGACGAGGCTGGGGACTTGGACTTTCACTTACCAAAAGAATCATCGATGACTACCATAAGGGACGGATCTATGTGAAGAAATCTGAGATTGGTATTGGGACGACTTTTTTGATTCAGCTGAAGATCAGTAAAGATGAAGGGTTAAGTGCTAAGGTTTAAGGGTTAAGTTTTAAGGATTAAGTTTTAAGTGAGAAGGGAGAGGTGAGATGTGAGAGGTGCTCCCCTCTTGAGAGGGGAAGTTCGACGTTAGGAGAACAGGGGTGTGTTTTAAAAATGTTGAAAAGCTGAAAAGGAATTTTGAATATCGAACAAGGAATCTTGAATATCGAAGGTTTAACTCGGAGGCTTACTTCATCATTGGATATCAAGATTCGAAATTCAGTAAATCAACAAACAGCATAAATAGTTAGGAACCTAATAAGCTATATTTTCCACTGTTCTGAATAGTCATGCCCTTAAGCGTGTCAGACACAACCATAAAGGATTCATTTACATTAGAAAATCAGAAATTGGGGTTCGGACTACTTTTTTGATTTAGTTAAACGTTTCGGAAGGGTGAAAAGGAATTTTGAATATCGAACAAGGAATCTTGAATATCGAAGGTTTAACTCGGAGGCTTACTTCATCATTGGATATCAAGATTCGAAATTCAGTAAATCAACAAACAGCATAAATAGTTAGGAACCTAATAAGCTATATTTTCCACTGTTCTGAATAGTCATGCCCTTAAGCGTGTCAGACACAACCATAAAGGATTCATTTACATTAGAAAATCAGAAATTGGGGTTCGGACTACTTTTTTGATTTAGTTAAACGTTTCGGAAGGGTGAAAAGGAATCTTGAATATCGAAGGTTTAACTCAGAAGTTTAATTCATCATTCGAAATTCCTTGTTCGAAATTCGAAATTCAGTGAAACAAAACTCTCTTAAATCCTCTTTAATAAACCATAGTCCTACTAATCTCACTCGCTATCTCCTTAAACATTTCGGCCGATACTTCTTCTTTTTTAGAAAAATTAGCATCCGCCATAGTGTGCAAGGGAATTAAATGAACATGTACATGAGGTACTTCAAGCCCGATTACTGTCATTCCAACTCTTTCGCATGGAACGGCTCTTTCAATGGCTTTGGCTACTTTATACGAAAAGCGCATGAGCTTCAGATATTCGTCTTCACTAAGATGGAACAAACGGTTATCTTCTTTTTTAGGAACAACAAGCGTATGCCCCTTTGAATTTGGACTGATATCCAAAAAAGCAAAGTAATCGTCATTCTCAGCTACTTTGTAACATGGAATTTCTCCTTTGATGATTTTGGTGAAAATACTACTCATATTGCTCGTTTATTGATACTCTATAAATTGACTATGACACTTATCTTGAGACTTTTAAAATCTCAAATTTCATTACACCGTTGGGTACCTGAATCTCCGTAACATCTCCTACTTCTTTACCCAATAGACCTTTCCCTATTGGTGAACTAACCGATAACTTTCCCTGTGAAAGATCCGAAACGGCATCCGCTACAAGCGTATATTCAAACTCCTTTTTATTGTCAAGATTCTTGATCTTCACTTTTGACAAAGCCAGCACCTTCGAGGTATCCAACAATGATTCATCGATCAATCTCGCTTTGGAAAGCGTATTTTTCAATTGGGCTATCTTATATTC
The DNA here is from genome assembly GCA_964595535.1 of uncultured Flavobacteriaceae bacterium. Lineage (GTDB taxonomy): Bacteria > Bacteroidota > Bacteroidia > Flavobacteriales > Flavobacteriaceae > Lutimonas. The sequence goes on along the minus strand of CAZQRD010000100.1, from coordinate 1,766 downwards.
TAGCATAGACTGCTCTTCCTTGGCAGCATGGTATTCGGCGTTTTCACTCAAATCGCCTTTATCCCTCGCATCCGCGATCTCCTTCGTCACTCTGGGGCGTTCAACGTGTTCCATTTTCTCAAGTTCATCTCTCAATTTTTTCAAACCTTCGTCAGAATAGTAGGCTACTTCACTCATTTTTCAACAATTTTACATTAAAATCCTTGGATTGTTCCGTTTACATATAAAGAAAAAAATCTCGAAACCAAAGAATATGGAATGAGACCTAGTTACAAATGTACCAAATTCTATTTTATTATGGGGTGCTTGGGCCTAATAAATTTCAATTATTTTGCGGGATAGTGTAATGAATACGGCCTTTGAACAAAGCAAATTATTTGTACCTTGCGCAAAAATTCAGACGGTGAAAAAACTCCTAATGCTTTTGGTCATGATGACTATGTTTTCATGTAATGATGACGGAAATGACTTTAATGATCTTCTTCCAGAGGTTCCTGTAAACCAAACCATATTTTTAAACAATCCCGAATTTATCAACCTTCAGGTTGTGGGCGGATGGGCTTATTCTCAAGGAGGCATCAGCGGTATTATTATCTATCATTATGGTATCGATACCTATATAGCCTATGAGAGAAGTGCGCCACATCTCACCCCTGAACTCTGTTCAAAAATGACCGTGAATAACGGCTTGTTCATGTTGTGTTCTTGTGATGAAAGCAGATTTAATATTCTTAACGGGGCACCCCTTACGGATGAAGTCAAGTATACGGCAAGACAATATCGAGTATTGACAACCGGACCCAGTACGCTTCAAATAACCAATTTTTAATTCTTTTTTGATCAAGTGAAAAATTACTTTTCATCCGATTTTAGACTAGGTGTTCTCGGCGGAGGTCAGTTGGGCCGTATGTTGCTTACAGAGACCCAGAAATACGATATTTTTACGGTGATTCTCGACGGTGACAAGCATGCACCCTGTGCAGAGATCTGCAATGAGTTCCACCGCGGAAGTTTGATGGATTATCAAACCGTCTATGATTTTGGTAAAACAGTAGATGTTTTGACCATTGAAATAGAGCATGTCAATATTGATGCCCTAAAAAAATTGGAGGCAGAAGGCCTAAAGATCTATCCTCAACCTGCGATTCTGGAGATCATTCAACACAAAGGCAAACAAAAAGACTTTTTCCAGAAGCATGACATTCCTACAGCAGCCTATAATCGACATACATCAAGTAAAGAATTACACAAAATAACTGAATTCCCTTTTGTTTGGAAATCAGCTCAGTTTGGTTATGACGGAACCGGCGTTAAGGTGATTCGATCTACAGAGGATCTACAAGGATTACCGGATGTTGATTCCATTACTGAAGAACTGATCCCTTTTAAAAACGAACTCGCCGTCATCGTGGCAAGAAACCTAAAAGGTGAGATTAAAACTTATCCGGTGGTGGAAATGGAATTTCATCCCACAGCCAATCAGGTAGAATACGTACTGTGTCCTGCCAGAATAGACAAGGCTGTGGCCGAAAAAGCCAGAGAAATTGCCTTACATGTGGCAGATGCCTTGGGTATTGTTGGTCTTTTAGCCGTGGAAATGTTCCAGACTGAAGATGATGAGATTCTTGTAAACGAAGTTGCCCCAAGAACGCACAACAGCGGTCATTACAGCATTGAAGCTTCTTATACCAGTCAATTTGAACAACACCTTCGTTCTATTTTGAATATGCCCTTGGGCAATACCGATAATAAAGTAGCCGGCATCA
>CAZQRD010000099.1:0-8014 GCA_964595535.1 uncultured Flavobacteriaceae bacterium | reverse complement strand
TCTACAGTAAACGTATAATTAGGCTTGACCCATGACCAACTGTCAAGAACCACGTCAGAAGTTGGTTTATGACCATACATCATCTTTAAAGGAATTGTAAAATTGGCTGTACTGCCATCTTCATAGGTAACAACAAGATCTATTGGCATAGGCATAGTGCCTTTTCGCTCTAAAACGATCTTTTTATCCTCGATGGATGTAACGGCATAGTCTATCACCTTGGTCGTACTTACCCAATAATTCAGGTACCATTCCAATTGAAGTCCCGATACTTTTTCAGCCGTTCGCTTGATGTCATTTGGGGTAGGGTGGGTAAATTTGAACTCATCGTAATACTTTAAAATCGTGTTATCCAGATGCTCCTTTCCAATGATATATCCTAATTGCGATAGAAAAATACTCCCCTTACTATAGGCTGAAGTTGAGTAGGTCCTGTTCGACTCATAACGGTCGGAGAAAGTTGCTAAAGGTTCTTGTTTGCCACTTTTTACAAGATAGAAGTATCCATTATAGTCTCCTGAATTCGGCAAGTCCTTTTTTTGATCCAATACTTCGTTTATGCAAGCATAAGAAATATAAGAAGTGAAACCTTCATCCATCCATGAATGCTTGGTTTCATTGGTGGCCAATAAGAATTGAAACCAGGAGTGTCCAAATTCGTGAGCCGTGGTTCCAATCAAACTCCCTAGTTTTTCACCTCCAACGAGAAAGGTGCACATAGCGTATTCCATGCCCCCGTCACCTCCTTGAATAACTGAATATTGTTTGTAGGGATAAGGCCCAATGTGTCTGTTAAAATAGGCGAGGATTTTTTGGGTTTTCTCAGGTAATTTTTTCCAATTTTCTACTACTTCAGGTTTGTTGTTTTTATAAAAGAAATGTAGCTCAACATCGTTTTCACCCATCACTTTTTCATGGATATAATCAGGATCGGCGGCCCATGAAAAATCGTGTACATTAGGAGCGATAAAATGCCAGCGTAGTTTATCTCCTTCCGGCACTATAAGTTTTTTATCGGGGTCCTCGTAGCCATGACCTACTTCCTGCGGATTTTGAAGATACCCTGAACCACCAATTGTATACGTCTTATCGATATGAATAGTCACATCAAAATTTCCCCATACTCCGTGAAATTCACGTGCGATATAATCATTGGCATGCCAGCCTTCAAAATCGTATTCTGCCAGTTTGGGGTACCATTGCGCCATAGATAAGGCTACCCCGTCAGTATTATTTCTTCCGGTCCTTCTGATGAGAACAGGTACCTGACCCTCGAATTCCATGTCAAAGGTGGTCTTAGCTCCCGAAGGTATCGGCTTGTTCAAAACAACCTTCATGATCGTACCAATAATCTCGTATTTTAGATCTTTACCATCTTGTTTCAAGGAAAGTATCTTCTGATAACCTATTTCGTCTGCTTGCAAACCTGCGATCCTGCTTTCATATTCAAACTCTTCTCGAGTGCCCCTGTTAATAATCATTCTTGAATCAGGGTCAGCAATTTGCTGTAATCTGATATCCATATCACTTCCTGGCTGAAATGCATTGAATTGGAGATGGTAAAAGACCTGCTTCAATGTTTCTGGTGAATTGTTGGTATAGACTAGTTTTTGCTTCCCTTTGAACTGATATTTTTCAACATCCATATCTATTTCCATGGTATAGTCTGCATGTTGCTGCCAATAGTTTTTATGCTGAGCAAGAGCCTGAAAACAAAGAATCGTTAGGGCAATAATCGTTAAGTTTCTTTTCATGGATCTTTATGTATTAAAAGAAAGCTACAAAGAATTCATACCCCTTTGTAGCTTTGGCTGTAGACTGTGTTATTACTTATTTACTATGGACCATGCTTTCGGCCATTTTTAAAGCATTGTAGGCGTTTAAAACACGTCCCGAAACAGACAGGTCACTAAATGGAACAATTTTTCCGTCTCCACCAGGAAGTTTTACATTAAGGTCAACTTTGACCCCGGAGTTCATTAGGATATGTTTAACCTGACTGGCAGATAATTCAGGATAATAAGAACGCACTAGAGCAGCTACCCCTGCAACTTGAGGAGCCGCCATTGAAGTTCCTTGAAGAGATTTGTATTCATTTTTAGGAACTGTAGAATAGATCTCTGATCCGGGCGCAAATAAATCGACATTGAGCTTACCATAATTTGAAAATGTTGACACAAGATCTTCGTCGTAATTTCGGGTTATTGATCCAACGGTAATCACGTTGTCTGTGATTTCTTTTACCTTGTTGGGAGCATCTGTTGGAAAATTATCACTTTTATCAATATTCTTATGATCGTTGCCGGCTGCATGTACCAACAGAACATCTTTACCCGCCGCATATTCAATCGCCTCATATACCCACTCTGGATTTGGAGAATAATACTTCCCAAAACTCATGTTGATCACTTTAGCACCGTTGTCTACTGCATATCGAATAGCTAAAGCTACATCCTTGTCATACTCATCTCCATTGGGAACCGTTCTCACCGAAAGGAGTTTTACATTTTGAATAACTCCATTCATTCCTTTGCCATTATTTCTTCCAGCCATTGCTATTCCTGAGACGTGGGTACCATGACTTTCCTCATCCACTGATCCAATGGTAAATCCGTTACCATAGGGAACGTCTTTTATATCATAAGGATCATCACCTGTCATTCTTCCTTCAAAATTAATATTATAAGTTGTTTCTACCTGAGGTGACAAACGATCAACAGCTCCCTTATGATATATAATATCTTTTTTCATTCCCTCAATATAGAGGTAAGGCTTTTCCCCATTTTCAAAAAGTTTGAACAACACAGGGCTCACTTCTGAAGGGTCAAGGGTGATGAGATCAGACAAATTATAATCTTGTTTGTTTAACTTAGCTACAACTACTTCATGAGCATCGCCTATAAAAACAAGCAATTTTTGCAAGTATTCGTAATTATCAGTAGCTATGGCTAGATCATCATTTGACTTTTTAAGTCGTTTGTCATAGTCGTTCTTCACCTTTTGATAGTAGTTAAAGCCATCCATCTCTGACGCACCCATATCTTCTCTAGACTTTCCTTTATATTTGCTGTCAAGCATTTTGTAAATTCTTGTAACTTCGAGTTGTTCAGGAGTTGATACGCCTTCCCCACCTAAAAAGTTCCATCCATGAATATCATCAATATAGCCATTCTTGTCATCATCTTTTCCATTTCCGATAATCTCATCTATATTGGTCCAAACATTATCTTTTAAATCCTCATGCTCAATGTCAATACCCGAATCTATGATTCCAAGAACCACAGTGGTCCCTTTTTTATCGGCTAAAAATTCATAGGCCTGATCAAGACTCATTCCCGGAATCGAATCCTGGTAAATATCAGCATGTGGCCATTCCCAAATTTCTTCTTCACTCATGCTGCCCTTCTTGGCAACCATTGATACGGCCTCTTCTGAACCTTGAGGAACTACTAAACTACTAGAGGTTTTTGTAGAACTACACCCTAAGAGTATTAGCGCTAAGCCCAGGCTCAATAAGAACTTTTTATTTATCATTTTAATCGTTTTTATATAAATATTTCATCGAAACGAAAGGTCTGATCAAGTCTGACCCCCTTTTCTGTATGTTTTAAAGTGCAAATCTCATTTTTGGCATCATGTTCAAGGAATAAATAAAACCCCTCGTCGGCTGCTTTGTTCAGGAACCTTGCTTTTTCATCCATGGTAATGAGTGGTCTTGCATCATAACTCATCACATAGGGCAGCGGAATATGCCCAATTGTAGGCAGTAAATCTGCCATAAAGACCAGGGTTTTATTTTGGTATTGCAGCTGCGGAATCATTTGCTTTTCGGTATGACCATCTGCAAAGAGAATATCAAAACCAAGCGGGCCGTTTTTTAGCAATTCCTTTTCGGGAAGTGGAACATAATTGAGTTGCCCACTCGCTTCTATGGGATGGATATTTTCCTTTAAAAATGAAGCTTTTTCCCTTGGATTTGGATCAGTTGCCCAGGCCCAGTGGTTTTGATTGGACCAAAATTTTGCATTCTTAAAGGCAGGTTCATACGCTGTATGTGATTTATTCCATTGTATACTGCCTCCGCAATGATCAAAATGCAAATGGGTGAGAAAAACATCGGTAATGTCATCTCTGTGAAAGCCATATTTTTTTAAGGAACTATCAAGGTCTTCGTCTCCAAACGGAAAATAGTAGCCAAAGAATTTCTCGCTTTGTTTAGAACCCGTTCCGTTGTCAATAAGAATCAAACGCTTACCATCTTCAATCAGCATGCACCTTAAGCCCATATCAATAAGGTTATTGGCATCCGCCGGATTGGTTTTTTGCCATATAACTTTAGGTACAACACCAAACATTGCGCCTCCATCTAATTTGAAATTTCCGGTATCAATAGGGTAAATCTGCATGAGCAATTTTTAGACTTGCAAATATGCAAAAAATAGGGTAAAATAGTGTTAAATAAATCAAAAAACCCCATCTCTACACAGAGTAGAAATGAGGTTTTAAAGAGGCGTCAAGCAGATTCGAACTGCTGTACGAGCTTTTGCAGAGCCCTGCCTAGCCACTCGGCCATGACGCCAAAAACGGATGCAAATTTAAAGAAAATTTCAATTATAAACGACTTATATCGAAACTTATTATTCTTTTTCTAATTGATACAGTTTGAGGGTTTTTCTTTTCTTATGACCTCGCTTACCTTCTCTTAAATTATTGATATCAAACAAGGTGATAAATTCAGTTTTAAAATTCATTCTGACATCCATCGGAATACTGTCATTGACAAGAAGGGCAAAGCTTCCTTTTTGTGGCAGTTGTTCGGCTAGTTTAACCCTTTTGATGGGTTCTCCCAGATCATAGATCAATTCAGGAGATGGGATCAGTTGATCGGTTGAATACAATGTAAGTTCCTCCATGCCGTCTATTGTTCTTAAAGTGCCTACGCTTAGGAATTTGTCATTATCATAAAGTAATTCGGCCATGGGAAAGGCAAATAAGAGGATGCTGCAAATAAACAATATGACGCCGTAAAAGCATTTTTCAAAGGCCCTCTTTCTTAACCATATAAAGATGAGTATAGCCAAAGAGAACAAAGTTAGCGAACTGAAAAAATAGGCAACCCAATGCGGACTCAATTGACCCTCAAAAAAGAAATAGACCCCAAACGGAAATACGAGTCCAATAAGTACAATAAGACCAAAGCCGAAATTGGCAAGGTATACATCCAATTTTGCTAATTCCTTTGATTTTTTAATGAGGTAATACATGTAAAAACTGGTGTTTAAAGCCATTGGTATCAAAACGGGAAGTAGGTATCTTTCTTTTTTTTCAGGAATCAATGACAAAAGAAACACTGCAGCCAATGTCCAGAATAAGCTGAATGTATAGAGCTTTTTGTTTTCTATTCTCTTGATCATAAAGGGATATAACAAGGCCAGGAACGAGAAATAGGTCCAGACACCTGACTGGGTGAAAAAACTCCAATAATGATAAAAGGGCTTTACACTTCTGTTTGTCCAGGCCAAGGTCTCTTTGTCGGCTATATATTCTGCCGAACCGGTATCAGTCAGATAGATAAAGATTCCCCAGGTAAATCCAACAATGGCAAAAAGGAGCAGGCTTACTAAAAGCGGTTGTATTTTTTGCTTAAAATTTTTGTACTTATAGACGAATCCATAAGCAATAAGAAATGGAAGCAGCAGTGCAAATAATGAAACAGGTCCCTTACTCATAAAAGAGAAGCCAAGAAATATACCGGCCAGTATCCATTGTTTCCATGATTTGTCGTTAGTTTCAAAGGCTTTGAAAAGCTGAAAGATGGCAAAGAGCATAAAGGCATGAGAGAAGATGTCCCACTGTCCGTTTCTACCCGAAAAAACTATATAAAAGGAAGTGGATAAAATGAGTGTTCCAATAAAAGCTTGTTTTTTATCCTTTAGGATTTGAATGCCTAAAAAGTAAAATGTAAATACTAAAAATACCACAGACAATACTGCAGGGAGCCGTAGACCGAACAAGCTCTTTGTTCCAAAAATAGCTGCCGAAAAAGCGGTGAGCCACGTGGGTAGCGGAGGTTTTTCATATCTGGGTTCCAGATTCATTGTCGTATGCATCCAGTTGCCATATTCAAGCATTTCTCTGGCCGTGATAAAATTTCTGGCCTCCATGATATTCACTTCCACCACAGTGAGATGCGGAAAGAAAATGGCCAGACAAACCAGTGCAATAGCTAGTGCATAAGATCGGTTATTCATGCTTAGAATTTTTGATCAAAAGGATATTGCGAATGTAAACAATACTTCCGAAAATATGCCCGGTGAAAAGTACGGGGTCCTTTCTAAGGATGGCATATATGATGATCAGGATGGAGCCTGCGGTGCTCAGTAACCAGAATCCCAAAGGAAGGATGGATTCTTTTTTCTTTTCAGAATAGATCCACTGATAGATAAATCGCAAGGTGAAAACAATCTGAGCCACACTCCCTAAAATGAGGAGCCATATAGGGATATCCTCATTTCTAAAAACCCGGTCTATGTCAAACTGGTTGTTGTTGTAAGTGTACCAGACGATGATCAGAGGAAATACATAAAGGAAAACTCTAAATAGGCGATGCAATTTTTTCCAGAATCCCTGTATTTGTAAATTTCTGATATAAATAAAATACGTCAGCACCTGACCCAGCATAATGGCAAAATCATCCCTCAGCCATCCATAAACAAAGAGTAAAAAGGAAGCCAATAAACTCAGCTGCCAGAATAATAAAGGCGTTACTACTTTCTTTACTTTTTCCGATTGGATCCACTGAATCAATAAGCGGGAAGAAAAAAGAAGTTGGGCCGAAAACCCGATGCTGTAAATGAGCCAGTCACTCATGATCGATTCCTTAACTTGGCAGAGCTATCTGCAATTTGGTAGTTGATGTATTTGCGCTTCATCCAAAGGTAGGCAAAACAATCGGCCAAAGGGCCGAAAAGCCTGTTCCAAAGATGGTATTTGGCTTCCCCTGCTATTCGAGGGAAGTGTTGAACCGGAACTTGTTTGATCTTTCCTTCTTGCAACAGGATCATGGCCGGAAGGAACCTGTGTAATCCCTTAAACATTGGGATTCGTTTCGCATATTCTGTTTTGATAATTTTTAGAGGGCAGCCTGTATCATCCATTCCGTCATGTGTAAAGGCTCTTCTAATTAGGTTGGCAATTGAAGAAGACATGTTTTTTACAAAAGAATCCTGTCTGTTCGACCGTACCCCGGTGACCAAATCAAAATGATCGATTTCGGCAAGTAAAAGGTTAAAATCGGAAGGAGTAGTTTGTAAATCGGAATCAATATAACCCACGAGATCAGTTTCAGCATGATCAAAACCCGCCTTAAGGGCAGCACTTAATCCTTTATTTTTTTTAAAGCTCAGGTAGGTAAACCGTTTGTCCCTTTGACAGATATCTGCGATCACTTCCTGGCTTTTATCTGTTGAGCCATCATTCACAAATAACACCTCAGCCTTAGCAAGACAGTTATCGAGGTAATTTGAAAGTTCAGTTTCAACACGCGAAAGATTCTCTTTTTCGTTGTAAACCGGAACAATGATGCTTAGTGTATATTTCATAAAAGCTGGATTATCTCTCTCTTTCCATAATGATGGAAACCATCTCAACATTGCCACCAATAGGCGGATTAAGTTTGGCAACCTTTATTTTGGCTTTTTTTACCAGAGGAATTTCAAGAAGTATACGGTCAAGGATCAGGTCAGCTACTGTTTCAAGCAATTTGGTACGGATGGCCATTTCTTCTTTTACGATTCTGTTCAGGTGCACATAATCAACTGTATCAGACAATTGATCGGTTTTTGCAGAAGGCTTAAGATTGGCCTTTACAGAAAGGTCGATTCGGTAATCAGAACCAATTTTACCTTCCTCTACCAAACAACCGTGGTAGGCATAGATTTTTATATTACTGATTTTTATAGTGCCCAAGGGTTAAAAATTTCTGCAAATATACTCAAAATGTCATTATGTCGAA
>CAZQRD010000098.1:0-8026 GCA_964595535.1 uncultured Flavobacteriaceae bacterium | reverse complement strand
TACAAAAACAAACTACTATGGCAGGTTCCATTTTCACCCATATTGACCACAACATCGCAACAGTAACTTTTTCTCATCCTCAAAGCAATTCGTTTCCATCAGAGTTACTTCAAAAGTTAGTGGATACGTTTAACAGACTGAGCACGGATGGCAGTGTCAAAGTGATCATTTTGCAAAGCGAAGGAACCAAAGCATTTTGTGCTGGAGCCTCTTTTGATGAATTGCTGGCTGTAAATGATTCTGCATCAGGTAAAACCTTTTTCTCTGGTTTTGCCAATCTCATTAATGCCATGAGAAAATGCTCCAAACTTATTATTGGTCGTATCCATGGAAAAGCCGTTGGTGGTGGTGTGGGCATAGCAGCTGCCTGTGACTATTGTTTTGCCACCGAAGCCTCTGATATCAAATTATCAGAATTAAGTATTGGGATTGGCCCGTTTGTCATTGCTCCCGCCCTGGAAAGAAAAATGGGAGTTGCTGCTTTAGCTGAGCTGAGCTTAGATGCCAAAAGTTGGAAAACAGCCTATTGGGCCGAAAAGAAAGGTCTCTTTAACGCAGTACACGAAAATAGAAGAGACTTAGATAACGGCATTGACATACTCATACATCAGCTTTCACAATACAATCCGGAAGCCCTGCTAGAAATGAAAAAAATCTTCTGGGAAGGCACAGAACACTGGGATGAATTATTGATCCAAAGAGCCGAGATCAGTGGTAAATTGGTGCTGTCTGATTTTACAAAAGAAGCACTCTCAAAACTAAGACCTTAAGTTATGTTGAATTTATTTCTGGTACTACTTTTTCAAGTCGACATCGAAGAAAAAATGCAAAACGCCCCAGACAAAGGCTATGAGATCGGGGTTGTTATTGGTACGTATTTACCTTTTGTGATATTGGTGGTGATTGCATATTTGATGTTTAATCGTTTTAAGAATAAAGGGGATTTAGACTAACACACCCCTGGACCTACCGGTCCTTCCCCTCTCAAGAGGGGAGTTTCCAAACAAATTTTTTTGTCTACTCGCAAAAACATAATTTCGACCAACGGTTTAAGTCAGTGCGGCTCCCCTCTTGAGAGGGGTAATCCGACGAAAGGAGGATAGGGGTGTGTTCAAGTAACTGAAATCATTCAACCCTCGTCTTCAAACTTCTCAATATAAGACTCAATTTCTCTTAAAACATTTTCCATATCATTTATAACCTGATCATCGGAGAATCTTAATATGCTTATTCCCAAATTCTTTAGCCTTAAAGTTTTTATAGTATCCCTTTCTAAAACTTCAATAAATTCATGAGAATATCCATCAAGTTCTATCCCTAGATTGAGCTCATGACAATAAAAATCCAGTATATAATTGTCAATCGGTTTTTGTCTGTGAAAATCATATCCAAACATCTGCTTATTTCTTAGTTTCATCCATAAAAAGATCTCTGATTTTGTTGAATTGTTTCGGAGTATTTTGGCAAACTTTTTCAAATGTGAATTGTAGGGCATTATTTTTCTGTGTTTCACTGTTGGGTTTTAATAGTTAGTGAATTCTTAGATTCAGGTTAGCATTAGATTATAGAAATTACGATTCATTAGATACACACCCCTGAGCCTGCTGGCTCTGCCCCTCTCGAGAGGGGAGTTCTCCCAAGAACATCTCGTGAAAAAACAATGAGCAGTATCTTAAAAACGCAAATGTTAACATACCCCTGGGCTAACGCCTTTCCCCTATCGAGTGAGGAGGTCTTCCAAGAATAATAAAGTAAGACTTTCAACACTATTCCGTCCTATAACAAAACCCTAAACCCCCCTTAGATGAAAACCCTTCTAACCTTACTTATTTTCGTTGCATGCTTTCATTCGGAAAAGCTCATCTCTCAGATTAAAAACCCAAAAAACATACCTTTTAACTGGAAAACAGACCTGTCAAAACATTCTATTGACCTTTCTGAGATCCAGATCGTCTTGCCAAAGGGATCTTTCCCAACACTTGACTATCCAAAATTTGTAGACAAACAAGATGGATTGAAAGATTTCTTTTCCAAAGAACCAGTAATTGCTGTGGAAATTAACGGAGAGGCAAAAGCTTACCCATTGAATATTCTGACCATGCATGAGATATCAAATGACGTGTTGGGAAATGAGCCGATTCTGGTTACCTATTGCCCTTTGTGTAATTCAGGTATTGTTTATGACAGAACACTGATGTTGAATGGTGAGAACCATATCTTTGAATTCGAACCTTCAGGTATGTTGAGAAACAGTGATATGGTCATGCTCGACCGAGACACTGAAACCCTCTGGCAACAGCTAATAGGAACGGGTATTGCAGGAGAGCTGGATGAGAAAGAACTCCTGATTAAGCCTTCTTTAATACTGTCTGTAGAAGAATTTTTTGATAGGTATCCATTGGGAAGAATACTGTCAAAAGATACAGGATTCGATGAATCGGCCAAGAACTATGGAAGTAATCCTTATCAAAATTATGACGACCCAGACGCAAAACCTTATGAGCAATTCTTTGAATCTGACAAAATTGATAAAAGACTTCCTCCTATGGAACGAGTTGTGGATATTGAAGATCTGGGTGATTATAAAATTTATCCTTTAGGTTTAATCGAAAAGCATAAGGTGATCAACGACACCTTCAAGAATAAAAATGTGGTACTACTGCACCAACCCGGAACAGTTTCAGTTTTGGATGAAAAAAACATAAAGGATTCCAAAAATGTGGGAACTATTGTCGTTTATAATAGAAAACTAAATGATAAAATTCTTACTTTTTCGAAAAATGGAAGGTCTATTACAGATGATCAAACCGGTTCAGTTTGGGATATTACCGGGCGTTGTATACATGGTGAATTAGAAGGGTCCCAACTTAAAATTGAACCTCACAGCAATCACTTTGCTTTCGCCTGGTTAGCCTTTTATCCTAATTCTCAAATTTTTTCAGAATAATGTGTAAATTGTCATAAGTATCAAAACCAAACCTATGTCAGTTTATCTTGCAGAATTTCTGGGCACATTTTTTCTTATCCTTATTGGAGCTGGCGTGGTGGCTGGAGTCGTTTTAAGAGATTCTAAATCTTTTGGTTCGGGATGGAATACCATTGTGGTTAGTTGGGGATTGGCGGTGACATTTGCCATTTATGGCGTAGGAAGTATCTCTGGAGCGCATATCAACCCGGCGGTAACTCTGGGTTTTGCCTTTGTGGGAGAGTTTCCATGGGAAAAAGTACCTGGATATATACTATCACAGATTGCAGGTGCATTTTGTGGCGCTGCCATCGTATGGATATTCTATATTCCGTTATGGTCCAAGACTGATGACAAGGGAGCAAAACTCGCCACTTTTGCAACCGTTCCGGCGGTGAGGTCATATGTACACAACCTGATCTCTGAGATCATCGGCACGGCTGTGCTTATATTTAGCTTGCTTTTTATCGGAACCACAAATTTTACCGAAGGCCTAAATCCATTGGTGGTTGGAGCCTTGATCATGGTGATCGGTTTTGCTTTGGGCGGTACAACCGGATTTGCCATTAATCCCGCAAGGGATCTTGGGCCGCGTTTGGCGCATTTCTTGCTTCCCATAAGCGGCAAAGGAGGATCTGATTGGCGCTATGCCTGGGTCCCGATTCTGGGTCCAATACTAGGAAGTTTTTTAGGGGCTTCCTGTTATCAATTACTCTATAAAAATGATCTTCAAATTCGATATGGGATCGTTATCGCATTAGTAGCCGGTATACTGATTTCGGTCGTGGTCAACAATATCCAATCTCAAAAAAAACAGCACCATGGCTAAAAAATATATAATTGCCCTCGATCAGGGTACCACGAGTTCACGAACGGTATTGTTTGATGATACGGGAAAGATCTGCGGTATCTCGCAAAAGGAAACAGAACAAATCTATCCCGAGCATGGTTGGGTAGAACAAAACGCTGTAGAAATTTACCAGTCGCAACTGGAAACCCTGCACAAGGTCATGAGGGAAAACAACGTTGATTTCGCTGATGTACTGAGTATCGGTATCGCCAATCAACGGGAAACCACCGTTGTTTGGAATAAAAACACGGGAGAACCTATTTATAACGCTATCGTATGGCAGGATGTGCGAACAAGTAAGCTCTGTAAAGAGCTGAAAGCCGATCCAAAACTCAATGAATATGTGCATTATAATACAGGGCTCGTTATTGACTCCTACTTTTCGGCCACCAAGATCAAATGGATTCTTGACAATGTCCCGAAAGCCAAAGAATTGAACGAAAAAGGATCCTTGCTCTTCGGAACTGTCGACACCTGGCTCTTGTGGAACCTTACAAAAGGTGAGGTACATGCCACAGATTATTCCAACGCCTCCCGAACGATGCTTTACAATATCAAAGATCTGGAATGGGATAAAAATATGCTGGAAAAACTACGTATTCCAGAATCCATGCTTCCCGAGGTACAACCCTCAAGTTTTCACTTTGGTAATTTCACTTTTGACGAACACGTTATCCCTATTACCGGTATTGCCGGTGATCAGCAAGCCGCCCTTTTTGGACAAGCTTGTTTTAAAAAAGGCGACACCAAAAATACCTATGGAACAGGCTGTTTTTTGCTGATGAACACGGGTAAAAAACCTAAATTTTCGTCTAACGGTTTACTTACCACTATTGCCTGGGGCCTTGATGGTGAGGTACAATATGCCCTAGAAGGAAGTGTGTTTATTGCCGGTGCAGCCATTCAATGGCTCAGGGATGGCTTACAACTCATAGACCACGCCAAAGACTCTGAATATTTTGCCAAACAGGTAAAAGGAGATAGCAATGTATATGTGGTACCCGCCTTTGCAGGATTGGGAGCTCCTTATTGGGATATGGATGCCAGAGGCTCCATTTTTGGATTGACGAGAGATACGGGGAAAAATCATTTGATCAAAGCGACCCTGGAATCATTGGCGTACCGAAGCAAGGACCTCATCCTTGCCATGGAAGAAGATTCGGGTGTAAAACTTGCTTCTTTAAAAGTAGATGGAGGAGCCTGTGCCAATAATTATCTGATGCAATTTCAGGCCGACATTTTAGGAACACGCGTTGAAAGAGCAGAGATCATAGAATCCACGGCCTTGGGCGCGGCCTATCTGGCCGGCATTGGGGTTGGCTTGTGGAAGAAGGAAGACATCCTGAAAAACAGAAAGATCCAAAAGGAATTTAACCCTGTTATGGAAGTAGCAAAACGAGACAAACTTTACGCTACCTGGAAAAAGGCAGTATCTCGATCAATGAATTGGGAGGATTGACCCATAGAAGATTAAAAATGAAAAAAGACATACAAATTCCTGAAGTTGAAGACGTTTTTCTGGCTATAAGTCAAGAATACAATGAGGCCTTTAAGTCAAATGACCACTATGCCTATTTGATCAACAAAAAAGACGTCCCACTTGAAATGGTGCTTATTGTTTCCAAAGGCGTGGATAAGGAAAAGGAAACTTCTGTAATGAGACATAAAATAGATCGCTTACCGGCTCATTCCTTTGCAAAAGTCGAGCTCATGCTAGAAGACATACTTTCCTTAAATAACCATTTTAAAGTGACCTTTTTTGAAGAGAACCGCATGTTTGAAAAAGAATTTATACTTAAAAAAAACAGCCTTAAAGAAGGGGCCCTTAGACATATTGACATACTAAACAAAAGAGGCATTTT
The DNA here is from genome assembly GCA_964595535.1 of uncultured Flavobacteriaceae bacterium. GTDB lineage: Bacteria > Bacteroidota > Bacteroidia > Flavobacteriales > Flavobacteriaceae > Lutimonas. The sequence continues at coordinate 2,349 of CAZQRD010000098.1, read as the reverse complement.
ATTAAAATAGAGACCATGGCAAAACAATACGATCACATCAATAAACGCATTCAAAAATTCATCTCAGAACAAAAGATCTTTTTTGTGGCTTCGGCCACAGATAAAAGTAGAATCAATCTGTCTCCCAAAGGTATGGACAGCTTTAGGGTAATTGATCAGAAGAAGGTACTTTGGTTAAATCTGACAGGAAGTGGTAACGAAACCGCGGCCCATCTTGGTGCTGACGGACGTATCACGGTGATGTTCTGCGCCTTTGAAGGGGCTCCAATGATTCTGAGACTTTTCGGAAAAGGAAACGTGATCAACCCGAATGACAAGGAATGGTCAAACAGTATTGCACATTTTCCAAAGCTGGCAGGAACAAGGCAGATCATTGCCATAGACATAGACATGGTACAAACCTCCTGCGGTATGTCTATCCCTTATTTTGACTTTAAGGACGAACGAAGACAACTTGATGATTGGGCCAAACAAAAAGGTGAAGAAGGCATTAAAGACTATTGGAAAGAAAAGAATGAAGTGAGTATCGACGGTATCCCTACACAAATTCAGCAAGGCTATTAACATGTCGTCATTTTCAAATTTACAAAGAGAAAAACTCAGCAGCAGGTTAGCCACTGAAACCTTCGACCTGCTCATCATTGGTGGTGGTATCACGGGAGCAGGTATAGCGCTTGATGCAGCAACCAGAGGGCTTAAGGTTGCTCTGGTAGAACAAAATGATTTTGCTTCAGGCACCAGTTCTAAATCCACCAAACTCATACATGGTGGCTTGCGGTATTTAAAGCAATTTGATTTTTGGTTGGTAAAAGAGGTGGGCTCCGAAAGGGCCATCCTTCACAAATTGGCGCCTCATCTGGTGGTGCCTGATAAAATGATCCTTCCCATTATTGAAAACGGCACCTATGGCTCCTGGCTTACTTCCATCGGCCTCAAGATCTACGATATTCTGGCCAAGGTGGAGGGAGAAGACAAAAGACAGATGCTGGATAAAGAAACTGCCCTGGTCAAGGAACCTTTGCTACCCCAAGACATCCTCGAAGGAGCAGGTTTTTATGCCGAATACCGAACCGATGATGCACGACTTACCATAGAAGTGCTGAAAACTGCTGTTCAACATCAGGCCCTGGCTCTTAATTATGCAGAGCTTAAGTCATTGCATTATTCAAATGAGCTCGTGAGTGGGGCTTTGGTTTATGACCATCTTTTGGATCAGGAATTATCGGTAAAAGCGAACTACGTAATCAATGCCACAGGGCCTTGGGTGGATGATGTTCGCGAGCATATGGATCCTGTTGCTAACAAATCAAAAAGATTACAGCTTACCAAAGGCGTGCATTTGGTGTTTCCTTTTGAAAAACTCCCTGTGAAGCAATCTGTCTATTTTGACGTACCGGATGGAAGGATGATTTTTGCGATTCCAAGAGGGCACATTACCTATGTGGGTACCACCGATACGAAATTTGAAAAGGAACCTGAAACGGTCAACGTTGAGCTTGTCGACACCCTGTACCTGATCCATGCCGTAAATAATATGTTTCCGGAAATAGAACTAAAACAAGAAGATATTATTTCGAGCTGGGCCGGTCTGAGACCATTGATCTATGAGGAAGGAAAATCGGCTGGTGAGCTCTCACGAAAGGATGAAATCTTTGAATCTCCTTCGGGGCTCATTTCAATTGCCGGTGGTAAACTTACGGGCTATAGAAAAATGGCCGAACGCATTGTTGACCTGGTCGATAAAAGGGCTTCAAAAGATCTGGGACTTACCTTAAAGTCCATACAAACTGAAAGTCTGCCACTCACTGAAAACTCTTTTGAAAACTACAAAGAAGTAAAAAGCTATGTCAAAAGTATATTCCCAGAATGGCAAGCCTATGGGTTTAGTAAAACTGATATCAAATCATTGGTGCATCGCTACGGAAGACAAACGGCTCATATCTTCGAAAAATTTGAACAATTACCAGACGAAAATGCTGCCCTAAGATTAGCCAAAGCCGAATTATGGTATGGCGTACATTATGAAATGGTGCTAAAACCCCTTGACTTTTTTGAGAGACGAACCGGTCGCTTATACTTTGATCCTTTTCATCTAGATAAACTCAAAGAACCCATTCTGAAAGAATTTGCCAATTATTTTGATTGGGATAAAGAAACTTTTGCTAGTGAAAAAGAGAAGTTGGGAAAAGCTTTTGTTCAAATCACTGAATTCAAATGATCTTTTTTTTCTCTGTAGCTTTTGATTGGAGAATGGAGATTTTTGATTTTTGATTTATTGGTCTTTTTTGAATATCGAATTTCGAACAAGGAATATCGAATTTCGAAGTTTCTCCCTATAAGAATTATTGA
>CAZQRD010000097.1:0-8104 GCA_964595535.1 uncultured Flavobacteriaceae bacterium | reverse complement strand
TATTCTTTTGCTGTTGTTAAATATTGTAGTTCTCATAATTAATGTTTTAAATTGTAGGTTACACTTATAAGACTACACATCTTCAGTTATGTTACAGTACTATGTAAAACAAAGTACTATTTTAACAATTATTTCACAATAGAATTATATAAAAACTTGAATAACAAGTAATTAAAAAAATGTTAAAAAAAACAAAATATTTTTATTTAAGGAATAATTGGGAATAGAAACAAAAAAAGTAATGTGAATATAGCTTCTGTACATGGTGAAAACAAAAAAACCTTCTGATTATTCAGAAAGTCTTATACTCATTAATAGTTTGTTTAAAGAATATATGGTTTACAAAGTTTTTATCAGACTCCATGGATATAGCTACTCTGGAAACAAGGAAGGATGGATATATGTTGCAACTCTTGTTTTAGTCATTTTAGAAATCCCGTTGATTCCCAAAAGTTGTTACCGGTCAAACCTGAAATTATCCAATTTTATGTCATCCAGGCCTTTATCGTCAAAAGGATACTCAAGCTGATGTTGAATATTGTACAAGGCAATCAAAATAAATTGACTTGCAAGCACGATGGTATACGTAATCCATTGACCATTATCGGGTCCAATACTGTTTATAATGGAAGGTGCGTAGATGAAAGGAAAGATATAAATAAAGATGAGACAATAAGCCTTTAAGCTTATCGGTGTTCTATGAATGTTAATAGCGTGAACGTTCTCAACGGTTTCATGCAGGTCCTTCTGGAAACGAAAAATTTTCTCTTTTCTTTTTCCAGAGAGCGCTTCATTATGTAGATCAACAAAATTATATACTTCATTTAAGCATTGATCAATACCGTCTGTTTGCACCTCATTCGTTCTCAGATGAGTCATCAGTGTATTACTCACTTTGAGCAGAATCTCTGTGCCCTGCTTTTTTTCTTCCTCTGACAGCAGTTTATTACTCATAAAAAAATAGTGCAAAGTTTTTAAGGTACTTCTAAATTCACTCAGGTGCTCCAATGCTTTTTCTCTTCTTCTGAAGGATCCTCTGATAGTAAATACCAGTGGAAATATCATGGCAATGCTTATAAGGGTAAGATCAATATTAAAATGCACATCAAAATAAAAACATAAATAGGTCGTGACGGCAGCCGTCAATAAAGCGATAAATGTTCTTTGGTTAATAATCACGAGATACTGTTGCAATGTAAAGTAGGTTAGGGCTTAATAAGTTAAAGGTAAGTAAAAAATGATAATATACAATTGTCTATAATCCAAAAATAAATTAAACACATTTAATTACCGTATTAACAGCTTGTCTTCTAAAAATAGAAAGACCTTGGCAGCCTGTTGATAATGGCCGAAAATAAGGTCTTTCTATAAAATTGATAACTAACAAAACCCAAATATAATACGCGCTATACTGCGATTAAGTGACATATATCATACAAAGGAAATATATCTAAATTTCAGGCATAAAAAAACCGCTGGGGGAATAGCGGTCTTTTATCTGTTTAAAAAAATAGTACTCTTTTAGAATTCAAGATCGGTTATGAGATCAAATTCATCATAAATCGCTTTGTCCTGTAAATCATCGAAAAAACTTGTTGAACCATATCGTATGTCAAATTTAGTTCTGTCAATTTTAACGTTAGCTGTTGCTTTATTTCCATAAACTGAAAGGTCAAAAGTAACAGAATTGGTTTTATCTTTAATCGTTAGATCTCCAGTGACTTCGTAAGAATTTTTACCAGTACTTTTTACCTTTTTAAAGATAAGAGTCGCAGAAGGATATTTCTCCACACCAAAGAAATCATCAGATTTCAAGTGCCCTTCAAGTTTTGTTTTATATTCACCTTCCATATCGGTGTTTTCGATTGTCGCCATGTCAATCACAAATTCACCACCTATTAGTTTGCCTTCCTTAAAAGTAAGGGCCCCATTTTTCAAAGCAATACTGCCTTTGTGAGAACCGGTTACTTTATATCCTTTCCAGGTTACTGAACTTTTATCAGCTTTTACCTCTACTGTTCCATCCTCGATGTTTGTAAATGCAAATGTCACCGTAGCAAAAATCAATGCTGCTATAATTGTTTGTACTCTATTTTTCATGATTATTAAATTTAATGATTAAATATTTATTTTCTTTTAATTCCGTAATACAACTTTTCTTTTACGATAAGGCCTTCTTTCCAATCTTGAACAGCTACCTGGGTATAATTTCTTTCACCATAAACCTTATGCTCATAATTTATGTGCCACTCTACCATCGTCGTTTGTTCGCCAATAGTTACTTTTAAAGGTTTGGCACTTTTAAACTCAACAGTATTATTCATTTCCATTTCCTGAATTTTCCTGTTTGTTGCTTTACCTTTTACCGGTGCTTCATCATTTATCTGAATAACGACTTCTTCATGATAGAACCTTTCAAAGGCTTCCAGAGATTCCCCCTGCATCAGAAGATCATTCAGATCACTTATGTTTTTGATCAACAACTTCATCTTTCAAACTTTGAATGAACAAGGCAAAGATCGGTTGATAGTGCAGGTAATAAAATAAGGCAGTTTATCAAATGATGTTAAACTAGATTAACATACTACTGTTCAAGGATCAATTGGCTCTTGATTTTGCTTAAGAATTCTTTGGTGATACCTAGGTAGGAGGCAATGAGGTATTGTGGAATACGCTGTTCAATCTTGGGATATTGATTTCTAAAAAACAGGTATCTGTCTTTGGCACTCATACTTAAATTTCTTATCACTCTTTTTTGAGAAGCAACGAAAGCCCTTTCTATGATAATCCTGAAAAATCTTTCCAGTTTTGGGATCTCACGGAGCATTTCCTCCTGTTGTTCATAAGAGAGCTGAATGAGTTCTGTTTTTTCAAGGCATTGTACGTTAAAATCAGCTGGCTTTTGCGAAATATAACTGCCCATGTCTGATGTCCACCAGTCTTCAATGGAAAACATAACAATATGTTCCTGTCCTTCGTCGTCAACATAAAACGTTTTGGTACAGCCCGAAATCACAAATCCACTGAATTTGCAAATATCTCCTTGTTGAAGAAAATACTGGCCTTTTAATAATTTACGAAAGGAAATCAAGGAAACAAGTTTGTGCTCTTCTTCTTCGGTAAGTTCAACCACACGGTTGATATAATTTAGTAAAGGTTGAAATTTATCCATAAAAAACAGCAGTTAAATATAACTGCTGTCAAAAATAACGATTTTCGGCCATTTAGTTCCGCACTTGTTGCAAGTAACCCAATACATAAACTGCAGGAGCGTTCCAATTGATACACACTTCATTTGATGCGAAACTTGCCTCAACATCCATATATGCTTTGGCAGCAAATTCAGATTGGTAGGTAACTTCATGAGCATCCTGTCTATCATTGTTTGGACCTCCGACTATAAACCCCCGAATAGGATCAGCGATACTATCGGCTCCGCTTTGTCTGTGGTGTGGAAACATGACCCTTTTAGAACCAAAGCCGGTAAGAAAGGAATACCCGGTTGCATTTTTACCAAAGATATAATCTGTAATTTGCTCGGCACCCATGAGGTATTTTTCGTCACCGGTTAATTTGTGCGCCACACATAAAATATAGGCCTGGTTAAGAATATCGCTGTTCGAACCCCATACATAAGTATCCAAAGCAATACGATATGGATGCTGGTCTATTTTCTGAAGGATGTTATCAGCGACTACTGTATGTCCTTTAATAAGAGAATTTGTAAATTCTTCATCCAGTTGATCTCTATTTTCAAGTAAGGAGTGGAATGCAACGTTGCGAACAAAATTCTTCCAACTGTCTCCCAACTGATGTTTGTATTCCTGTTCATACTTCTTCATTGCATTGAAATAAATGTCGTCTTTAGTAGCCAGGTACAACTCAGAAGCCGCCCAGAAAAAATCATCTGAGAATTCATCATCTCCATACTCACCCGTGCTTACATCTTCAGGGTTTTTAAAATGAATAGTATCGTTTTCTTCTGCCCATACAAAAGCCTTTTTCGAAGCCTCCAATGCTGTGGCCGACCAATCTGGGTCTATTCCTTTGTATAATCTTGATGCCTGTGCCAATACTGCTGCAAAATCAAGCGTAGATGCGGTTCCTTTACCGATAATATAACGATCAAGGTCATAGTCTTCAGGCATGATAAAACCTCCAAATCCTTTGGCTGTTAGTTTGAAAAACACCCCACCATCGTCATCCTGCATGGTCAGGATCCAATCAAGTTCATATTTTAATTCGTCCCATAGATCAACTATTCCATTTCCGGATTCAGGAATGTTAAGACCAATATTTTTCATCATGTCCGGATATTGTTCAAGTAACAACATCATTTGACCCGAAGAGAGGGATGCGTTTACGATATATTTCCCATAATCACCTGCATCATACCAGCCGCCCGGAGAATTCAAAGTTCCTTCAGTTCTTCCTGATGATGGATGATACAAACATTTGTCATCCGGATGACCAGCTCCTCTTGCGTATTCATTTCCATATTCTTCTTCAATTGGTATGGAGGCTCTTTGAAAATAATAACTTTTAATAGCTGCTGCTAAAGCCGATCTATACAGATCTTTTTTAATTTTAAAAGGATAGGAAGCAATGGTGTCGTCAACGACAACATAATATGCCCCAGGAGCAGAAAAGGAAGAAAAATCTCCCAGTTTTACCTTTTCTCCCGAAGCTTCCCAAGTTCCCTGATCAACCAGTTTGCCTGAATACACTTTATTTTTATAGCCATCTACCAATTTAAATGAAGTAGCTTTCGAATCTACGATGGTGAATTGTTTTACTGAATTCGGATAAAATCCAATTTGATTAATTCTAATTTGATCAGAAATTTTCGCACCTTTTTTTGAATCGCAAGCATAAGCAAACAGCAGGATAAAAGCGCTCAAAGCTATCAGTTTTTTCATGGTAAAAAGTTTTTGGTAATTCTTATAAATTCACCTTCAAATTTAATAGAATGATGCTTGCTAATTTAATATTAAATTGTCACAAATGTATTTTAAATAACCATCAAAATCATTGATTTTAGTCATCCTTAAAATCTGCTCAAGTTACCTAATGAGACATATTTGACTTATCACTCTTCCTTAGGAGTGGTTGCCATTTCATATAAGTACCACAACGCCATAGCCATTCAAGAGGTCCGTAAAGAAAGGTTTTTAGCCAGTATTTACTAAGAATAGTCTGAAGGGTAATGAGTAAAAGAGCCATCAGAAATAGAAAAGAAAATCTGATCTGACCCAAATAACCCAGACCCCACCCGAAAAGGATAAATGTACCAATGACAGATTGAAGTATATAATTGGTTAGGGCCATTCTTCCATAAGGCGCAAAGAACAACAGACTTTTTTTCCATTTTTCTCTTTTATACAATAAAAGGAAACCGCAAAGAATAATGCATGTCATGGACATATTGAACCAATCCATAAAATTCATTCCAAATACAAATTGCCAAGAACCGTTATCAACTGGCTGTGGCATGGTAGCGAAGGTAGCTATCATGGCTACCAACGACAGAAGTAAAGCAACTAATGACCAAAGCATAACCGTTTTTATTTTTTTGAAATAGGTTGATAAATGTTTAAACAAGCCTATTTTTCCTAGCCAAAGACCTAATAAAAAGTAGCCAAAAGTGTAATAAAACCTACCAAAGAAAGATATTTGAAAATCAATTTTAGTCATCATGCCATAAGTAGCATTAATCTTAAAAACGTCAAAGAGACTTCCGTTTTGAATGATGTCAAAATAATTTATAATATATTCATTGTTATTATCCATAATCGAGTGAATACCGGTAGCACTGTCAGCACCCATTATTGCATAAGCAATAAACCTCGGGATGCCTAAAAAGATAATTCCGGCTGTGAATAAGATCCACTTATTAGAGACCTTATAAAACGGAATGATAAAGGGCGCCAAAACAGCATAAATGGTAAGAATATCGCCGCGATAAAACAACTGATGAATATAGCCAATGGCAAAAAGAAGCACCGCCCTCCATAAAAAACGCCACCCGAATTTCACATTTTTTTCTTCGGCTGCCTCCATTTGAATTGCAAAACTCAAACCAAAAAGAATAGAAAAGAGGGCAAAGAATTTACCAGTAAAAAAGAGCTGGAGAAATCCATGGACTATTTGATCAGGAAGTCCATTGATACCTTCCATAAAACCTTCTGGACCAGGTCCGGCGATGTATTGTTCGACCATATGCACAAGGGCAACACCTGCCAGAGCAAAACCTCTTAACGCATCAATACTATGTATTCTTTTGGTTTTGATAAAGGTGGTCATTGATGATGTTTTTTAAATAAAGGAATCTGTTCAATAACCTGACGCTATTGCAATCAAAATGTTACGAATAAAATTGAAAATGTTGAAGAACTGCTGGCTTAGGGATTACATCATTAAAAGGATTGAAAATTTCTTCATTTGGCGACAATATGTTTTTAGCTGATATATTGATCATACCCCATAATTTTCTCCCCCAACCTTTTTTCAAGATATGCGTTCCCGTCTTTAAGTTCTGATAAGATCACCCCTGCCATTAAAAGATAAGAGATTCTTTTGTTTTTATCCCAATGATTAGGAGGTTGTTGCATATTAGATGTTCTATCGGCTAGTTTTACGGTCCAGACCTCCTTTGGCTGCAATTTGATTCGTTTCAGGCTATCAGGGATTTGCACTTCAGGTTCCAACACTTCATTCTTGGAAAGGGCTAAAACCCCATCTGCTATTTCAACACCAAATGCGTCTTTTAATTCTTCAATGGTGCAAGGGGTATCTTCCAAAACATCATGTAAAAGAGCCACTTGCACAGCAAAGATCAAATCAAAATCATTTGTATGCCCGGCGGCGATCATCGTTTCCATGGCCACATTCGATAGATGAACCATATAGCTGCTTTCAGACCCGGGAATATACTGGTCTGTATGTTTGCGTCCGGCAAAGGAGATGGCTTTTTGATAAGCGGTCTGAAAATCCATGTAGTTCAATTTTGGAGGCGCAAGATACGGAATTACTAAAACTGTTTAAATTCCGATGTCGGTTTTGAACTGTGGCTATTTACAAATATATTTGCGGCTTAAAAATAAATCAAAATGAAACTATTCAAAGAATTTAAGAATTTTGCAGTTAAAGGAAATATGATGGATATGGCTATTGGTATCATAATAGGAGCCGCATTCAATAAAGTGATCGATGTATTGGTAAAAAAGGTGATGTTACCACCATTGTCTTTGCTATCAGGAAACGTGAATATGGGGGATATGAGAATTGTGCTAAAAGACCCAATTATCGCTGCTGATGGCTCTGAAACTAAAGCCGAAGTAGCGATTGGTTATGGTGCTTTATTCGAAGCAGCAATAGATTTTTTGATTATTGGCTTTACCATATTTATAGTCGTAAAATTTATGAACCGACTCATCAAAAAGGCTGAAGACACAAAAGATGTAACGGTGGTAACACCGAAGAACATAGAATTGCTCACGAAACTTAGTGATTTGATGGAGGAGCAGAATGCCTTATTGAAGTCGAAAGTCTAATGTCGAAAGTCGAAAGTCAAAGGGCTAAGTGATAAGTGAGAATTTCTACTCACCTACTAATGAACTTCACTAATTAGTGTTGACCGTTTTGAGACAATAATTTCATTATTAAATATATTTATTTTGGAAAATAGAGGAGCGTGAAATGATCTTTCTTTGTCCTTTTGTCTTGAAACAAAAGAACGAAACCCGCCTGCCGGACGGGCAGGAATTCAAGACTGCTTTAAATTCTCTGTAGCTTTTCCTCCTTATTTTCTCCACCGCAGCCTAAGCCGTTTCACTTCCCGACTGCTCCTTCTCCTTCTTCTAAAATAAGTCGGAAGCTAAGACGAGAATTTAAAGAGGTCGTTACGATCTCAAGAAACATTGTCAACTGGATCAGAGTTTCTATAGGAAGTAGGGTTGCACGAAGCAATAATGAACGAAGCAACGGAAGTGCGTCACGCTGAAAGCGGGAAGTCGCATGAAGTTGCGCTTGTCCGACTACTGGCGGAAAAGTGAATGGTGCGTAGCAACTGCGAAGCACATCACGAATACTTAAACCAATAGAA
>CAZQRD010000096.1:0-8264 GCA_964595535.1 uncultured Flavobacteriaceae bacterium | reverse complement strand
TTGATGGAAAGGGAACGCTTAGCGCGAGATACAGCGATATATTCAACACCATGACCTTTGGTTTTACATCTGAAAGACCCTTCCCTTCAGACGGAAACTTTTATTGGGAGAGTCAAACTGCTTACTTAGGATTTAGCTATCGTTTTGGTAGTGGAAAGAACAAACAACGCTCCCGAAAGAATCGAAACGGTAATGATAAACAAGGAGGTGGATTTATATAAAAAAGTTGGATTTATATGTGAGCCAGACACTTAAAGTGTTTGTCGAAATCATAGTAACTAATTAAAACCTGAAAGTTAGTGGCTCATAAGGTTTTTCTATACTATTGGTAAGGCTTCCTTACATTTTAGCGCATTTTTTTTGCCATAAGGTATTATTTTTTGGATATTGCAATCCAATCCAAAATACCATAAGCACTCATGTTTAAAAAAATACTTACATTTTTAGTGATTTTAAGCCCCTTGTTCAGCGTTGCCCAGGAAAAAGGGCTTGATCAACAAATTGATGAAATTTTTGGTCATGCGACAGGTTGGTTCGTGGATTTTATTTTTTATCAGATCCCTTTTACTGATGACATTCGTATTTATTGGGTTTTGTTTCCATTAATATTGGGTGCTACCTATTTTACTTTTTATTTTAAATTTATAAACATAAGAGGGTTTGCTACTTCGATTAATATTGTAAGGGGTAAATACGATGATATTGATCATCATGAAGCTTTACCCGGTGTGGTGGAAGCATCATCCTCGGGAGATATTCAAGACACCATTGCCATAGAAGGGCATCTAGGAGAAGTTTCTCATTTTCAAGCATTAACAGCTGCATTGTCTGCAACTGTTGGCTTGGGTAATATTGCAGGTGTTGCTATCGCTGTTTCTATTGGTGGAGCTGGCGCCACATTTTGGATGATTGTAGCAGGGTTTCTAGGAATGGCATCGAAATTTGTTGAATGCACATTGGGTGTAAAATATCGTGACATTGGACCAGACGGAACGGTGTATGGGGGCCCTATGTATTATTTAACCAAGGGTTTAAAATCTAAAGGATTTGAAAAGTTAGGGAAAATTTTAGCCGTTTTGTTTGCGATTTTTGTCATTGGCGGATCTTTTGGAGGCGGAAATATGTTTCAGGTGAATCAGGCATTTCAACTGATTGAAAATATTACAGGTGGAACTGAATCTGTTTTTCATGGCAAAGGGTGGCTGTTTGGAGTAATCATGGCAATTTTTGTAGGTATCGTTATCATTGGTGGAATTAAAAAAATTGCGAGCGTAACCGATAAGATTGTACCCTTTATGGTAGTTATTTATGTATCCGCTTCACTTTTTGTTCTTATTGCAAAATACGATATGATTGGTGATGCCCTTTTACAAATCTACAATGGTGCATTTAGCCCTGAAGGAGTTGTAGGAGGAGCTGTTGGAGTCATGATTCAAGGGTTTAGAAGAGCTGCTTTTTCAAACGAAGCTGGCGTAGGGTCAGCCTCAATAGCACACTCTGCAGTTAAAACCAAATATGCTGCCTCCGAAGGAATGGTTGCCTTATTAGAACCTTTTATCGATACAGTTGTGGTATGTACAATGACGGCGCTAGTATTGGTTATTACGGGCAATGTCAATCCAGAAAATTCAAGTCTCAATGATGCTCAAGCTATTTTACTTACATCAGGTGCATTTGAATCTGTTATATCCTGGTTTCCATATGTGTTGACTGTAGCTGTGGTATTATTTGCCTTTAGCACCATGATTTCATGGTCATATTATGGTTTTCAGGGTTGGGCTTATTTATTTGGAAGATCAAAAAAAATGGAATACACGTATAAAATTATATTCTTAGTGTTTGTGGTTATTGGCGCAGCTGCTAGTTTAGGTTCTGTCATTGGATTTTCAGACGCAATGATTTTTGCTATGATGGTTCCAAATATGGTAGGGCTTGTTATTTTAGCGCCTAAAGTAAAAGAAGAACTGAACAAATATTTAGCTGCAATTAAATCAAAGAAGAGCTAGACATATCTGCAAATGAAATTTATACAATCCCATTTCTGGTATAGCAATAGACAAAGAAATGGGATTGTATTTTTGTTTGTGATATTATTCTCTACCCAACTTGCACTATACTTTATTGATTTTTCAAGTAAAGAGGAATTTAACGACCAGGAATTTGCTCTAATTCAATTTAAAATAGATTCGTTAAGAAACGTAGACGAAATAACTCCTAAGAAGAAGACATACCCTTTTAATCCTAATTACCTCACAGATTTTAAAGCCTATCAATTCGGACTCAGTACGGAGCAAATTGATCGCCTGTTTGCTTTTCGAAAAGAGGGGAAATTTGTCAATACTGCGGAAGAATTTCAAAAAATTACTGGCGTAAATGACAGTTTATTACATCATATTTCGCCCTATTTTAAATTTCCAAACTGGACCAAGCGCAAAGTAGCACATAAGAATACGCTTAAAAAGGAAGATCATCCAGTAGCAATTAGAGATCTCAATAAGGCTACTATAGAAGAGCTTGAAAGCGTAAATGGCGTTGATTTGAAAATGGCAAAACGAATTATCGCTTATAGAAACTTTTTAAAAGGCTATTCAACAAATGAACAATTGTATGAGGTATATTACCTCAACAGGGAAACAGCCCTTAGACTCAGACAGTATTTCAAAGTAATGGAAAAGCCCGATTTTATCAAGATTGATATCAACACCGCGAGTTTTAAAGAGCTCCTTAAAACACCATATCTAGACTATCAGCTTACCAAAAAAATATGTCAGTTCAGAGATAAAAATGACTTCTTCTCAAACCTTCATGACTTAAAAAAAATAGACTCTTTCCCAATAGAAAAATTCGATAGAATAGCCTTATATTTGACGGCTGAATAAAATACCTACTATGAATTTTGAAATGTCCGAAACGCGGAATACGATCGCACACTTTATAAGAGATTTTGCTGGCAAGCATATCAAACCTTTTATGATGGATTGGGATGAGAATCAAACCTTTCCGGAGGAACTTTTTCACCAATTAGGTGCCATGGGATACATGGGCGTATTGGTGCCCGAAGAATACGGTGGAAGTGGGATGGATTATCATGAATACATCACTGTTATTGAAGAAATTTCAAAGGTCGACTCTTCCATTGGTCTATCTCTGGCTGCACATAATTCATTGTGCACCAATCATATCCTTGAATTTGGGAATGAAGCTCAGAAACAGAAATGGCTCCCAAAATTAGCACATGGAGAATGGATTGGGGCCTGGGGTCTTACCGAACACAATACCGGAAGTGATGCTGGTGGCATGAGTACTACTGCGGTTGCAGATGGAGATCACTACATAATTAATGGTGCCAAAAATTTTATTACCCACGGTATCAGTGGCGATATTTCAGTTGTTATAGTAAGAACGGGAGAAAAAGGAGATTCGAAAGGGATGACGGCATTTGCCATTGAAAAAGGAACACCAGGTTTCTCTTCTGGTAAAAAAGAAAATAAAATGGGCATGAGAGCCTCTGAAACGGCTGAACTTATTTTTGATAATTGTCGCGTTCACAAAGACAACATGCTCGGGGAAGTTGGCCAAGGATTTATTCAGTCAATGAAAGTATTGGATGGCGGTAGAATCTCAATTGGAGCACTCTCCTTAGGTATCGCCAAAGGAGCTTATGAAGCCGCTCTTAAATATTCAAAAGAGAGGGAACAATTTGGTCAATCGATAAGTAAATTTCAAGCGATTGGGTTTAAATTGGCCGATATGGCCACGGAGATTGAAGCCTCTGAATTGTTATTACACAAAGCTGCTCACGATAAGATCAAAGGTAAAAAAATGACCAAAATTGGTGCCATGGCCAAAATGTATGCCTCTGAGGTATGTGTAAAAGTAGCCAATGAAGCCTTACAAATTCATGGCGGTTATGGATATACCAAAGATTTTCCTGTAGAGAAATTTTACAGAGACGCAAAACTTTGCACTATTGGTGAAGGCACAACTGAAATTCAAAAATTAGTTATTTCCAGACATATTCTAAGCTAAGACTTTATTTTTTTAAACCGATTTCGTTAGCCTTTTTTATCATAAAGGCATGGGCTTGGTCGTAATCATTAGAGATCTCACCTTCAAGAATGGCTTCTTTTATAGCATCCTTGATGATCCCAATTTCACGACAGGGTTTTAAGTTAAAAGTTTCCATAATCAGTTCACCTGAAATGGGTGGCTGAAAATTTCTGACATGATCTCTTTCTTCCACCTCTTTAATCTTCTGTCGAACCAATGTAAAATTATTGAGGTATTGTTTCTCTTTTAGCAGATTCTTGGTAGTGATATCGGCCTCACAATGCGTCATAAGATCATCGAGATCGTCACCGGCATCAAAGATCAATCTTCGCACAGCAGAATCAGTCACATTTTCGGCCAGAATAACGGGCCGGGAACTCATCATCACTATCTTTTGTACATATTTCATTTTCTCATTCAAGGGCATTTTGAGTCTTTTGAAGATTTTTTTTACCATTTTAGAGCCAACAAATTCGTGTCCGTGGAATGTCCATCCGACTTTCTTGTCAAATTTTTTAGTAGGTGCCTTACCAATATCGTGTAACAAAGCTGCCCATCTTAACCATAACTTGTCTGTTTTTTCACTAATATTATCGACAACTTGTAGGGTATGGTAAAAATTATCTTTGTGCTTCTGCCCTTTGATTCGCTCAACGCCCTGTAAATCGGATAATTCAGGAAGGATAAAAGTCAACAGGCCTGTTTGAAACAATAATTTCAGACCAATAGAAGGCTTGTCACTCAACATAATCTTATGCAACTCCTCCACTACCCTTTCCTCACTCACTATTTGAAGTCTTTTGGCATTTCTAGTGATCGATTCCAATGACTCGGCTTCAATTTCAAAACCCAACTGGCTTGAAAAACGAATGGCCCTCATCATTCTCAAGGGATCATCACTAAAGGTAATGTCAGGGTTAAGTGGTGTTCTGATGATCTTGTTTTGAAGGTCGCTAATACCATTAAAAGGATCAAGTAAGGCGCCATAATCAGCACTGTTCAAACTAATCGCCATGGCATTAATGGTAAAGTCCCTGCGATTCTGATCATCTTGCAAGGTACCCCGATCAACAAGTGGATTCCTGCTGTGTTTCACATAAGATTCCTTTCTTGCCCCTACAAACTCAATTTCAAGATCCTTGAAACGAAGCATGGCCGTCCCATAGGTCTTAAAAACCTGTACTTTTGGATTAAAAGGCAGTAATTCAGCCACTTTATTAGCCAGATCTATACCACTTCCAACAGCAACAACATCAATATCTTTTGGCTTTTCTCTTTCCAGTAAAAAATCTCGAACGTAGCCACCAATCACATAGGTTTCTACCTGCAGAGCTTCTGCAGCTTGTGCAATATAATCGAAAGCAGGAAGTAAAATTGCCTTTTTAAAATTCGTGTTTGGCTCTAGCATGCTATTTTCTGAGAAACTCGATCTCGCCGAGATCATTTACTTTAATGATTTGGGAAGCCGACTTTTTTGTTTCAGCTGCCGGCAAATTTACTATATAATCTGCTTGTTTCAAAAGTAAAGGATCAATTTCATCGAAACTGGAGGGAGCAGGCTCCCTGCTGAAATTTGCAGAAGTAGAAACAATGGGTTTACCAAATTCTCGAATCAAGGCTTTGCAGAATTCGTTTTGAACGATTCTAATCGCCACTGTATTGTCCTTAGCAATCACATTTAAGGCTAATCCAATGGGATGAGTATAGATTACTGTTGTAGGTTTTATGGCGGCTTGAAAGAACCTTTCAATCACATCTGGAATATCACTCACATATTCCTGAAGCATCTCCATTCCATCCACAAGAATGATCAGGCTTTTACTATCTGACCTGTTTTTGATTTTGTAGATTTTCTCAACGGCAAGTTGATTGGTGGCATCACAGCCAATCCCCCAAATGGTGTCGGTGGGATAAATTAAGGTTCCTTTATTTTTTAGAACGCGTAAAGATTCTTTGATCATGCTCTTCATCAGATCGATACTATTTCCTGTTTACCATCAGGAATTTTAGGCAATATAAGATACTCTGCCACTTTTTTGTTAAATGATTCAGGAAAGAAGTTCTTTCTCGCATCTGATGGATAAAATGTTAACTCTCCAAATAGAATCTGATTATCAACATCGTATAAATCCACTCGAACGAAAGGTAGCTTATCTGCCAGCTTTGAAGACAATTCAATCATTTCTTTCAAATTCTTAGGTTTTTCTACCTCGCCTTTATAACTTTTCATATCCTGACTCGTAACATCCAGTTTGTTCCAGTTCAGGTCAAAGTGTGCAAGACATTTATTACCATCAAACAATTTATGTACCTGAATAAATTTTACTTCACCATTGAAGCAAAACAATTTAAAGTCTAATAACTCTCTATTAGCGTCTTCGAGAAATTTTTCTACTATTATTCTAGGCCTTACATTTTTATAAGCCCATTCCTGACCAGATAGATAGTATAGATTTTTCCGCTTCCACTTAAATACCTGGAATTTTAGTTTTCTCCTATTCAGTTTACGTTTATCCTTGACTACCATATGCATATTAGATCCATGTGTCCCTTTTACTACAAAGCTTTCGGGCAGGGCCTCAAAATCAATTTCGTCAAAATTATCACAAACTTGATATAAATCATTCAGATAAGAGTTGCCTATTTTTTCTTCAACATAACTTCTTACTTCATATTTATCGACCAGCTGATTTAAAATCGGAGGATGAAAATAGACTTTCAACCACTGAAGTTTTTCAACATATGCTTCAGGGCTTTTAAGATCGAGCTTTTTACCATGATAATATTCATAATATATCTTGGCATAAAACTCCATTGGAAGGTGCCTGTTTTTCTTAATTAAGCCGTAAAGAATTCTTTTTATAAAATTCATAATGTTAACTTTGCAGCAAAAATAGGAAGGAATCTTGACTATCAATCAACCACATATGGAAAATATTCAAATTTCAGTAATCATAAGTACCTATAACGCGGTTCCCTGGTTGGAAAAAGTGCTTTGGGCTTATAATAATCAAACATTTAAAAATTTTGAAATAGTCATTGCCGACGACGGATCAGGACCAGAAACTAAACAATTGATCGACGCTATGTCCAAGATAGTTTTTTATCCAATTGTTCATGTTTGGCAAGAGGATGAAGGTTTTCAAAAATCAAAAATTCTGAATAAGGCAATTTTAGCTTGTAATGCAGACTATATTGCCATGAGTGACGGAGATTGTATTCCAAGAAAAGATTTTCTTCAGGTTCATGAAGACAATAAAGAAGTGGGTCACTTTATTTCGGGAGGATACTTTAAACTACCAATGAATATTTCTACGATGATTACCAAAGAAGATATATTGTCTGAGGTATGTTTCAAAAAGAGTTGGCTTAAAGAAAGAGGTTTAAAGAAATCATTTAAAAATAACAAATTAACCACTAATTCTTCCAAAGCAAAATTCCTCAATAGAATTACTACCACTAATTCAACATGGAACGGACATAATGCTTCAGGGTGGAAAAAAGATATTTTAAAAGTGAATGGTTTTGATGAAAGAATGCAGTACGGCGGTCAAGACAGAGAGCTTGGAGAACGACTTATGAATCTGGGCATTAAGGGGAAACAATTCAGGTATAGCGCAATTTGTTTGCATCTTGATCATAAAAGAGGCTATAAAAATCAAGAATCAATTTCTAAAAATCTTGCGATTCGTGCTGAGGTCAAAAAAAATAAGATCATAACTACACCTTTCGGGATCACAAAAGACAAAGAAAAAAGTGAGCTATTGAAAAATAGTTAAGCTTTGTCCTAACTTTTTATTATCCGATCTTTATGAAGCCGTATTCAGTTTTTTTTGAGGAAGTGCAAATTTCAAGAAACAACTTATACCGAAACATTATATTCACGTAAAGCATCATTAAGAGATGTCTTCTTATTGGTAGATTCCTTTCTAACACCAATGATCAAGGCACAAGGCACCTGAAAATCACCTGCTTTAAATGTCTTCGTATAACTTCCCGGAATAACAACCGATCGTGAAGGAACCCTGCCTTTCATTTCTATAGGTTCATCTCCTGTTACATCAATTATTTTAGTGCTCATGGTTAGTACAACATTCGCACCTAAAACAGCCTCCTTTTCGACCCTTACACCTTCAACAACAATACAACGCGATCCAACAAAAACCCCATCTTCAATAATCACTGGTGCTGCTTGCAATGGTTCAAGAACTCCT
>CAZQRD010000095.1:0-8310 GCA_964595535.1 uncultured Flavobacteriaceae bacterium | reverse complement strand
ATGATACTGTTTGAACCCCGGCAACTTTACCTTGAATTAATTGTTCCGGAGAACCTATGGCTCCACCGTTAAAATCTTTAGCGCTAACTGATGCAACTGCCCCAGTAGCGTCTTTCACCGTCGTGGTCCCATAACCAATGATAATGACTTCGTCTAATGATTCAGCATCTACTTCCAATACAACATCAATTGCTGATTGGCCATTAACTGGAATATCCTGGGTTACAAAACCAAGGTAACTAAATTCCAGAATTGCGTCTAAACCTACATTGTCTAATGTGTAGTTACCGTCAAAATCGGTAGAAGCACCGTTTGTGGTTCCTTTGATAACTACGTTCACTCCGGGTAATGGTCCTTCATCCCCCGAAACTGTTCCACTAACAGTTTGCGAAAATACAATTCCTGTAAATAGGAAAAAACACGCAAACATTAATTGTTTGAGTAAAATAAATTTCATAATTATTTTAAATTAGTTATTATTTGAGTCATCTACGAAATTCAAAAAAATAAATTCAAAAAAAATGGATTTATTAAAATTTAGATGAAAAATTTATCAATTTCGAATAAGTTGATGCTGCAATGATAAATAAAATATTCTAAAACATTAATGAAATGTTAATAAAACCATACATAAAATTAACGAAAACGTTATCGAAAAACAAAAGTTTAGATTTATTGCGACTGAAGATGGTTGATATCCTGCGATGATACATAGGCGTTAGCTCCATTTTTACTGGCCACTAAAGATCCCATTGCGCACGAAAAATCAAGTGACTCCTGAGAAGGAACGCCAAGAACAAATTGATAGACAAGACTGGCCAAAAACGAATCACCGGCACCAACAGTATCTTTCACGATTACTTTGTAACCTGGATTTTTTAAAAAAATCCCATTTTTAAAAAAAACAGCTCCGTTTGCTCCTAAGGTTACACATATATAATAGGTATTGGTTCGTTTAGACAAATCTTTGATTTGAT
Source organism: uncultured Flavobacteriaceae bacterium (assembly GCA_964595535.1). Lineage (GTDB taxonomy): Bacteria > Bacteroidota > Bacteroidia > Flavobacteriales > Flavobacteriaceae > Lutimonas. Next base: position 7,333 of record CAZQRD010000095.1, on the reverse strand, counting down.
CTTCAATCGATCCAGGTTCAATTTGTAGAAATTTAACGATCTCTTCAAGTTCTTCATCATTAAGTTTGATCATGTCTGCAATTTCCATGAGTTCAAGAATCGATCCCATTGTATAGAACGGAGGTCTTAAATTGGCGTCAAAAACTTTGAATTTTGCATGCGACAAATACTCAAATAAGGTGTTCTTTGAAATGTCGTTTCTACAACACAAGCTACCAAAGATAAATGCATCTGATTTTGAAATGTTTTCGATGTCACTTTGTTCAACAGAAATACGATCCCAGGCCACTGGCTCAGAAATAGTGTAGGTTGCAGTATTATTTTCGTCAAGATGTACCAGAACATTTCCAGTTGCAAATTGTTCGTCGTATTGAATCATGGAATAATCAAAGGATTCCTTTTTTAAGTATTCAATTAATTTGGTTCCATCCTGATCCTGTCCGATTCTGCTGATCATCCCTACCCGGGCTCCCAGTGAATGCAGTCTTAGCGAAACGTTTAACGGCGCTCCTCCTATCACTTTCTTGTCGGGAAATACATCCCATAGCGTTTCTCCAAAACATATAATTTTCGGAACCATCTTTTTATTTGTTTTTGGTTAGTAGTTTTTCCAGATCCTCTAAGGAGACACCCTTTGTTTCGGGCATTATAAAGATCACAAATAACAGTTGTAACACCATCATAAAAGCAAATACAGCAAAAACGGCTCCTGCCCCAATCGTACCAAATAAGAATGGAACAAGCGAGGGAATGATGGCTGCCAAGACCCAATGGGTGCTTGTGCCAAAGGATTGTCCTGAAGCTCTTAACTGGTCGGGGAAAATTTCTGAAATAAATACCCAGATTACCGTACCCTGGCCAATGGCATGAGACGCTATAAAAATAAACAGAAAGATGGGCACTGCCATTCCTTCCCATTCTAAAAAGAAGGCCATTGCAACTAGTGATAGTGATATAATATAACCAATTGACCCAATAAACATTAGCTTTTTCCGACCTAATTTATCAATCAATGAGATACCAATTAAAGTAAAGACCATGTTTGTTACGCCTATACCTATTGAACTTAAAAGAGCGGTACTTTCACCCAGACCCGCTTCCTGAAATATTCTGGGTGCATAATATAAGAAGGCGTTAATACCTGATAATTGATTAAAGAAGGCTATCAAAAACGCCAGAATCAAAGGGAAACGGTATTTTTTCATAAAAATAGTTTCCTTACTGCTGTGGTGGTCTTTTTGACTTTCCTCTATTTCTGTCATGATACTTTCAACATTCTCACCGGGATTTAACTGTGCCAAGACTTTGCGAGCCTCTTCTCTTTTCCCGTGAAGCAAAAGCCATCTTGGACTCTTAGGGACAGTTAAAACCAAAAGCGTATAAATAAAAGCAGGAATCGCTTCCACCCCTATCATCCATCTCCAGGAATTCTCCCCGATATTACTTAGTAAATAATTGGAAAAAAAGGCGACAAGGATACCTAAGACTATATTGAACTGATAAAAACCGACAAGACGTCCCCGGTCTTTTGCAGGAGCAATCTCCGACACATAAGCCGGTGCTGCCACAGTTGAAGCTCCAACACCAAGCCCGCCAATGAATCTAAAGAAGGCAAAGGTGAAAGGATCATTGACCACAGCAGATCCTAATGCCGATACGGTATAGAAAACACCAATCCAAATCAGGGTATTTTTCCTTCCAATCCTGTTGGTTGGGATACCCCCAAACATCGCTCCGACTACTGTTCCCCATAGAGCCATTGCCATAACTACTGATCCGTGAAATACGTCTGAGGAACCCCATAAATTTTGTAATTGCTTATCAGCTCCAGAGATAACCACCGTGTCAAATCCGAAAAGAAAACCGGCCATCGCTACAATTATGGACCATAAAAGTATTTTATTCATTGTCTGAAATTTTGTTTTATAAGGCGATTAAGATAAGCTATTTACTTTAAATTAAGGATCATTGCTTTGAGTCTTAAAGTGGCGAACACGCTTTAAAAAGTTAAGAAAACTGCATGACCATCTAATTTTGTTTTATAAAAAATGATTTTTATAAGCCTTTTGAAGTCATCTGTCGAATATTTTTCAGGTATAGAAACATTTCAATGAATTTTGCAGCTCAATGTAACTTCAACGGGCCTGTATCAGAAAATTAAATAATTGATCTGAGCAGACCTAGGAAGAGAAAATATGATCCCATGAACAACAAATTACAATACACTGAGGCAGGAAAATTTGAAGAAACGAGATTTGAAAAAATTCACAATGCCGTTTTCGATAACTCAGATATCGCCTCCATAGCAGTAGCGCAAGAAATTGCTGAGCTGATCAAAAGCAAACAGGCTCAGAATAAAACCTGTGTTTTAGGTTTAGCAACAGGGTCATCTCCTATAAATGTATATGAAGAATTGGTACGTATGCATGAGGAGGAAGGATTGAGTTTTAAAAATGTGGTCACTTTTAATCTGGATGAATACTTTCCAATGACAAAAGAGAATACACAAAGTTATTGGTATTTTATGCACGAACATTTGTTTAACCATGTGGATATCTTACCTGAAAATATAAATGTTCCAGATGGTGAAGTAAAACCTGAAGAAGTTCATCAGTTCTGTATTGATTATGAATTGAAAATCAAAGAAGCAGGAGGGCTTGATTTTCAACTTTTGGGAATTGGTAGAACCGGTCATATCGGATTCAACGAACCCGGTTCACATTTTAATTCGGGTACCCGAAACATCACGCTTGATCATATTACAAGAATTGATGCAGCGACATCATTTTTAGGCATTGAACATGTTCCTAAAGTAGCAATCACCATGGGAATTGGTACTATAAGAAAGGCAAAACGCATCGTTTTGCTTGCCTGGGGTATCAACAAGGCTTCCGTGATTAAGGAAACCATTGAAGGCGAAATCACTTCAGAAGTGCCGGCAACTTATCTGCAGCGCCATGAAAATGTAACTTTTGTGCTTGATGAAGGAGCCTCCAGTGATCTGACCAGAGTAAGAACACCCTGGCTGGTTAAGAACTGTATCTGGACAGATGAATTGACGCTAAAAGCTGTAGTATGGCTCAGTAGTAAATTGGAGAAATCAGTTCTTAAACTAACAGACAAAGATTATAATTTTCATGGGATGGCCAGTTTACTCGTTGAGGAAGGATCAGCGTATAAGCTCAATATCAACATGTTTAATAAATTACAACATACTATTACAGGATGGCCAGGAGGAAAACCCAATGCTGATGATACGAACCGTCCTGAACGAAATACGCCTGCAAAGAAACGTGTGATCATTTTTAGTCCACACCCTGATGATGATGTGATTTCAATGGGAGGAACCTTCGATCGATTGGTAGAACAGGGCCATGAAGTTCATGTGGCATACCAAACTTCTGGTAATATTGCCGTCTCTGATGAGGAAGCATTGAAATTTGCCGAAGTATCTCTTGATCTCAACGGAGGTGATTCTAATGCTGCCCAGATTATTGAAGATCTTAGCTCTAAAAAAGAATATGATATTGATACAGATGCAGTAAGAGGTTTGAAGGGCTTGATAAGAAGAAAAGAATCTGTAGCTGGTACAAGATATGTCGGGATCCCAGATGAGCAGACGCACTTCCTTGATTTACCTTTTTATGAAACGGGTCGTGTAAAGAAAAATAAGCTGAGTGAAAAGGATGTGGAGCTTATGTGTGATATAATCAATAAGGTGAAACCGCAACAAATATATGCAGCCGGGGATCTTGCTGATCCTCATGGAACACATAAGGTTTGTTTGGATGCGCTGTTTCTGGCACTGGAGGATCTTAAAAAAGAGTCGTATATGGATGATTGCTGGGTATGGTTATACAGGGGTGCATGGCATGAGTGGGATATTCACGATATAGAAATGGCAGTCCCAATGAGTCCTGATCAGGTATTGAAAAAGAAGCAGGCGATTTTCTATCACCAATCTCAAAAGGATGGGGTGATGTTTCAGGGAGATGATTCCAGAGAGTTTTGGATGAGAGCAGAAGACAGAAACAAGGAAACAGCCAAAAAATACCACAACTTAGGAATGGCCGATTATGCTGCCTTTGAAGCTTTTAAGAGATACTTTTTTTAAAACTTTATTTGAGTAAAATTTGAAACCGTCTTTGGAGCTTGTTGAAAATCAATCTCTTTTTGACGGTTTTTTATTTCTCTTATTATTAATTTATACCTATGATCCATAAACTATTTTTGATCTTGCTTTTCGTTATTGGATGTTTCCAAAGTCAAGCTCAGTATAATACAACTCAGGAGCTGCAATTAATGCCCTGGCCACAGGAAATTTCGACCAATTCAAGTGATTTTATTATCGACAGAGATTTTAGCGTTTTTATTCATGGGGAGGTAGACGAACATTCAAGAATTTCCAAGGCGTCTGTGCGCTTAATTTCCTATATGACTGATAAAACGGGTGTTTTTGTCACAGAGGGCTTCCCAAATGCCAAGGGTGTTAGCGCTTCCTCTGCTTCTTTAAACATTTATTTTGATACAGAGGTTAAGATGGCCATGGGCATAGATGAATCATATACCTTAGCTGTGACGGATACGGGTATTGAGTTACGCGCCAATACCGATGTTGGAGCCATGCATGGCTTGTCTTCTTTGCTGCAACTTATCAAAGTAAAAGACGGGAATTATGTATTTTCCGGTGTACAAATCAAAGATGAGCCCAGATTCGTTTGGAGAGGCTTAATGATAGACGTTGCAAGACACTTTATGCCTGTAGATGTTGTCAAAAGAAATATTGATGCCATGGCTTTGGTAAAGCTGAATGTGTTTCATTGGCATTTAAGTGATGATCAGGGGTTTAGAGTAGAAACTAAAACATTACCTAATTTGTATAAAAAGGCATCTGATGGTCTGTATTACACACAAGATCAGATCAAAGACATTGTAAAATACGCTGATGATCGCGGGATCAGGGTGGTGCCTGAACTTGATGTTCCGGGTCACGGTACTGCCTTTCTCACAGCATATCCTGAATTGGGAAGTAAAACTGATATGGAATACAGCCTGGAGCGATATGCTGGGATATTTGATCCAACCCTTGATCCAAGCAATGATAAAACCTATGAGCTTTTAGACACTTTATTCAAAGAGGTCACACCTTTATTCCCTGATGTTTATTTTCATATTGGAGGGGATGAAAACGAAGGGAAGCACTGGGATGAAAATGAAGACATTCAACAATTCATGAAAGACAATAATGTAAAGGACAATCATGAATTACAGACCTATTTCAACATCAAACTTGAAAAGATTCTTGCCAAGTATAACAAATCTCTTATGGGATGGGAAGAAATCATGACCCCAAATATGCCTAAATCGGCCCTTATTCATTCCTGGAGAGGTGTAAATGAAGGTGTGGAACCCGGTCAATCACTTGTGGATGCCGTTCAAAACGGTTACCAGACCATTTTGTCTAATGGTTATTATATTGATCTTTTACTTTCTGTGGAAGATCATTACCTGGTAGATCCAATCCCTGATGTTCAATTGAGTGAGGAAGAGGCTGACCTAATTTTAGGAGGTGAAGCTGCCATGTGGTCCGAATTGGTAACGCCCCAAACTGTTGATTCACGTATATGGCCAAGAACCGCAGCAATAGCCGAAAGATTTTGGTCGTCTCAAGAGGTTCGTGACGTTGATAATATGTTTGAAAGATTAAATACAATAAGTCAATTTTTGGAACTAATTGGAATACAGCATTTAAAAGCCAAAGAGTATTTATTAAGAAACATTGCCAATTACCAGGACACCCATGCGCTGAATACCTTGAGTCAAATCAGTGAACCCTTCAAAATATACTCGCGAAATGCCGGTGGAACCCAATACAAGACCTATGCTCCTTTTACTTTGTTTGCTGATGCCTGTACGGCAGATGCAGTTTCGGTTAGACCTTTTAGAAAGGCTGTGAACCACTATGTTTCAAATCGAGACACAGAATCGAAGGAATTGATCATTAGCGATTTGAAAAAGTGGCAGGCGGTCGACAAGCAACTGTCTCTAATTGAAGATAAAGCGCCTTTAGTGAGCAGGATCCGGCCCTATTCAAAAAGGGTGGCAGCGATCACAAATGTAGTTATTGTTGGACTTCAGGAAGGGAAGCTTACAAATAAGCAATTAAAGGAGCTTGAAGAATTAATAGGCGGTCTAGAGGACCCTGAGATAAACCTGGATGTTGAGCTCGCTATTTCTGAAGAATTGTTGGAGTTGGGCAAATATCTTACAAAATAAATCAAACTTATCTTTTATGAATAAAATCAATAGTACCCTTGTCGTCTTAAGCATCATTTCCCTGTTAGCATCCTGTAAAACAGAAGACAAAAGTACAGATTTCACCGCTGATAATCTTTTTACCGGAGGTATTGAAGGCCCTGCGGTAGATAGTGAGGGCCAACTATATGCTGTTAATTTCAAAAATGAAGGTACCATAGGTATTGTTGATATGCAGGGAAATGCGTCTTTATTTTTAACCTTAGCTAACGGAAGCGTGGGTAATGGAATACGGTTTGACAAAGATGATAACATGTATATAGCAGACTATGTCAATCACAATGTTTTGTTTGTTGCTAAGGATTCCAAAGACGTTAGCGTCTATGCACATCATCCTGAACTGAACCAGCCTAATGATCTCGCTATGGCTCCGGACGGCACTTTATACGCCAGTGATCCGAACTGGAAGGATGGAACAGGAAAATTATGGAAAGTAACCAGAGAAGGTTTTCAGCTTTTGGAAGATAAGATGGGCACTACCAATGGGATTGAAGTATCACCCGATGGTAAAAAGTTATATGTCAATGAGTCTGTACAAAGAAATATATGGGTGTATGATATAGACCAAAATGGCAACCTTCAAGGGAAAAGGAAGTTCTTTAAATTCGATGATTTTGGCATGGATGGTATGCGTTGCGACAATCAGGGGAATCTTTACGTTTGTCGTTATGACGCCGGAAAAGTGGTGGTCATCAGTTCTGAAGGTGAGATCATTAGAAAAATTACTTTAACGGGAAGAAAACCAACCAATATAGCCTTTGGCGGTAAAGACGGTAAGCAATGTTTTGTTACACTTCAAGATAGAGGTTGTTTTGAAACCTTTATGGCTAAATTTCCCGGAAGGAAATTTTAATTTTTACTGATTCAAATTCCTGTCTGCACAGATTGTAAATGCACGACTTTTTGATAAATTATAACTTTCGCAATCGATTTCGTTTAAATCTTGGGATTCGTGTCAAAATCCGCTTTTTTATTATTATTTTTGTGTGTTTTTAAATAGAATATGAAAAAATTTATA
>CAZQRD010000094.1:0-8462 GCA_964595535.1 uncultured Flavobacteriaceae bacterium | reverse complement strand
CACTTAATACAGTGGTCACGTCAGTTTTCATATGTTTGACTTCATTCAAACTAAGTGCTCTTCCTTCGATGGTGCGCGGTATTTGTATATAAATAAACCTTCCTATAACACCACTTAAAACAACGGCTACCATACTCCAAAAAGCAATGGAAACAATCCCACCAAACTTAAAGGCCGTGTGAAAAAGAATTAATATCGGGCCGAGCGTACAAAGGAAAATATGAAACTCCAACAGGTATTTTAGTCGTATGTATTTGGATAAGAAATTATAGCGTTTTCTGGCAATATAGATAGTTACGCCAAATGTAATCATGATCGTACCTATAATTCCCAGACCCTGACCATAAATACCACTGGGTTTAAACCAATTATGGCGAGGATGGTAAAATCTTTCCTCTAAAGGCGTGCTGTAATAAGTATAACCTGTGTAAAACAAATAAAAGGTCGTAATTATAATAATTACAACCATTATCAGAATAAACGTGATATGTATTATTTTTTTCAACTACATATAATTTATTTTGAAGGGAAAGGACAATTTAAAACAAACGAATTTATTTAGAAATTATTGTTTAAATTCGATTTTTTCTGAGTAATACTTTTCTAAAAATTAATTAAAAGAGAATTTTACACCTCCGTAATAATTTAATTCTGCTGCGGCATTAAAATATCGATTTCCAAAAGCGTTTAGATCGTTTCCTAAACTATATTTTTCATTTAACAAATTATCCACTCCAAAGAAAACATCAAAGTTGTAATTCTTTTTAAGTACTGACCTCCAGCCTACTTTAGAGGTTACCAACTGGTAACTGTCTCCATAAACCGAATTCGCATCATCCAATGGAATTTTATCTGTAAAATTATAAGTAAGATTAAAATAGATACCCATTTTAGACTCCAGATCGAATGTGGTCACAGAAATATTAGGAGCAGTTCCGGTTAGTTTATTTCCTGAATAATCAACATTTTCATTTCCCTCTCTTTTTACATAATCTTTAAAGGTAAAATTATGATGGGTATATGACGTTTGAATTTTTAACAATGAAATTGCTTTGGAAGCATCTTTAATAAAAGCATATCCCAGTAAAAATTCAATTCCAAATTGAGAGGTTGCCCCGGCATTCTCAAAGATGACCGTTCCCTGCTCTGCAGATTTACTTACAATCGTTTCTTTTTGCTCCATCCAAAAAGTTGTAAAATCGTAATACAATTTATTGTTTTTTGAATTTCCTCTAAATCCAATTTCAAAACTTGTTGCTTTTTCGGCTCCAAGATCTGTATTGATAGCTCCATCGCTCGTTCTGATTTCGTCAATCGTGGGAGGCGAAAACCCTGAACTTATCGACCCATGAATAGAAAATTGATCAGTAAGTTTTCCCACCGCGCCAATTCTGGGCATAAATTCTGGATTAAATGTTCTCTTGATTTGATAGGAAGTGTCTTGGGCAACATCTTTCAACCTGTCAATATCATAATTCAAATAATTGAGACTCGCACCTACAGTTAAATTCCATTTTTCTGTTAATTTTAAATTGGCTTGTAAAAAAATAAAAGATTGCAGGGTTTCTAATTCATCTTCGTATCGCAAAGCACCTGCATATCCGTCATCATTATCATGATTATTTGCATGGGATTGCCCAAAATTAACCTCAGCACCTGTTGTAAAAGTAACCGGTAAAGCACCAATAATCGTAGCGATATCAAAGGATGTACGACCCCCATACGATTTTAATTTTTCCAACTCATAATTGTTCGTAAAAGGATTTTCTTTGGTTCCATTGGTAAGATAAATAGAGGTCGTGTTTTTTACTTTTTCATTCCAAACATAATCCTGTACCAATCCTGCTAAAATATTCTGATGGTCAATGGAAGCATTTTTTTCTGTGGCCCCCGGTCTTGCCTGTTTTGGATTTTTATCATATTGCTCTTGGGTCAATCCTCCTGGTGTTTGATAAAAGAGATCTGAATACAATACGTTAGCGCTTAATGTACGTTTTTCAGATGTAAAGAATGTCCCTGATACCTGCAGCACTTCTCTGTCTGAATTGGTATGATCCCTGTATCCATCAGCTTTTTGCTTTGCGTATTTTATTGAAAACCGATAATTTTCGTTGCTTGAATGTACATTGGCAATTACTTTGTTATATCCAAAAGAGGCGCCAGTATATCCAATATCACCTGAGATGGGAGACACCTTAACTGCCTCACTATACATATTGAGAACGCCTCCTATTCCTGCGCCAAAAATACTGCCAGATGGCCCTTTTATCGTTTCTACCCTGCCTATATTGTTTAAGTCAAGAAGGTTTAAAGGTGTATTCCCTGCCGCATCTGTATAAGGCATGTTGTTCCAATATACTTTTACGTTTCTAACCCCAAAAGGAGCTCTTAACAAATTTCCTCTTATACTCACTCTATAGCTACTTGGCGATCGTTCTTCAAAACGGATTCCCGGTAAAGTATTCATGGACCTCACCAAAGATTCATCATTAAACTGAGCCATCACTATACTGGAATTTATAACATAGGATCCTGCAACTTCATAAAGTTTTCTGCTGTTTTGATAGCCAATCAATGTTAATTCATTGAGTAATTCATAATCTGTTTCCAAATAAACAATGTTCTTTTCAGTAGTTAATGTATAGCTAATGGTTTTATATCCGATAAAGGAAATTTTAAGGCTTGTACCAACATCATATGTCGAAACATCGACCTTCCCATTTTCATCCGAAATCGAACCTGAATCATCCTGTACAGCCACAACACTTGCACCTGCCAGGTTTTTGTTTGACTCTAAATCTCTTATGTTGAGGCTATTTTGAGCAAACATGAAATGACTCAATAGCAGCATTAGTCCAAAAAATATATGCTTCATGCTGTTATGTATTGTGACAATTAAAGACGTTCATTTCTTGGCTGTATGCGATAAATCTAATTATAAATATTTAAATTTCAACTGCTTCTCAATTAATTCAATATAATGATATAAACGATTGCCGTTTATATCATTATGCTGATCATAGCATCTCTTTAATTTTTTCCATTTAACACATACTTTTGCCGTAGATCAAAGACAATATTTTTGCAATAGCAACTCTATTAAAATAAACCATAGCATTCAAAAGAGGTTTGTCAAAAATAAGATCACTTTAACAATTTTAACAGGATAAAAGACCGGAAAGTACAGTTTTGCTTATCTTTGGCACTACTGTCTCTTATGAGACATATGAATAATAGCCTACTTTTAATAAGATTTATGATAGCTACAAAACCTAGCGTTCTTCTAAAAAGTTATTTGCAAAACAGAAAGCAAACAGAAGATTTATGTTCCCCCTTGCAGGTTGAAGATTATGCTCCTCAGGCGGTTATATTTACCAGCCCTCCAAAATGGCATTTAGCGCATACCACCTGGTTTTTTGAAGAAATGATTTTAAAAAAATATTTGAAACATTATCCCATTTTTCATAAAGATTTTGGCTTTTTATTTAACAGTTATTACGAAACGCTAGGGAAGCGTGTTCCAAGAAATCAAAGGGGAATTATGAGTCGGCCCAGCGTCGATATGATTTATGCCTATAGAAAACATGTCGACAGCTATATGAAAGAACTCTTAGATTCAGCTATTTCTGAATCTGTTGAGGAGTTGATCATTTTAGGGATTAATCATGAGCAGCAACATCAGGAATTATTGCTTACCGATTTAAAGTATACCTTGTCATTAAACCCTACTTTTCCTGTTTATGATACCGGTTTTAGTTTGGTTAATGATCAAAATACAGGGTCTGGCTGGTTAAAGATCCCTGAAGGTATCTATAAGATAGGTCATGATTCAGAAGGCTTCTCTTTCGATAATGAATCAGGGAAACACAAAGTGTACCTTCATGATTTTGAAATTTCAAAAGCCCTGGTAACCAATGAAGCATATATAGAGTTTATAGAAGATGGAGGCTATGAAACATTTAATCTTTGGTTGGATGAGGGTTGGACCTGGGTCAACAATAACGACATACGGTCGCCTTTGTATTGGCATAAGATAGATGGAATCTGGTGCAGTTATACACTTGCCGGTTTACAAAAAATAAATCCAAAGGCTATTCTAAGTCATATCTCATATTTTGAGGCAATGGCATTTGCATTTTGGAAAGGATACCGCTTAGCTACTGAATTTGAATGGGAAGTAGCTTCGGTAAAAATAGATTGGGGTAAACGATGGGAATGGACAAATTCAGCCTATTTACCATACCCACAATTCAAAACAGCCTCTGGAGCTGTTGGAGAATACAACGGAAAGTTTATGATCAATCAAATGGTGCTGAGAGGAAGCTCTGTGGCAACTGCTGCCGGGCATAGCAGAAATACCTATCGCAATTTTTTTCATCCCCATTTCCAATGGCAATTTACTGGAATCCGATTAGCACGATAATATGAAAGAACAATTTCTTAAAGATGTTGATGAAGGGCTCAGAAGTGACCCTAAAACACTTCCTTCGAAGTATTTTTATGATAAAATAGGAGATGAGCTTTTTGTTCAAATTATGAATATGCCCGAATATTACGTAACCAATGCGGAGCACGAAATATTTAATGACCAAAATAAGCAGTTAATTAGGGAACTGAATATAAAAGAAGATACTTACTTTGAATTGATTGAACTCGGGGCCGGAGATGGTATGAAAACTAAAGAATTACTCAAAGAACTGCATGCCGAGGATTATAAATTTGATTACCTACCCGTTGATATTTCTAAAAATGCCTTAACCAGCCTAAAAAAAAGCTTGAATAAAGAGCTCCCACATATTCATGTGGTTCCTAAACATGGTGATTATTTTGAGATACTGGAAAGTATAAAGAATTCGCATCACCCAAAAATACTGCTCTTTCTTGGCTCCAACATAGGTAACTTGTCAGATGAACAAGCAGCCCATTTCATCTACAATTTAGGTGCTAATCTGGAGGCCGGTGACAAACTCATCCTTGGTGTAGATTTGATCAAATCTGAAGCCATAGTGGGGCCTGCTTACGATGATCCTGCCGGGATTACCAAAAAATTCAACTTAAATCTGCTGAATCGTATTAACAATGAATTAGGAGGAAATTTTGATATAGAGGCTTTTTTACACAAACCCGAGTACACAGAGAAGGAGGGTATAGCCAAAAGTTTTATTGAGAGTACAAAAAAACAAACCGTAAGGATTAATGGAAATGAAAACACGTATGTTTTTAAAAAAGGTGAAAAAATAAAAACAGAGATCTCAAGAAAATACAATGACAAAATCGTGAATCATATCATTAAAAATACTGATTTCAAAATTACAGGCAAGCTAAGCGATTCAAAAAATTATTTTAGCGATTATATCTTAACAAGATCTTAGGTAGGATATAAATCATTAGCTTTAATTATGGAGGAAAATGTAAAAAATTCAAACTCGAAAAAAGTGAGACTCTCTCCGGGCTCACCGGTCTATATCGGAGCAAATAAGTCTAAGCCAATTGATATAAGCGAAATAAATTTTTCTGAAAAACTTTTTGAAGAAAAAGTCCTGAATGATATTTCGGAAAGTAAGGCGTTTAAAATTAATAAGAAATCAACTACATGGATCAATGTCGATGGAGCTCATGATGGAGTATCCATTCAATCAATAGGAGCATTTTTTAAACTGGATCCTTTGGTTGTAGAAGATACTTTGAATACTGCAATAAGCCCAAAATTTGAAAATTTGGTTTACGTTAATTGAATTATGAAAGAAATAAAAACTATTTTGGAACTTGTCGCAACTAAGGAATCTTCTGATGAAAAATTTGCTATTGCACAGGTAGTTAATGTTGAAGGTTCTTCTTACAGAAGGGAGGGAGCTCGAATGATTATTTTTGAATCTGGCATTTTTGAAGGTGGTATTAGCGGTGGCTGTCTTGAGGGTGACACCTTAAAAAGATCTCAGTTAGCTATTTTGAAACAAAAACCATCTTTGATCACTTATGATACTTCGAAAGAACAGGAAATTGGTATAGGTTTGGGTTGTAACGGAATTATTGACGTATTGATGACGCCAGTCACGCCTGAATCTCCTACTTTAAAAATTTTAAAGAAATGTTTGTCAGAAAGGAAATCACATATTATTGTAACCGTTACTTCAATTGAACCTGAACATCAATCAATACCCTTGGGGAGCAGTTTTTACTATAATTATGAAATCGAAGATATAGAAGATATGCCTGCTTCAAATTTTAAGGTTCACATTCTGGACTGTATTATGGAAGTAATAGAGAAAAATAAATCAGACAGGTATCATTATGTAACCAACGAATTAGAAGTAGGAATCTACATTGAAATCATCCCGGCTCAATTTCATCTTGCGATTTTTGGTGATAATTACGATGTATATCCCATGTTAGAACTTGCCAAAGTATTGGACTGGGAAATTAGTTTGGTTGGAAATATGCAGAAACTAAAAAAAGAAAAGATTCAATCGGTTGCCAATATTTATCACAAAGATTTTAATGAACGACCCCTTATAGATAATCGGACGGCTGTTATACTAATGGCTCATGATTTTAAAACCGATATCGCCAATCTTAAGGAAGTATTGAAAAGTCCGTCACCCTATATAGCTTCTCTAGGACCTAAAAAGCGCTTTAATAAGATGCTGAATTCATTTAAGGAACTTGGTGTTGAATTATCAGAAGAGGATATGGATCGAGTTCATGCCCCATGTGGATTGGAAATAGGTGCCAACACACCTGAAGAGATAGCGCTAAGCATTTTCTCAGAAATATTAAGTGTTTTTACAGGAAAAAAAGGTGGGATGCTCAAGTATAAGCGTGGGCCTATTCATGAACAAAATTAAGCCATATAAAAAATTTAAACTTTCCTGCGTTCCCACAGAATGTTATTTTCACGAAGTAAATTAACTTCTTTTCTCACAATTTCAATAGTCTTTACTATGTCTTTTTCAGATGTATATTTTCCTAAACTAAAACGAAGTGACGAAAAAACCAATTCAGGGCCTACATTCATTGAGGTTAGCACATGAGAAGGGTTTTCAGAAACAGCATTACAAGCTGATCCGTTTGAAACCGCCATATCTTTGCTCAAGGCTCGTAACAGAGCCGCACCATCTGCATAAGAAAAGGATATATTACATGTATTAGGTAGCCTAGGTACTGAATCGCCATTGGAATAAGACATTTCAATATCGAGTAAACCTTCTTCCAATTGATTTCTTAAGCGAGTCAACCTGGAATTTTCGTTTTCAAGATTCTCATAACTCAATTCAATAGCTTTTGCAAATCCTACAATTCCAGATACATTTACCGTTCCACCTCGCCAAGCTTTTTGCTGCCCTCCTCCTTGAATTAAACTCTCTAATACGTTTTCGGCAGCAGCATTTTTACAGTAAACCATACCTACTCCTTTTGGGCCATAAACTTTATGTGCCGAAAAACAGGCAAAATCAGCAGTGTCAAAAACAATTTTCAAGTCAACCTTTCCTAAGGCCTGAGTAGCATCTGAAAAAAGAAATATATTTTGATTTGCAATGATCTTCGCAATAGCTTCTAAGGGTTGAATAACCCCAGTTTCATTATTAGCATACATAATCGTTACCAAAATGGTTTCGGGTCGTAAAGCTGCTTTCAATTGGTCCAGATTCACCAAACCGGAAGCATCCACATCCAGATAGGTCACAGAAACGCCTTCATATTTCTCCATAAACGCACAGGTGTCAAGCACAGCCTTATGCTCAGTTTTACAGGTTATAATATGATTGCCAGCAGGTTTATACTTTTGACAAAAGCTTTTTAAGACCATATTGATCCCTTCTGTTGAACCAGAGGTGTGTATAATACTGTCAGGAGCAATGTTTAAAGTACGGGCAATTTTCTGAGTAGATGTATCTGCAGCTTCTTTTGCTATCCAGCCGAAAGAATGATGAATACTTGAATCATTACCAAAATTTTCATTTAAATAAGGCATCATAGCCTCGATAACTATTGGATCACAAGGTGTAGTTGCATTATAATCTAAATAAAGCTTTTTTTCCATTAGTGCAGGTTAATTGAATAAGGTTGCATAAAAATAAAATAAATTGATCAATAACTTTCACATATTAAAACGAATTAAGAAATAGCGGGGTTGTTTCAGGGGTCGTCGAATAAAATTATTTTATGGTTTAGAATCATCTTACGGAATTAAAACACGATCTTCCAAAATCATATCATCAAAATTAAAACTGTCACTATCTGAATGATTCAGCAATCACTTGATTCTTTCCTTAGTGAAAACTGTTTTTAGACAAAAATGATTAGGCTTGTGTTAAAAGTTTAATCAATTGAACAAATGAATCAAAAAAAAGCTCCTTGGTATTTTCTAGCCCTCCTTATTTTAGCAGGAGAGTCTGTATTTATTCTACCATTTGTACTTCAACGAGTCTTTAGACCTACGGTACTTGAGGTATTTGATTTGG
>CAZQRD010000093.1:0-8501 GCA_964595535.1 uncultured Flavobacteriaceae bacterium | reverse complement strand
AAGATATAATAGTAATTGCTATTCTTTTTATATCAGCACTAAGTTTTTCACAGGCGACCAATTCTTCTCCTTATTCTTTATTCGGAATAGGAGATCAGACAAATCTAAAAACAGTTGAAGAAATTGCAATGGGACAGATGGGTGGAGCATTAAATAGCGAATATCAGTTGAGTTTTACGAATCCTGCTTCTTATGCTTCGTTAAACTACACTACCTATGTCTTCTCAGGAGGAAACAAAACCAATTATGTCGATGATGGAGAGAATCAACAATCTAGTTCTGCAGCCGCGTTTACTTACATTGCCTTGGGAATTCCCATTAGAGGGAACCAGGGGGTTGTAATGGGGCTTCAACTTAATACTGCTGTGGGATACTCATTGATTGATCAAACTTTTGATACTGATGGTACTTTGACCGAGGTAGACAGTTATTATGGAAACGGTGGAACGAACCGTGCGTTTTTGGGATATGGATATCATTTCCCATTTAATTTGTCTTTAGGCGTAGAACTTGCCTATATTTTCGGTAATATTGACAACAACATTTTGAACAGAAGAAATAACGTCCAACTGGCTACGCAGTACATTACAGACTCAAATGTAAAGGGAACCTCTGTTAAGATAGGTGCACACTATACGAAAAAGATTAGCGAAGACCTTAGTCTTAAATTCGGATTGGCCACTGATCTGGAATCAACTCTCAAAGAAAAAGGTAACGAACAGCTTTACTCTATTTTCAATCTTGAGGAAAGCTTGGGATTCCCAATTGACACCTTATCTAGTAATGAGTTCACCTCAACGATCGTTTCTCCTTTAAAAACAGCTATTAGTGCTGGTATCGGTGAAGATAACAAATGGTTTGTCGGTGCCGAATACACGTTCCAGAGTCCTTTAGAGTTTTCTGGTGGAATTTACGAGGATATTGATTTTTATCGCTATGATAAATTTTCAAATATTTCAGTTGGAGGGTTTTATACTCCGAAAATGAATTCAATCGGTAACTATTTCCAAAGGATGACATACAGGGCCGGTTTTAACTATCAGCAAACAGGATTAGTGGTCAATGAAACTGAAATAAACGAATATGGCATATCTTTTGGTGTAAGTTTACCTATGGGTTTAAAATTATCTAACGTAAATTTGGGAATTGAACTTGGCAAAAGAGGTACAACGGATAATAACTTGATCGAAGAACAATTTTTTAACTTTAGGTTAAGTTTATCACTTAATGATAAGTGGTTTAGAAAACAAAAAATTTATTAATCTTAACAAATCTTAGACATGAAATCAGCAAAGACAGTATTGATGGCAGTAGTTCTTTTACTTACGGGTGGAAGTTTTTCTGCTTATGCGCAAGACAAATACGGTAGCGATCCAGACAACTGCAAAACCAACCTGTCCCTTTTCCATGAGGCAATAAAAATGGGAAATTATCAGGCCGCTTATGAACCGTGGAAATGGTGCCTTGATAACTGCCCAGAAGCTTCGAAGGTCATTTACAGTGATGGATTAAAAATGACTAAGGATAAGTACGATATCAGTGCTGGTAAAATGGTTGTCAATAAGGGGGAGAAAATAGAAACCAGCGATTATATCTTAAAAGTGGAGAAATCATATTTTGATACTTCTAAATTAAACAAGACGGAAATGGGTCAACATGCCCAGGAAATTATTCTTATTTATAACATGAGGGTAAAGTATTTTCCTGAAAATCTTGGCAAAGTGTATAGTGACTGGGCCAATTTCTTATTCAAAAGATCGATTCTTGAAGAATTGGTTTTAAAGGATGAAATATTTGAGAAATTAGGCTTGTCATTCAAGGCTGATCCAACTGGCATGAGCGTTAAAAACCTTGGGAAGTATTTCGAAACAGTTACAAACATTCAAAAAGATACGAATCCTCAAATGGTATTTGACACCTATGATGACATCACTGAAGCCGTCAGTATGAAAATGGAGAAATATTCAAGAGGACTTGATGTCATGAATGACAAAGTAGCAAAAGGTGGTCAGCTTAGTGCCAAAGAAAAAAAGAAAAAAAGAGCAGCTGAGGTAAACCTTAGAGCTTTGGGTCAGGTGGAAGGCTATCTTGACAATACGTTAACAGAAGTTGCAACATGTGACAGATTGATACCTCTGTATAAAGACAATTTTGAAAAGAACAAGAATAACGTTACCTGGCTTAAAAGGGCGGTTTCTAGATTAAATCAAAAAGAATGTACAGATAACCCTATATACGCTCAAATGGTAGAGGCCTATGTGAATGCAGCCCCATCATCTGATGCTTATGTATTCTATGCCGGAATTTTGATGGAACAAGGTGAATCTAACAAAGCAATCGAGTATTTCACTAAAGCAATTGATCTTGAAGCAGATAATTATAAAAAAGCCAAGTACTATTACAGAGTGGCCTTGATCATGAAAAAGAAAGGTTCAAGATCTAAAGCTAGAGAATATGCACGTCTTGCTATAAAGGAAAGACCAAGTATGGGAAGTGCCTATTTGTTAATCTCGAATCTTTATGCTTCCAGTGCCAATACCTGTGGAACCGATGAGATCTCAAAAAGAATGGTATATGTTGCCGCGGCAGACAAAGCCAGGCAAGCCAAGTCTGCTGACCCGGGGATCACATCTACAGCTAATAAATACATAAAAAGTTATATGGCCAGTGCCCCTTCAAAAAAGTTGGTGTTTACAGAAGGTTTAACTTCTGGAGCCCAGCATAAAGTTGGGTGTTGGATCAATGAGTCTGCAAAAATTCCATAATATAATTTATGCCTAAAAAGATTTCATACCACTTATTAAACATTGCTACTATGCTTATAGTAGCAATGTTTTTTTCTTGTGGTAATGACATCAAGGAAGTTCAAGATTTTTTAGCAGAAAAAAACTTACCCATAGGAGCCGCGAAAAACGTCTATCTGATTCATACCGATTCAGGTAAAGTAAAAACCATTTTAACCGCTCCTGTAATGCATGATTTTTCTAACAGAGAAGAACATCCCTACACGCTTTTTCCAAATGGGGTTCGAATAGTTAGTTTTGATTCAAAGGGTGATTCTGTAATTCTTACTGCTGGATATTCCATTACCTTTACAAACACGAATATCTCAGAGGTCAAAGACAGCGTAAGCGTAGTCAACCCGGCGGAAAAAACGAAATTATTGACCAACCAGCTTTTTTGGGACTCAAATGAACATTATATTTATACTGAAAAAAAATTCACACTGATCACTCAATTTGACACCATTCACGGGCAGGGATTTGAATCCAATGAAGATCTTAGTAAAGTCAATATGAAGTCCATTAAAGGCAGTGTGTATGTTAAAGAATCACCTTAGTTATGGCAAAATATTTTAAATTTTTTGAAATCGCTTACCTAGTGATCGCGATCGTGTTCATTGTCGAAACAATTCTTAAATGGAATTCTGATCCGAATAAGGCCTATATTTTTCTGGCATTTTCTGTATTGGCTGTCTTTATGTATTTTTTTAGAAAAAAATATCGAAAACGATTTGAAAATCACGATAGAAAATAATGATTATCAACCTTCTCATCATATTCGTTTCAATTCTGCTTTCTGCTTTTTTTTCGGGAATGGAAATCGCCTTTGTTTCTTCTAACAAGATGCACCTGGAGCTTGAAAAGAAAAAGGATACACTCTTGGCAAAAATATTGAGAAGGCTCACGCAAAAACCTTCCAAGTTTATCACCACTATGCTTATAGGCAATAACATAGCCTTGGTAATTTATGGTTATTTCATGGGGGCTATTTTGATGACTTTGTTTTTTGATTTTATTCATAATGAATTCCTTCTTTTATTAACCCAAACCTTCGTTTCGACCATTATTATCTTGATCACTGCCGAATTTCTTCCAAAAGCCGTGTTTAGAATTTATGCGAACGAAGCGATGATAATTTTTGCAATTCCAACATACATTTTCTTTCTCCTCTTTTATTTTATTTCAATTTTTATAAGCGCAATTTCAGATTTTTTCTTACGGGTTTTCTTTAATGCAAGAGAAGACCAGGTTCAGCTTGCGTTCAGCAAAGCAGAATTAGGTCATTATATCGATGAACAATTGGAATCGGCTGAAGATGAAATCGATTCAGAGATCCAAATTTTTCAAAATGCGCTTGATTTTCACAATGTAAAAGCCAGGGAAGCGATGATACCAAGAACGGAGATCATTGCTGTAGAAGTTCATGATTCTACAAAAAGTCTCAATCAGCTCTTCATTGAAACTGGTTTGTCAAAGATCATGGTGTACAATAACTCTTTAGATGATATCATAGGTTATGCCCATTTTTTTGACAATTTTAAAAAGCCAAAAAGTATCCGGTCGATACTTTTACCCATTGAGATCGTTCCTGAAACCATGATGATTCATGATATTTTAAATGACCTTATCCTTAAAAGCAAAAGCGTCGCCATTGTTTTAGATGAATACGGTGGAACCTCGGGCTTAATTACTATTGAAGACATTATTGAAGAACTTTTTGGAGATATTGAAGACGAACACGATTCGTTGACCCTTTTAGAAGAAAAGATCAATGACAGGGAATTCAAATTTTCTACACGGCTTGAGGTTGATTATATAAATGAGGTCTACGATCTTGACCTGGCCGAAGACAGCAATTATGAAACACTCGGGGGACTTATAGTAAATCATACTGAAAACATTCCCTCCACTGGAGAAGTCATTGAAATAAACAATTACCAATTCACCATACTTAAAGAATCTGCTTCCAAGATTGAAGAGGTCACTTTAAAAGTTTTATTTAAAGACACATAGGCCTGTTTTTCAGCTAAAAAATTAGTGCAAAACTACTTTCATTATTAAAAGGTAAATTGTACTTTCGCAACCTAAATTTTTAATAGGAAAGAAAATGGCTGTATTATCGAAAATTAGAGAGAGATCATTATTTTTAATCATTATAATCGCTTTGGCATTATTCTCATTTGTTTTAAGCGGATTGTTTGACGGAAACGTTTTTAACAAAACTGCATCTAACATAGGCGAAGTGAATGGTGAACCTATTTCAAGAGAGGAATTTGCACAACAGGTAGAGTTCTTCAGAACCAGATCAAATGGCAGATCATCGAACATGCAAAATATAAATAATGCCTGGAATACTTTAGTTCGTGAAAAGATTTACCAAACCCAATTAGAAGAATCTGGAGTTGTTGTTGGAGAAAAAGATGTTTGGGATGCTATGGTTACACAGATTTCTTCACAAAACAGCCCTCAATTTACTAACGAAGTTGGGCTTTTTGATCAGGAAAAATTTAAAGAATATATTGCTACGTTACAAGATAACTCCGAAGAAGATGAGCAAGGTGCAGCTGCATGGTTAGGCTGGATCAATTATGAAAAAGGTATTAAAAAAAATCTGGAACAAAATACGTATAACGCTTTAATCAGAGCTGGATTAGGAAGTACGTTAAGCGAAGGTAAGAGAGACTATTTCTTCCAAAACAACAGTGTGGATCTGGATTATGTCTATGTTCCTTTTTCAAGCATCCCGGATAGTTTGATCACTGTAACAGCTGATGATATAAAAATTTATATTAAGGCCCATTCTAAAGCCTATAAGGTAGAGGAATCAAGAGATATTCAATTCGTTCAATTCAAGATTGAAGCAACCGAAGAAGATGAAAACGCCATCCAGCAGGAATTGATTCAAATGATTGACGATCGTGAGGAATACAGTAATGCGGCTAAATCAAATGTTACTGTTCTAGGTTTCAGAAATGCAGTTGACATGAATGAATTTAATGCAGAGCACGAATCTGACACACCTTATGACGGAGCCTTCTATAATAAAGGTGCCATACCAAAACTTGCAGCAGATTCAATTTTTGACAAAGAAATTGATCAGATCTATGGTCCTTACAAAGAAAATGGTTTCTATAAATTATCAAAAATAACTGCAGTTAAACAATTACCTGATTCGGTAAAAGCAAGCCATATCCTTATTCCTTTTGCTGGAAGCGCCGCGGCCGATCAAACGGTTATCCAAACTGCGGAAGAAGCCAAGAAAGTAGCAGACAGTGTATTGGCTGTTGTTAAGGGAAACCTCTCTAAATTTGAAGAATTAGCCATAGAAATGTCTATTGACAAAGTATCTGGTGCCAAGGGGGGAGATTTAGGCTGGTTTGTTTACAAAACAATGATACCTGAATTCAGAGATTATGCATTTGAAAATTCAATAGACTCTATAGGAGTTGTTAAATCGCAATTCGGATATCACATTATTCGAATTGACGATCAGAAAAACATACAAAAAAATGTACAGATCGCTACTTTCTCACAAAAAATCGACCCTTCTGAAAAAACTGAAAATGATGTTTTTGAGAGCGCAGAGACCTTTGCGTCTGATTTAAATTCAGGAAAAAACATGATCGAACTGGCTACAGAACAGAAACTTGCCGTTAGACCAGTACTTAGTCTGGAAGTTTTTAGCGATAATATCGCCGAACTTGGGTCACAAAGACAAATCGTTAGATGGACATTTGAAGAAAATTCTAAAGTTGGAGACATCAAAAGGTTTGATCTTGACAATGGATATTGCGTTGTTGTGCTTACCGCTAAAAACAAGGCTGGGCTATCAGGGAAAGGTCAAAATGTGAGAAACATCATCATGAAGGAAAAGAAAGCAGCACTGATCAATGAAAGATCCACAGGAACTACACTTGATGAAATTGCCGAACAAAACCAAGTTAAGAAAAGTAGTAGTCTTGCAGTAAGTAATACGAGTCCGGTTTTTGCTGGGCTTGGAAGATTTGTTGATATTTCGGGGGTTGTAACAGGCTTGGATGAAAATAAACTGGCAAAAAATATCGTTGGAAAAAGTGGAGTCGCCTTCGCAGTTGTTACGAAAAAGACCCTTCCTGCAGAATTACAAAATTACAATGCAAACAAAATAAACCTTGAGAGATCCTTAAACGGAAGAAGTCTTCTTATTTTTGAGGCTTTAAAAGAGAACTCTGATATTGCTGACAACAGAGCTGTTTTTTATTAGTAAAATTCGTCAATTCCTTTTATCACCTAGGGCCTTGAAAGTGAACAAATAAAAAAAAAATGCTTAAAGTGAGTTATTTGGCAAGTTTTTATATATTTGTTAAATATTACTTAAAATTAAGCTTACTTAACAATTAAAAGATTATAATTTAAAATTGATTACAATGAAACATTTAAAAAAAGTATTATTAATCGCATTAGTTGTTGTTTTTGCGAACAACATTAATGCACAGGATAAAGATAATCGCTGGGTTGTAGAGCTGGGAGCCAACGTAGTTGATTTCTATCCTACCGGAGCTGACAATCCTGCTGTTGGAGGATTTTTGGAAGATTATTTTAACACAGATCATTGGAACAACGCCAGTGCCTTGTCAAGGTTAAGAGTTGGATTTTTCGTAGGTAGTGGATTTTCAGTTGGATTAACTGGAACTTTTAATACGATCAATAACATTGGTGATGTTAGAGTTCAAGACCTAAGTTATATTGCAGGTGACCTTGATATCAAATATGGTTTTGTTAGAGAACCAAGTTGGATCGATCCTTATATTTTTCTAGGTGGAGGTTACACTAGCTTGGATAGTGAAGGTACAGGAACAGCTAATGCCGGTTTAGGTTTAAACTTTTGGTTTAGCGACTGGATAGGTGTTAATGTACAAACAAAATATAAGCACTCATTTGATGAAGATATAATGCTTGCTCACTTTCAACATGCTGCTGGTTTAGTATTTAAATTCGGTGCAAAAGATACTGATCGTGATGGAATCTATGACAAATACGATGCATGTCCGGAAGTTGCTGGTTTAGAAGCTTTCAACGGCTGTCCTGATACTGATGGTGACGGGATCCAAGATTCTGAAGATGCTTGTCCTATGGAAGCTGGTTTAGCTGAATTTAATGGTTGCCCTGATACTGATGGTGATGGTGTACCAGATAAAGATGATGCATGTCCAAATGAAGCTGGTCCTGTTGAATTGAACGGTTGTCCTGATAGAGATGGTGACGGTGTTGCTGATAAAGATGACAAGTGTCCAGATGTTGCTGGTCCTGCTGAAAACAATGGTTGTCCATGGCCTGATAGCGATGGAGACGGAATCGCTGATAAAGATGATGAATGTCCAAATATCTTTGGTGTAGCTGAAAACAATGGTTGTCCTATCGTTTCTGCTGAGGTTCAAAAAGAAATCACTGATTTGGCAAGAGCTATTTACTTCGTAACTGGTAGTTCTAAATTTACTGATGAAACTGAAATCAGAATGGAACAAGTAAGTGGTATTGTTAACCAATACAAAACATTAAAATTTGATATTGAAGGTCATACTGATAGTACTGGTAGTGACAAAATCAATAGCAAATTGTCTCAAGCTAGAGCTGATGCTGTAAGAACCTACTTAGTAGAACAAGGTTTCCCAGCTGACATGATCGCTGCAAAAGGATTTGGTTCTTCTACTCCTATTGGAGATAATAAAACAAGAAAAG
>CAZQRD010000092.1:0-8609 GCA_964595535.1 uncultured Flavobacteriaceae bacterium | reverse complement strand
TAATGATTCAATGATTAAGTCAATAATCGTAATCAATAAACACTTTTGATCCCGCTAAAACTGCTTCGAAATTCTGAGGGAGTACAATTCTGATATTTTTTAAAGATCCGGTTGATTTAGAAATATTGTTAAAGCCACAATCAAAGCAGATCTCTGTAATACTCTGCTTACTTTCAATATTTGCCTTGTGGCTGAGCACATTCACTCATAAATAGACAGCTGAATAATTACTAAACAAATCAATTTATCAAGAGGAGTTTGATAACGATATACGGTCCTCTTAAAAACCTTTGTTGTAAAAGTATTGAATTGTGTTGTAAAACTACTTGTTTTGATACAGCTAAACGACTAGTTTTGACTCAAATTTAATACTGTTTCCTTGAATCAAACCGGAAACTTCTGTATAACCTCTTTTAGTCTAAGCCATGGCCTCAAAAACTTGTTTAAAAATTGTTTTGTGTTTACTATTGATTTCTGTTCAGGGCCTTTTTGCACAAAACATGGCAGAATCAAAGAAGAATTCAATCTTAGAAGAGCTTAGGTCGATAAAAGGTAAAGGAATACTATTCGGACATCAGGACGATCTGGCCTATGGGGTAGGATGGGAGTATGTGCGTGGAGAATCGGATGTAAAGAGGGTTAGCGGAGATTACCCTGCCCTGTTCGGATGGGAATTGGGTGGTCTCGAACTTGATCATGCACATAACCTTGACAGCGTACCCTTCAACACCATGCAAAGTCTGGCCATCATGGCAGATGAAATGGGTGGGATCAACACGTTTAGCTGGCATCCTTACGCCCCGGTTACCCATGAGAGCGCCTGGGATAAGAAGGCCATCATCGTAAAACATATTATACCCGGTGGTAAGTACCATGAGGCTTTTAAGAGTCAATTGGATAAGGTAGCGGTCTTTTTTCAAGGATTAAAAAATAAAAACGGAAAACAAATACCCTTTATTTTCAGACCCTGGCACGAAATGGATGGGGCCTGGTTCTGGTGGGGATCTAAGCAAAGTACCCACGAAGAATTTAAACAATTGTTTGCCTATACTGTTAATTATCTAAGAAATGAGAAGGGTCTCGATCAGATGCTTATCGCGTATTCTCCCGATAGAAATTTTGACTCAGCTGAAACGTATTTGCAGTGGTATCCAGGTGATCAGTATATAGACATTCTTGGAGTTGACAACTATTCGGATTTGAAAAAGGGCGGAAGTACGCAGGCAGCCATAGATAAATTGAGGCTCGTTATCGAATTAGCAAACAAAAAAGGAAAGTTATCGGCCTTTACAGAAACGGGTCTTGAAAACGTGACCAAGGAAGATTGGTATACCAAAAAACTGGGTACGGTATTGGCTGATCCGGTGATCGCAAAGGAAATTTCTTATGTTATGGTGTGGAGAAACGACGGAAACGTGCATTATTTTTTCCCGTATCCTGATCATAAGGCGGCTCAGGATGCAAAGGAATTCCTTTCCAGTCCAAATATATTGTTATTAGAAGCCTATAATGCCTTAAAATAATTAACCTGGCTTCGGTCAATAAATCCTAAATACAGCAAACATCACAATGGATCAACCAGATTTTAAACAACGATATACGCGCATTACAAAAGAACATAAGACGCTTTTGGAAAAAGAGAATCATGCGATTTTTAGTACAAATGGTATCTATAAAAGATACGAGAATCCAATTTTGACAAGAGATCATATTCCTCTGGCATGGCGCTTTGATATGAACCCCGAAACAAATCCGTTTTTTATGGAACGCATTGGCTTCAATGCCGTTTTTAATGCCGGAGCCATTAAATTAAATGGCAAATATCTATTGGTATGCAGGGTAGAGGGCAATGACAGGAAATCATTTTTTGCCATAGCTGAAAGCGAGAATGGCATCGATAATTTTACGTTTTGGGAGCAACCCATTGTGATCCCTCAAACAGATACATACGATACGAATGTTTATGATATGCGTTTGACCCAACATGACGATGGCTGGATCTACGGGGTGTTTTGTACCGAAAGAAAAGATCCTGCGGCCCCGGAAGGAGATACGTCAACCGCCATGGCCGAAGCGGGAATTGTAAGAACCAAAAACCTCAAGAACTGGGAGCGATTACCCGATTTGATCTCTACTACCGGGCAGCAACGCAACGTCGTTTTATTTAAGCATTTTATCGACAATAAATACGCCTTCTTTACCCGCCCTCAGGATGGTTTTATAGATACGGGAAAAGGTGGAGGAATAGGATTTGGCCTGTCAGATACAATGGATAAACCTGAAGTAAAGGAAGAAATTATCGTTGATGCCAAAACCTATCATACGATCTATGAAGTCAAAAACGGACTGGGTCCGGCACCGATCAAAACCGAAAAAGGCTGGCTGCATTTGGCGCATGGGGTAAGGAATACGGCAGCAGGCTTGCGATACACGCTATACATGTTTATGACAGATCTTAAAGAACCCTGGAGGCTTATCCATAAGCCCCATGGCCATCTTATTGCGCCTTTGAAAGAAGAAAGATCAGGAGATGTTTCGAATGTGGTATTTTCAAATGGTTGGATCAAAGATGAGGATGGGAAAGTGTATATTTACTACGCCTCATCAGATACGAGAATGCATGTTGCTACGTCAACGGTTAAACAACTTGTAGATTACTGCCTACATTCTCCCGAAGATAAATTGCATTCGCATTTATCAGTGGAGACGATCAATGAGCTTATTGAAAAAAATAGAAGATTTATTGAAAAAAAATAAACTAAAATAAAGCATAGACTCATGAGCCACTTTGAAACAAGCAGCAACCCTTCCGGCCTTCTTTTACGTTTAAAAAGTGAATTTTCGAAAGAATTAATTCTTTTACTAGAATTTTGGTCGACCAAATGTATTGATGAAACCTATGGAGGTTTCATTGGCACCATGGATCATTTCGGGAAAATTGATCCAAAGGCAACTAAAAGCAGCATACTTAATGCGCGAATACTTTGGACCTTTTCGGCTGCCTACAGAACCACGGGAATAGCGTCTTATAAATTGATGGCAACACGTGCCTACGATTATATCAAGAAATATTTCTGGGACCATGAGCATGGAGGGCTGTACTGGGTACTGGATTATGTTGGGGCGCCAAAGAATACAAAGAAACAGGCATATGTACAGGGGTTTGGCCTTTATGCCTTTTCAGAATATTACAGGGCAACCGGTGAGGAGGAAAGCCTGAACTATGCCAAGAAATTGTTTTATATACTTGAGGATAAATTTTGGGAGCCTAAATTTAGCGGTTATTTAGAAGCCCTGAGCGAAGATTGGAAGCTGATGGATGACGTAAGACTGAGTCAGAAAGATCTGAATACGCCCAAAACAATGAATACGCATTTGCACATCCTTGAACCGTATACGAATCTTTACAGAGTGTGGCCCGATGAACAACTAAAAACAGCCATGGGCTCCCTTCTACGAATTTTTTGCCAAAAGATTTACAATTCAAAAACAAGGCACCTTAATCTCTTTTTTAGTCTAGACTGGAAGTCTCAGTTTGAGGAAATCTCTTTTGGACATGATATAGAAGGAGCCTGGTTGATGAATGAAGCAAGCATGATCATCAATAAGGGTGTTTTACAGGAGGAAGTTTATTCGGTTACAAACTCACTTGTGGAAGCCACCAAAAAGGAAGGTCTTGACAAGGATGGTTCTGTTTTTTACGATCAGCAAGGCTATGAACTTGACAAAGACAAGCACTGGTGGCCGCAGGCTGAAGCCATGGTAGGCTTTATGGACGCCTATGAGCTGAATGGAAACAAGAGTCACCTTCTGCAGGTTGAAAAACTTTGGACCTTTATAAAGACCCATATAAAAGATGAAAAAAATGGAGAATGGTTTTGGAGCGTTGATGAAAATAACGAACCCGTCACTTCAGAAGATAAAGTAGGAATGTGGAAATGCCCGTACCACAACAGCAGGGCGCTTATGGAACTCATAGAAAGAATCGATAAACCGAAGCAAGTGTGATGAAGGGTCAAATAAAGTTTAAAGAAAAAGTTGGTTACGGATTTGGAGATTTTGCTTCCTCCATGTTTTGGAAATTGTTTTCCATGTTCTTGATGATCTACTATACAGATGTTGTTGAATTGTCGCCTGCCTCTGTAGGAACCATGTTTTTACTCACGCGTTTATGGGATGGTTTAAACGACCCCATCATGGGAATTGTTTCAGACCGAACCAGGACGAGCATGGGAAAATTCAGGCCCTACCTCTTATGGGTAGCCATTCCTTTTGGAATCATAGGTGTTTTAACGTTTTCAACTCCCGACCTTGGACCCTCCGGAAAGCTGATCTATGCTTATGTTACCTATACGCTAATGATGATGGTCTATACGGCGATTAATGTGCCTTATTCTTCTTTAATGGGGGTGATGACCTCTGATACCAAAGAACGAACCTCTCTGGCTTCTTTCAGGTTTATAGGAGCCTATTCGGGTGGTATTTTTATGACTGCCACGGTGCCTTATCTGCTCGATTTTTTTAAAAATTCAGGCTCCGATGATGCACAAAGTTACCAGTTTACCGTTGCGATCTACGCGCTGGTGGCAGCCTTCTTTTTTATCATGACTTTTTTATGGACCAAGGAAAGAGTGAAGCCTTTGGAAGAGAAATCATCCATTAAAAAAGACCTGAAAGATCTGGCTAAAAATAACCAGTGGTTCATTATGCTGGGTGCCGGAATCGCTGTATTGATCTTTAATTCCTTGCGGGATGGAAGCATCATGTATTATTTTAAATATTTTGTAAAAGACCAGACCCTGGCCTTCTTTGGAGAGGTGCAATGGGATAAGTTGGCCGGAGCTTATATGACGCTTTGGCTGGTGACCAATTTATTGGGAGTATTGTTGGCCAAACCCATGTCGGCAAAATTTGGAAAAAAGAAGACCTTTATGGGGGCCATGCTGGTGGCTTGTGTGTTTAGTGCGGTTTTCTATTTTGTGGACCCAAATTCTATAGCTGTCATTTTTGGTCTGAACATTTTAATAGGTTTGTCGGCAGGAATCGTTTTGCCTCTGATCTGGTCGATGTATGCCGATATTGCCGATTTTTCAGAATGGAAAACAGGCAGAAGGGCAACGGGGCTGGTATTTTCTTCCTCTTCCATGTCTCAAAAAATGGGATGGACCCTTGGTGGAGCGATAACCGGTTGGCTGTTGGCCGCTTATGGTTTTGAGGCCAATGCTGAGCAATCGGTAGAATCCTTAAAAGGAATACGTCTGATGATCAGTATTTATCCGGCCATAGGGGCTTTATTATCGGTCGTGATTTTGGGGCTTTATAAACTTACTGATGAATTTATGGACGGTATTACTACAGAACTCGAAGCCAGAAGAAAGGAATAAAGAAAAACATGTAAAAAACTCAATTCAATCGCTCTCATGAATATACTAGCACAAAAAATAAGAAGCCACAAGCTTTGTTTCTCTGCATTGATCCTGATCCTGCTCCTGCTTCAGGCATGTCAAACCAAGACGGAGGAAATCATAAGACCGAATATTCTATTGATATTAACCGATGATCAGGCTTATGGAGACTTATCATTTCTGGG
The DNA here is from genome assembly GCA_964595535.1 of uncultured Flavobacteriaceae bacterium. GTDB lineage: Bacteria > Bacteroidota > Bacteroidia > Flavobacteriales > Flavobacteriaceae > Lutimonas. The sequence continues at coordinate 3,019 of CAZQRD010000092.1, read as the reverse complement.
TAATCCGCTATCGGAAACGCCTAACCTTGATCTTTTGGCTAAAGAGGGGGTGTTTTTTGAGAATTTTTATGTGAGCCCGCTTTGTGCACCCACCAGAGCCAGTTTATTAACGGGTAGGTATCATCAACGCACCGGGGTTTCGGGGGTAACCAGGGGGAGAGAAAATATGAATCTCGACGAGGTTACTTTGGCGGCTATTTTAAAAGATCATGGCTATGCAACCGGGATCTTTGGTAAATGGCACAATGGGGCTCATTATCCTTACCATCCATTGGGCAAAGGTTTTGAGGAATTTGTTGGATTTACCTCAGGGCATTGGTCAAGTTATTTTGACACTACCATAGAAAAAAACGGAGAACCTTTTTATGCAGAAGGATATTTGCCTGATGTTTTGACTCAGGAAGCCCTGAGTTTTATTCAAAGAAACGCCGCGTCTAAAACACCTTTTTTGTGTTACCTTCCTTATCAAACCCCACATACGCCCTTGCAGGTTCCGGATAAATATTTCGATAAATTTAAAGCTAAGGGTGCCGGTGATTTTAATGCGACGATGTATGGCATGGGAGAAAATATTGATGATCATGTAGGTACACTTATACAAGAACTTGATAAATTAAATATTAGAGAGAATACTATTGTTATTTACCTTTCTGATAATGGCCCTTTAAATTTGCGATATAACAAAGGGTTGAAAGGCCGAAAAGGACAAATTGATGAAGGTGGAATGAAGGTTCCGTTTATTGTGAACTGGAAAAACCATGTAAAACCAGGAGATGTAATTCCTTATCCATTGGCTCATATAGATGTATTGCCTACACTTTTGGCCCTATTGGACATTGATCACGTAGCAGATAAGGAGCTGGATGGTATCAATTTTAAACCCTTACTTACTAACGCCGAGGCCTTGCCTGCCCGTGATCTGTTTATGGAATGGGGAGGAAATCAACGGGTGCTTTCAAAGGATCATTTAATGATCAATGATCAATTGTACAATGTACAGAATGATCCGGGGCAAAAAGTTGATGTTCGCGGCGAATTTCCAAAAGTTTACGATTCCCTTCAGGTAAAATACACAACCTGGTTAGGTACTTTGCCAGAGGCAAAAGGGACCAAAGAAATACCTGTTGGCTATTTGGATTATCCTGTAACGGTTTTACCGGCGCATGAAGCCTATTTATATCCTTCTTTTGAATTTAGAAAGGACCGGCGCCATACCGGAATTGCTTATCACAGTTTGCACGGCTGGGCCCATGACTGGATCGATTACTGGACAAAAACTACGGCATATGCCTATTGGGATGTTGAGGTAGTGGCATCCGGCAGCTATCGAATCGACCTAAGATATGCCCTGGCAGCAGCAGATCTGGGTGTTAAAATTGATATCGAAGTAGGAGACAAGCACCTTTATGTGGAAAATCTTGCCGGTTTTGAACATACTGAGAAGAAAAGTCATGACCGTATCCCCAGGGAGCAGGAGGCTCCTGAAACGGATTGGACCACCGCGAAAGCCGGAATTGTGCAATTAGAGAAGGGCCTCACGAGGATAAAGGTGAGTTCGACTGATATTCCCGGGCAAAAGTCAATTGAGTTAAAAGACATATTGATAAGCCGTCTAAAATAAATATCATTTTTGTATGAGATAAAATATATTTTTGCAGCATGTTAAGCGTAAAAAATATTTCATTTTCATATAGCCCTGACAAACCCTTATTGCAAGACATGAGTCTTAGCTTGCAAAAAGGAGAGCATTTATCTGTAATGGGTGAAAGTGGGTGTGGAAAGTCGACCTTGTTAAAAATCATCTATGGTTTGTTGGATGTGCCCAAAGGCTCTTTGCATTGGAATGATAAACAGATTCTCGGGCCGGCCTTTCATTTGATACCCGGAATGGATCATTTTAAATATGTGGCACAGGATTTCGATTTGATGCCTTTTACTTCCGTTTCAGATAATATTTCTAAATTTTTATCCAGATTTTATCCTGAAGAATCTGAAAAAAGAACACAAGAATTGCTTGAGGTTATTGAAATGACTGCCTTTGCCGACGAAATGGTAAAAACCCTAAGTGGCGGACAAAAACAACGGGTAGCCATTGCCAGGGCCTTGGCGAAAGAACCCGAACTCTTGCTCTTGGACGAGCCTTTTGGCCAAATAGACAATTTTAAAAAACGCTCTTTGAGAAGAATGTTATTTTCCTATTTAAAAGAAAAAAACATTGCCTGTATTGTAGCCACGCATGATGCAGAGGATGCCCTTTCCTTTGCCGATCAAATGCTCGTCATTCAAAACAATAAAATCATTGCCAATGGCGCTCCCCAAGATTTGTACAACAACCCAAAAACTAAGTATGTAGCCTCTTTGTTTGATGATGTTAATGAGGTCATTATTCATGGTAAAAAAGAGTTATTGTATCCACATCAGCTTAAAATTGTCAAAAAATCTGACTTACAAGCAACGGTTTTGAATTCTTATTTTAAAGGTTTTTATTGGGTTATTGAGGTGAATTTTAATGATCAGCTTGTGTTTTTGATTCATCATGAAGAGGTTCGTTCTTTAAAAAAGGTTTTTTTGAGTTTTGTCAGAGTTTAATATTTTTTTAAATGATTTTTTATGTTTTAAATCAAAGGGTGTAAGATATTTTCTTTTGTTCATTTTTTTGCTTCTCCAAAAAAAAGAACCAAAAAAAGGAGCCTTTTACGAAGGTGTTTTTTATGCTTTTCTATCGAACGCATAAAAACCGTTTAAAAAGCGCTAAATTCTTTCCAAGGCTTCAAAAATTCTTAACCCGCTTTTCAAACTACACTGACGTAAAAGATTCGATTTAATCAATAATTCTGATAGGTAGAAAACTTCAAAATTCAAAATTCCTTGTTCGATATTCGAAATTCAAAGACCCACAATCTCCAATCAAAAGTTTAGCTCATTATTGCTTCGTGCAGCGCCACGATTTAATCGATAATTCTAATAGGTAGAAAACTTCAAAATTCAAAATTCCTTGTTCGATATTCGAAATTCAAAG
>CAZQRD010000091.1:0-8836 GCA_964595535.1 uncultured Flavobacteriaceae bacterium | reverse complement strand
TCTATATTTGTTCCGTAAACACAACTTATGGACATAAAGAATGCTCAATTAACGGTTGATCAGTGGATCAAACAGCACGGTGTAAGGTATTTTAACGAATTGACCAATATGGCTCAACTTACTGAAGAAGTAGGTGAAGTGGCGCGTATCATTGCCAGACGCTATGGGGAACAAAGCGAGAAGGAAAGCGATAAAAACAAAGACCTGGGTGAAGAGTTGGCTGATGTTCTTTTTGTAGTGCTTTGTTTGGCGAATCAAACCGGAATTGATCTACAGGAATCTTTTGACAAAAAGCTTGATCTTAAGGCGAAAAGAGACCACGACAGGCATCATAATAACAAAAAATTAAAATAGAATGAAAAAGAGTTTTAGAGATTGGTCTTTTGTACAAACCTTTTTAGCTATTGCGAGTATATTTCTTGTGGTTGTGGTTCTTATTGAATTCTTATATGGCCTGACGCAGGTTTCATTTGAGGAAGCATTAGCCGGATTGAGCAATCCAAAATACCTGATCCGTAAATTAGCCGGATCGGTGATCTATGCTTTAATCATGACTTTTTATTTTAAGCGAAAGCGACAAAAAACAGCCTAAATTGATCAAAGAATTAGCACATCATACAGGAAATCTGGAAGGACAGATTAATGTTTCCGGTTCAAAAAGTGAATCCAACCGCTTGCTTATTTTACAGAGCGCATTTCCAAACCTGAGTTTGAAGAATTTATCAAATTCGGATGACACCAAATATTTGGGCAAAGCTTTAAAAGGAAATGAGAAGCATGTTGACATTAGTCATGCAGGTACTGCTATGCGATTCTTGACCGCCTATTTTGCGGCTCAACAAGGAAGGGAAGTGATTCTTACGGGCTCTCAAAGAATGCAAAATCGTCCGATCAGTATACTTGTGGATGCCTTGCGGTCGTTGGGCGCTGATATCAGTTATGAGAAAAAAGAAGGCTATCCACCACTCAGAATTAGCGGAAAGAAAATTGAGGAGACAAGAGTTTGTATTCAGGGAAATGTGAGCAGTCAGTATATTTCAGCCTTGCTTTTAATGGCACCGGGCTTGAAAAACGGATTGGAAGTTGAATTAGTGGGCAAGGTAACTTCGGTTCCCTATATTAAAATGACCCTGGCTTTGCTTAGCGATTTAGGTGTTGCCTATACATGGGAAGATAATCTGATCTGTATAGAACCTAAGGAGCAAATTAAGGATAGTGTCATTACAGTAGAATCTGATTGGAGTTCAGCCTCCTATTTTTATAGCCTTGTGGCCTTAAGTGAAAGGGGAAAAGTGACACTTAGTTCCTATAAAAAAAATAGCTTGCAAGGAGACAGTTCTTTGGCCGATATTTACAAGCATTTCGGGCTAAAGACGTATTTTGAAGATGATAGAATTATCTTGGAAAAGGAAAAGATCGAACTTGTTCCGCTGAAATTGGATCTAAGTGATTCTCCTGACCTGGCTCAAACCATTGCAGTGACTTGTTTTGGCTTGGGAATATCATGTGATCTAAGCGGTTTACATACCTTAAAAATCAAGGAAACAGATCGTTTAGTGGCCTTGCAACAAGAATTGGAAAAATTAGGAGCTGATATTAGGGTAACTGATAAAAGCTTACATCTTAAAGCTGGTTCAGCGATAAATAAAAATGTTCTAATCAAAACCTATGACGACCATAGGATGGCGATGGCTTTTGCTCCTTTGGCACTTAAGGTCCCAATCCAGATCGAAGATGCTGAAGTCGTAAGCAAGTCATATACTGACTTCTGGGCTGATTTTGAAGCGGTATTGGTGGAGTGAGGGTTTTAGAATTGACCCCTTCACTTAAGTGAGGCCTTCGCTTAAGTGAAGGGGTGACTTAAGTGAAGGGGTCACAATAAATAAATATGAGTTTTATGGAGAACATCCAGAATTTTTTAGAATTTGAAATACTTCATATAGGTACCTATGTGATCTCAGTGTTTACCATTTTCAGAATAGTAATGATCATAGTCATTGCTGCCATTTTGTTATGGCTCATCAAAAAGACCCTGATGAGAAAGAAAGTCGTTAAAAATTTTGATACGGGTACTGCTTATGCCATTTATCAAATCGTCAAGTATTTCGTTTGGGTGATCGCATTTGGATTAATTCTTGAGTCCATTGGTATTCGTGTGACAGTTTTGGTCGCAGGTTCAGCTGCTCTATTAGTGGGTGTTGGTTTGGGATTACAACAAACCTTTAACGACGTTGTCTCAGGAATAATCCTACTGTCTGAACGGTCCATCAAAATTGATGATATACTTGAGATTGACGGGGATATTGTGAAGATACAGGATATTGGCCTTAGAACTTCAAAAGGATTGAATCGAGATCAGATTTCTATTATTATTCCTAATTCGCTTATCACTACAAATAAAGTGATCAATTGGAGTCACCAGACCATACATAATCGCTTTAGGATCAATGTAGGCGTTGCCTACGGATCTGATGTTGATCTGGTGTCAGAAGTACTTAAGGAATCTGCCATGGAAAATATAAATGTAGACAAGAAAGACGGGGTTGAGGTGCAACTCTTGGACTTTGCCGATTCCTCTCTTAATTTTCAGCTGTTGTTTTATAGTGACGAAATTTTCAGGATTGAAAGAATCAAAAGTGACATTAGAAAGGTCATTACAAGAAAATTTAAGGAAAATGACATTGTGATTCCATTCCCGCAAAGGGACCTTCACATGAAAAAAAGTTAAGTTTTTAAATTAAAGAATACCAGGAACTGAACCCCCGTCAACCTTAATGGCTGCACCATTTGTTGCAGCGCTTAAAGGACTGGCCAAAAATAGTGCCATGTCTGCTATTTCCTTTGGCTGAGCGAAGCGCTGGATAAGCGAAGTGGTTCTGGTTTGTTTGAAAAATTCATTAGCGACTTCCTCCTCTGTTTTTCTTTCTTTAATTGCCTGATCTTTTAAAAAGGCAAGAGCCCCTTCGGTTAAGGTAGATCCGGGAATAAGGGAATTTACCGTTACCTGAGTTCCTTTAGTGGTTTGTGCCAGGCCCCGCGACACAGTTAATAAGGCCGCTTTGGTAGTGCTGTATGCAATGAGGTCTTCAGGAACAAGTTGGGCACATTCGCTGGAAACAAAAAGAATTCTTCCCCAATTTTTGTTAATCATTTTGGGTAAAAAATACTTAGATAGATGCACAGCACTCATCACATTGACCTGAAACATTTCCAACCATTCCTGTTCACTTGTATCTTCAAAGCTTTTGGAGGCAAAAATACCTACATTATTGACAAGAATATCAACATGATTAACCTGTTTTTTAACATGCCGGATCGCTTTAGAATCTCTAAAATCAGCTACAACTCCAGAAACCGAAGCTTTTGGAGTAAAATCTTTTAACCTGTCAATAGCTTCTTGAAGCTTATGTTCAGACCTTCCGTTAATGATCACTTTGGCACCCTCTTGTAAAAATCCTTGCGCCATGGCAAAGCCAATTCCTGAGGTTGAACCGGATATAAAAACGCTTTTATTTGATAATTGTAAATCCATGATTAATTGGCAATTCCCCAAGGGCTAAAAATAATCCACAGGCTTAGAACACAAAGTATAAGTACACTGGTTAGTATAGCATCATTTGACCATTTAAATTTAGAATTAAGTTCTTTATCATTAAAAGTGACCAATTTGAGCTGTTCATATGTTTTGGAAACACCCAATTTGCTAAAAAGCATAAGCACCAAAACGCTAAAAATAAATAAGAAAATGGCATAGTGCAAAAAGTTAATATCAAGCATGATGTACAATAAACTGCCTGGTTCAATTTCTATAATACCTTCCTTGCTCATATATTCAGTGAACAATCGAAACATCCCCAAAGCGAAACCTGACCACAAAGCAATGATGGCACCTTTGGCATTGATCCATTTAAAGAAAAGTCCAAAGAGAAAAACAGCAGCTATCGGAGGAGAAATATAAGCTTGTACACTCTGTAAATAATGAAAAAGACCACCACCCATGAGGGTTTTCATAAAGGGGATCCATAAAAAACTGGCGATGACCAATACAAGTGTTGCAAGTTGCCCTACCCAAACAAGTTCTTTTTCACTTGCCTCAGGTTTCCATTGTTTGTAAAAATCAAAAGTGATTAAGGTGGAAGATGAATTAAAGGCCGAAGACAAAGAACTCATCAGAGCGGCAAGTAATCCGGAGATAGCAAGACCTTTTAATCCAATAGGTAAAAAGTTATTGATCATAGCCGGTAAGGCATGATCAGGATTGTCGAGCGGAAAAGTAAGCATCCCTTTCTGAGAAAGTGCATAGGCAATAACCCCAGGGATAAAGAATATAAATACTGGAAGTAGTTTTAAAAAACCTGCAAACAGAGCTCCTTTTCTTGCGTTGCTGATGTCTTTAGCAGACAAGGTCCTTTGAACGATAAACTGATCTGTACACCAGTACCAAACTCCTAAAATAGGGGCGCCGAAAAGCATTCCTGTCCAGGGGTAGGAACTGTCGCTTGAAGGCCTCCATAAATTGAAGAACCTTTCTACGGGTGGGTTACCAGGTTCATTGGAAGCCTGAGCAAGGGTGTCGATCATTCCGTCCCAGCCTCCGATCTGCATAAGCCCGAAATAGGTCACTGCACCCGTTCCTGCCAACAGGATGAAGGTTTGGATCATATCAGTATAAATAACGGCCTTTAAGCCCCCAAGTATCGTGTAAAATCCTGTTGCAACGATGGTAATGATGGCTCCGGTCCAAAAGGAAATACCCATGGTCTCAAAAACGAGGGCTCCGGCAAAGATGATAAGGGAAATCTTGGTAATCACATAGGCAAGAATTGACACTACGGAGAGATAATTTCGGCAAGCCTTGGAATATCTGATTTCCAGAAATTCGGGCATGGTATATACTCCTGATCTGAGGTAGAAGGGAACAAAAACCCATCCCAATAGAATCAACATAAGAGCAGCAATGATCTCAAAGTTGGCTTGTGGCATTTCGGCCCTGGCCCCGGCTCCCGAGACACCTATGATGATCTCAGAACCTATATTGGAGGCGAATAAGGAGGCTCCAATAACAAACCAGCCTGCAGTTTTACCTGCCAAAAAATAATCCTTGGAATCTCTGTCTCCTTTATTTTTACCGCTTCCTCTTGATACCCACCACGCGATCCATAATATAAGAGCAAAATAGATCAGAATGATGCCCAGATCAATAAAATGAAGGTTTCCCAGCATGGAGAGGATATTAAAAGTTTGGTTCAGTGTATGTTAAAGTAAATGTAGGAATTATTTATGAATTCATCTTTTTACCACTTTTTTAGACCCAATAACTTTTCACCTAATTCATTTAATTCGGCCCGATCGTATTTTAGCTGTTCAAAATTTCTTGGATCACCGGGAAAAGCATAACCACTGGGTGCAATTCTGTTTTTCCACGAATTGACGCGCCATTGTCTCAATTCATCATTTTCTTCTTCCGCTGGCATCATAGAAATATATTGAGCGATTCTCACCTTGTCTTTTGAATGATTTGGCCTGATTCCATGAGGTTCGGTGCTGTTAAAAATCAAAAGATCACCGGCGTTGAGTTTTACTTTAACGATATGATTTTCCACAGCGCTTACGTCGGGTTTGAAATGATCCCTGTCTTCGGGCTGGCTGAGTTTCCAGCTGTCATAATTTCTGTACAACCATGGAATACATTGAAAACCACCCATTTCTTTGTCATTCTGATCAGCGAGGGCTAAAACTCCCTGAACGTTTTGCGGCTTTGTTTCCGGGTCATAATCCCAATGAATAAAACCTTTGTATTCAAACCCGGGCCTGATAGGAAAGTTCAAATTTGCCCGATCAATCGTTACCCAAAGCTTTTCAGTACCCCAAATATCCGTAAAGGCTTCATACACTTTTTGATTTTGTCTGTTGTTCCAAAGCGCCTGATTGTTATATACTTCTACCATTCCTGTTCCAGCGAGTTCTTTCATTTCTATCTCGGCACGAGGAGCCTCATACCAAGTGTCAGAATCATTTTTATCTTTTTCCTCAAATTCCCATAGGAAATCGGCGGTTTGACCCGCTTGTTCTCTTGATACAGCATTTTTGATCACTACATAACCATTTTCAATCCAGAATTTCCAATCGTCTTCCGAAAGGATCTTAAGCGGCTTGCCATTTGAGCGATCATTTAATTTTTGTACGCTGCTGGTGGCGGTAGATGGATTGCCAGGAATCTCTTTGTGATTTTGATTAGGGCTCTCTCTTTCATTGGTTTTTTCATGTTGATAGTTCATAGGTCATCTATTTTAAGTTTCACATCATCCTTATTGAAGTCAAAGATAGGTTCAGATAATCTGTATTGCTACGCCTATAATGATACTAATTTGAACTATATTGATATATTTAGGATAATCAATGTTGATATTGGTGAATAATGTATAAATTACAGCTATGAAAACGGAATTGGAACATATTAATCCTGAGATGGGAAGTTCGATAAGCCTTATGGTGAACCCGGATTTAAGTGACTTTTTCTTTTGGCATTTTCATCCTGAATTTGAATTGGTTTTTATAGAAGGTGCAGACGGTAACCGACATGTTGGAACTCATATCTCTCAATTCAAGGGTAGCGATCTTGTATTGATAGGATCTTATATTCCGCATTTGAATTTTGACTATGGCATAAAAACATCCTATGAAAAGATCGTGGTTCATTTGCAACCTGATTTCTTAAAAACTGCTTTTGCCACTACGCCTGAACTCATTGCAATTCACGAGCTAATGATTTTATCCAGACAGGGGGTTGCATTTGGAAAGCAGACCAAAGCGCTGATTGGTGACAGACTAAAAAATCTGGCTGTACTCAACAGATTTGAACAGTTTCTAGACTTGCTAGACATACTTAATATCTTGGCGAAGGCAGATGATAAAGTTTTATTACATCCTGAGCCGGTCAAGAATCAATATAATACCAAAGACAAAGATCGATTAGGTATGATTCATGCTTTTATAGATGAACACTATCAAAGAAAGATTGATATTGATGAAGTTGCGAGCTTAAGTCATTTATCAAAGCCGGCGTTTTGCCGCTATTTTAAGAAAATGACCCGGCTTACTTTTACTCAGTTTGTGAATCATTATCGTATAGATAAGGCTAAGAAACTTTTACTAGCTGGTAAGAATGTTACTGAAACTTGTTTTTCAAGTGGATTTGAGAGCTTGTCCTACTTCAACCGAACTTTTAAAAAGATTACAGGTACGAATCCTATTTCATTTCGCTCACGGTATCAAACCTGAGGGGGTGAGAATTCAAGGTGTCATTTAAGTCAGGGGCTCACTTAAGTGAGCCCCTCACCTTCAAAATTCATCACCACTTAACCCTCACAAAATCAAAGTATAACAATGAATGTCTCTCCCAATGACATCCATTGCCATAATAGTAAATTAATAGTTCTTATAAAAGGCCAGCAATCTGCTATGCAGTTGTTGATGTATAGGTTTTGTAAATTCAACAAATAATTGTTGAGGTGGTGCTGGGCTGATCATTTTGTTGTTGCAGATGGCAACTTGCTCATTGGTAAGGGCACGTTCGTCCCCGTTATATTGTCCCCATTCATGGAACCATACAAACTCACCCGGGAAATCCTGGTAAATGAGATCCTTGTCATCCATTCCATTTTTTGTGATAGACAGATTTACAAGTCCTCTGGAGATGACCTCCATTCTAAAAAGCGCTACCTCAGCGTTGACACTGCCGATCACTTCTTTTTTTCTACCGCTGTCAAGGGTAATTTCACCTACGACCACACTGTCACGTTCCATTTTTTCTATGATCTCTTTAGTGTGGGTCTCGCCAACAATAAAATCCTCAAAATTTAATTCAAGTATTTGATCAGGATGTTGAAGATTATTTTTTGCAGCCTGTTCAGGCGTATAGAATTTGATGAACTCATTATTTTCGATCTGTTTAAGCGTATTTTCCACTTGTCTATAGAAAATATCTGCGCTAAGTTCGTAAGTTCTTGACTGTACTGGTTTTAAATTAGCAACCACATGTAAAATGGACCTTTGATAGGCTTCATTGATCTTTTCGTCAAGGTTTTTATAGCCCGGTATGAATTTATCAGCCTCAAGAAAATAATAATATGCCTGTTTTGCATTTTGTCTGTTACTCATTGATAATTGATACATTCCGGCAGCATATTGTTCTTCCGCTGCGTCGGGTTTGATCTTATCCAGAGTTTTATAATATTTTTTCGGGTTGCTGATCACCTCCTTTGCTCCCGGTGAACGCAGGATACTTTCGTACATTTTATTCAGTCTCTCATAGGTGTAAACTGCTTTAGTATATTTAAAATCAACATTCGCCTGATCTTCATTTTCAAGCTTGTCCATAAAGGTGTTGATCGCTTGAGGATAGGCATTGGCAAGTGTTTCACGAGCCGTCTTATTGTTTGGGCTTTTACGCAGTTTTTCAACTGAACGCATTACCGAATCATAATAATTTCCTTTTTCATATTGACTTTTTGCCGTGGTACAAGCAACTGTAACCGTGATCAAAATGATCAGAGTTCCCAATATATTTTTTAAAGACTTCATCCTTTCTGTATTTTAAAGTAGGTTCATTAATTAATGTCAACTTCGTAGATAACGAAAACGAGGTGTATATATTGAACAAACCGACTTATTTATTCAATTTTATTTTGGAAATGGATTTCTGATAATGTGTACGATTTGAATTAGAATATTTCAAAGTGCCTGAATAATCATTGAATTAACCTTTTAGGTCTTATCAAAATGGGAGACTCTGCATGATTGTGTTCTTCCTCCTGATCAAGGCGCTGTCTGCCTT
>CAZQRD010000090.1:0-8846 GCA_964595535.1 uncultured Flavobacteriaceae bacterium | reverse complement strand
CGGACCAAGAATGATCTGGCAATTTGGAGAACTTGGATATGATTATAGCATCAATTATTGCCCAAATGGATCGATCAACAATGATTGCCGTGTGAGTAATAAACCGATACGTTGGGATTATGCAGATGACCCTGAGAGAAAGGCGATTTATGATGTTTGGGCCAAACTCATCAAGTTAAGGTCACAGGAACAGATCTTCCAAACAGAAAATTTTGAGGTTGATGCCAGTGCTAGCACAGGGTTGAAAAAAATTCAACTTACAGATGATGATGGCAATGCTGTTTTGAAATATGTGAATATAATTGGGAATTTCGGTGTTACTACGCAAAGTATCAATCCCGAGTTTCAGGAGACTGGAACCTGGTATGATTTGTTGGAGAATAACAACGAAATTACCGTTTCTAATGTGAATCAGCCAATATCACTTCAACCGGGTGAATACAGATTGTATGGTAGTTCACAGGTGGTATTACCTGTTCAGGAATATGATGCGTTGAGTGGACTCAATATTTATCCAAATCCGACGAAAAATACCTTCAGGATCAATAAAAATGTACAAAAGGTTGAAATCTATGACCATACTGGTCGAATGATCACAAGCTTTTCAGGAGATTTCTATCCTGATAAGGAATATGACACCTCATTTTTAAAACCTTCGATCTATTTCTTACGAATTAGTTCGGAAGTGGGTACTAGTTCTAAAAGATTAATTGTTGAGTAATTTCGATTGTATTTTGATAAAAAAAAGACTGCTAGTATAGCAGTCTTTTTTATTTGTATTAGATGATCCTAAAACAAATGGTTTCAAAATCCATAGATTTTTGATCAAATCATTTTTAAATTATTGACTTCCTGTTCGGTTAGGTGACGCCATACTCCTCTGCCAAGATTTCTTTTGGTAAGTCCGGCAAAAATAACACGGTCAAGTTTTATCACGTTGTAACCAAAATGTTCGAATATTCTCCTTACAATTCTATTTCGACCTGAATGTATCTCAATACCCACCTCGAATTTGGGTTTATTTTCTATATAAGAGACTTTGTCAACAAACACCATTTTACCTTCAAGGACGAAGTTTTCAGAGATCTTTTTTAGATCGTCCATTGACAATTTCTTGTCAAGCGTAACATGATATAGTTTTTTTACCTGATGCTTTGGATGTGTCAGCTTCTTGGCCATTTCACCATCGTTGGTAAAGAGTAAGAGCCCTGTGGTTTGTCTGTCGAGCCTTCCAACGGGATAAATTCTTTCCTTGGTAGACCTATGGATCAATTCCATTACAGTTTTCCTGCTTTTTTCATCATCCATGGTAGTGATATAATTCTTGGGCTTGTTGAGTAAAACATATCGTTTGGCCTCAGGAGAGATCAAGACATCATCAAACCGAACCTCATCGGCAGGTTTCACTTTATAGCCCATTTCGGTAATGATCTTTCCATTAACGGTGGCACTTCCTGCACTTATATAAGTGTCTGCCTCTCTTCGCGAACAAATCCCTGAATTGGCTATATATTTATTCAGCCTGATTTCATCCGATTCAGCGGTTTTTTTTAGTTTGGTTGGCCCTTTTTTGAAAGATTTGACTTTTTCCGGATGGGGTCTGAAGTTCTTGCCTGTTGATTTTCCCTTAAAAGATCCTGAAGATCCTGAAGATCCTGAAGATGATGAATTTGATTCCTTGCCTTTAGCATTGCTAGTGGCGCCTCGCTCCTGTCGTCCTCTCGACGAGTTGTTTTTTGCGGTCATTTATAAAATTTTTGCAAAAGTACGAAATCATTTCAATAAGTAGTTGATAATCTGAGATTAGCTGTATTATAGTAAAAGTACTATTTTTAGAAAATATTTCAGGAAACGCTCACTATGAAGAATTTAAACATTGCTAAATGGGATTTGAAAAAATATAACTGGGGCAAACTAGGACTTGAATTGCTGGTTGTGTTTTTGGGGGTTACCTCCGGGTTTTTACTAAATAGCTGGAGAGAGCGACAACAGGAAATGAAAATGGAGCAGAAATATATATCAAGTTTTATAAAGGATGTCAATGACAATATTGATCAATTGGAAGAATTGTGCGCTTTGGATAGCATATGGTTAAAGCAGGCCAGGCAAAATGTAATGGCGATTCAAAACAAGACCCTTACTTGATTCAGCAGAGGCCATGGTAAAAAAGATTGTTAGCATAAATAAGATGGAACCGTATGAAGGGACCTATGAAGATATTACCAACAGCGGAAACCTGAATATCATTCAGGATTTCGAATTGAAAGGGCAGATCGTAGATTATCAAATTGCATTAAAAGGCGTTCGCTTTGTGGACGATTATTTTTACCGGTATTTCAATAGTTTTGTGATGCCTTTTGTCTTCATGAAATTCGACGTTTTATCAGGCCATTTTGTCGATGATAATTCATTTACAACCATTGAATTTTCAAATTCTTTTGTGGGGTATTATTCAATGGTACAGCAACGCAATTTTGCTTACAAGAACTTTCTGGCCAAAAGCATTGAATTTAAAGAAGTATTGCTCAAATCAAAAAACTAAAATTTATACTTTAATGATTCTTTGAATAATCACAGAAGTATCAATAAGCATTAAGCTCAGGACCCCGATAAATATGATCAGTTTAATGGTGTTGTGAAGAATGAGATAGTCTCTTTTCGTTTTCGCTTTCCACAAATAAACAAGGACGAACAAAAATACAATTCCTACAAAATAGAAATAATATTTCATCATCCCAATTTCGGGATATTCCCATAAAAAATAGACTGGATTCATAGTCAATAATATCAGTAGCGTGACGAGAATTTTGGTAAAATGATCTCCGTAGGTTACCGGAATTGTTTTATAATCCTGAACGATGTCTCCTTTGATATTCTCCAAATCTTTTAATAATTCTCTGATCATTAAGACAAAAAAGAGAAAAGCGGCATGCGTAAAGATGATATTTGAGAAATTTTTGTAATAAATAAAAATTGCGAAAAAAGGAAGAATCGATAAGATGGAGGCTGAAAACAATCCGGTAAGCGGATATTTTTTAAGTTTGTGAGAATAGAGCCAAATCAGAAACACATATGTCGCAAAAAACAGAGCAGCACGCCATGATACTAAAAAGCCAAATACCACCCCTATAAAATTGAGAAAGAAATAGATCTTCAATTTGATTTTCTGACTAACAATACTATCGATCTTGGATTTTATTGGTTTATTGATCTTATCTTTTCTACTGTCATAAAAATTATTGATAATATATCCTGCAGCAATAACACAAATCGTTGCCAGTACTAAAAAGTAAAGATCAAGGTTAAAGATGATATCGCGTAAAGGAAGATCTGGAGAAAAAATAAAAATAGCCGCTAAATACTGTGCCAAAACGATGATGGCAATATTGTATCCTCTTACAACAGAAAGTAAGCTTAGGAACTTGAAGAACAGTGAATATTTTTTTCGAGTCTTAGGCTTTTTTTTAAGCCCTTTTTTAGTAGCATCCATAAGGTAAGGATGATTAAAACCTATATACTAGTTCTAATTTATAGTCTTGTAACAATTTTTTGGTTTTCTCATAATCTTTTGTGAAACCTAAAATATAACCCCCACCTCCTGAGCCACAAAGTTTTAAATAGTAGTCATTGCTTTCAATTCCATTTTGCCATAATTGGTGAAACGAATCCGGGATCATGGGCTTGAAATGTTTCAACACTACTTTGGATAACTTTTTTACGTTCCCAAATAAAGATTTTACGTTACCATGTAAAAAGTCATCAATACAATTATCTGTATATCTGGCAAAATCACGATCAATCATTTTCCTAAATCCTTCATTTTTCATCTTGTTCATAAAAATGTTAACCATAGGCTGGGTTTCACCGATCATTTCAGAATCCAGAAGAAATACCGCACCTTTCCCTTCCTTTTGAGATGGGATACCAGTCGCTTCAAGATTCTCTTTAGAATTGATGAGAATTGGCAGACTTAAATAGGAATTTAAAGGATCTAAACCTGAGCTCTTTCCATGGAAAAACGATTCCATTTTTGAAAAGGTAACTTTAAGTTTTAGCAATTTATCTCTTGTTAGGTTTTCAAGAACAGTGATTTTGTTATCAGCATATTTATCGTAGATCGCTGCAACCAATGCTCCTGAGCTTCCAACCCCATAGCCTTGAGGGATAGTGGAATCAAAATGTATATTATTCTCAATATCAACCTTAAGATCATCTAATCTTAACTGGATGTCAGGGTCGTTCAAAGTGTTGAGATACTGATAGAATGCTTTTAATTTCCGGTTTGAATCTTTTGCCTTTTCAGAGGTGTCATCTGATATAATCAAGGCACCCTGATAAGAATTATATGGGATCGCCAAACCCTTGGAATCTTCTATAATGCCGTATTCTCCAAATAACAGGATTTTAGCGTAAAAAAGTGGGCCGTTCATTGAGTCCATTTAATAAATTCGTTACAAATATAATAGAAAATTGGTTTTCAGACCTATATGTCAGTCATATAAACGAATAAATTCGAGAAAACTTATGAATCTAATGATAATAATTAGTTGTTTTATTATGTGCCATCATAATAATGCGTTTTCCAGACACCCACTTTTTTTCCCAATTCATATTTTCCTTCCTGGTGAATTTTACCATTCGAATAATACGTTTTCCACTTAGCATCCTTTTGTCGATTATCAAAAAATCCGCTTTCTTTTAGGGTACCATTTTCGTAGAATTCCTTCCATTTTCCGTGTTTCTTTCCTTCCTTGTATTCGCCTTCTGAATTGACTTTTCCGTTTTCGAAATACACCTTACGATGGCCATTTAAAATACCATCTTTATAATGAACGATCTGAAATTTTGTGCCATTTTGAAAATACCAGGTTACTTCGCCCTGATATATCTCTTTTACAGGATCCAAAGAAACACCTTCCATTTGTTTGGCTCCATTCATATAATTGTCTACAACCCAATAACCATCATCTTGCTTTTTCGTCTCAGATCTGTAAAAAGATGCGTTTTTTTTACTGGTTTCCTTCCAATATTGATCGTACCATATAGTATCTTTTTGCGAAAAGGAGCTTGCTGTACAAATGAAAATAAAGGAAATACTTAAAAGAATTTGGGTTCTCATGATGCATATTGTTTTAGTTGAACACAAATTATTCCATCGCAAGCCTAAAGCTGCATGAAATATGATTATTTTGCTTACTCGACCTAAAACTCTAGTCTTAACCAAAGAGAAGGCCTAGTATTCAGTTTACATGACTCTGGCACCCATTCCTGCCTTGTCATAAATGTACTGATTATTTTCACAAAACCCAATCAATTCATTAGAAATAAAGGTGTTAACAATCTCTTTGTCTTTTTCGGGAAAAAGGACATGCACGTTGGCTCCTGCGTCGAGTGTAAAGCAAATATGACTGCCGGAAGACTTTCTAAAAGCCCAGATCCTTTCAATGATTTCCAAAGTATTTGGCTTCATCAATATGAAATAAGGACTTGATGTCATCATCATGGCGTGAAGAGATAAGGCTTCTTTTTCAACAATGTCAATAAAGGCATTAAGATCACCATTTTTAAGAATTGGGATCATCCTGCTCATATTGTCTTGGGCCTGTGTAAATCTAGCCTCAGCAAATGGATGTATAAGCATAAGATTATGTCCAATAGTAGAGGATACCTGTTTTACTCCCTTATCAACAAGGAGTATGGTATCGTGAAAAGTTGTAAAGACTTTATGGATGTCACCGGGATATTTTATCCCAAATTTGTCACTGCTTCCGTGTATTTGAGGATGTTTCCCCCAAACAACCAAAGGGCCTTCTATACTTCTTGCAGCACTACCGGAGCCTAATCTTGCCAGAAACGAAGCTTTTTGTTTGAACGTATCTTCCGTGATTTGCGGATCGATAATTTTCTGAAGACTCATCAAACACAGAGCAAGCGCACTCAATCCACTTGCACTTGAGGCAATACCGCTGCTATGTGGGAAAGAGTTTTGCGTATGAATTTCGAAACTAAAATCGTAGATAAAAGGAACATAGGAAGCAATTCTAGCAAAAAAATCTTCGATTTTGGGCCTAAAGTCTGATTTTTCTTCTCCTTCAAAAAACACCTTAAAATCGAATGATTCGGATGGTGTTAATTTTGGTGAATAGTTGATGGTTGTGGATGTGTGGCAATTTGATAAGGTAAAGCTGATAGAGGGGTTTTTAGGGATCTGAGGCTCAGTTTTGCCCCAGTATTTTACCAATGCAATATTGCTTGGGCTCCTCCAAGACACGCTTCCATTCTGTGTGTATGGCGTATCACTATTGTTAAAAATAAAGTTTGTTTCTATCAAAATTCGGGATGTTTCAGCAAAGATAATTTTTTTAACTAAATAGTATCTAATCTTAGTTTGACATCATTCTTATAGCTGCGACTTATTGGGATGGCCTTATTTTCAATTTCAATAAATTCAGGAGTAAATGATTCAATCTTTTTAATAGAAACTATATAGGATCTATGAACCCTCATAAAATCATGTTTAGGCAGTTTCGCCTCAATACTGGAAATGGTTTCACGGGTGATGATCACTTTGTTTTTTGAATGAATTTTGATGTAATCAGATAAGCTTTCAATATAGTCAAGGTCATTATAATTAATTTTGATCATTTTTCTTTCGGATCTTACAAAAAAGAAATCTGATTTTTCATATAAAATATCCCTGTCATCTTCCTGATGATCAAGATGATTTTCATTTTTGTATTTGTTGATGGACTGAATCAGCCTTTCGAATGAAATGGGCTTGAGCAAATAATCGACGGCTTTAAGATCAAATCCATCCACAGCATAATCACGGTATGCGGTTGTAAAGATTATTTTGATCTTTTTATTAATAGATTTAGCAAAAGACAAGCCCGATATTTCGGGCATATTGATGTCAAGAAAAATCAGATCAACAGCATGTAAATCGAGTATATTAAAGGCTTCTATGGCATTTTTGCAAGAACCCACAACGTCTATTGTATCGATTCTTGTCAGATGATTTTCTAAAATTTCACGAGCTATAGGTTCGTCATCAACGATGATACAGTTTATACGGTTATTCATCTCAGATGTTATTTATATTTTCAATTAATAGATCTACCAAAAACCAATCTTCATTAGTTTTTACTTTAAGGCTATAGCTGTCGGGATAAATTAGATCTAATCTTTTTTTAATGTTTTGAAGACCGATACCGGTTTTTTCATTGGCTTTATTTTCCTGTTTGACAGTATTTTTTATTTCAAAATGCAGGACATTGTTTTCGAGTGCTATTTTTAAATGGACTTGTAAATACCCATCTATTAAGTTTCCATGTTTAAAGGCATTTTCTACAAATGGAATCAGCAGCATAGGAGGTATCATCTTGTGGTGATCAGTATTTTCTGTCAAAAAAGATACCTTTAAAGTATCCTGAAATCTGATCCGTTCAAGGTCGATATACTCTTTGAGGTGCATAATTTCTTCTTCCAGACTCACTTTAGGCTTATTAACCTGATAAAGAATATAGTCAAGTAAATTGGAAAGTTTTAGAATGATATCGGGCGTTTTAATGGATTGCTTTAGGGCAAAACCATAAATCGTATTCAAAGTATTGAATAAAAAATGAGGGTGAATTTGTTTTCTAAGGTATTGCAGTTCCTGATCTTTAAGCTGTAACTGAGTTTCAAGTATTTTGTTTTCCAGTTCTTTATTTTTTGATTCGGTTTTAAAATTATGATTCAAAAGATTTACAAAACTCACAACTAGTACTATGAGATAGACCAATATTAGAACAAAGACGTAATTCCTGCTCATTGGAGGCATTTTAGCCACATTCAAATTAGATAAAAAAACAAGACTGGCGAATATTGTCATGAGTATGAGCCAGGTAGAGAGAATAACTGTATAAACACTGTATAGAATAAAAAGCCCATATTTTTTTTCAAGCAGATATCTTGGAATGAGGTAATACACTACAAAGTATGTAGTGATCATGGTAACCGGAATTAGAAATGTCGAAAACCATGTAACGAAGTCTGAGTTGGTTGAATTGTAACTAAAAAAGTAGACATAAAAAAACCATACCCCAACCCAAAACAGGAAGTGAACAGCGATAAACTTTGAATTAATGATTTTGCTAAGATCCATTGCTGCAAGTTGCATATTTTATTTTAATTGAATCTTTTAATTAGGTGAATGACGAGATTGGAGATGGATTTGACCAATTTTAATGTAGAATATGTAATTTCAAGTGTACAATGGTTGTACGTCCCTGATTTAGGTAGAGCGAAAAGAAAATTTATATGAAAGAAAATGTGCGATTATATTTTTTTAAAAGATATTTTTTTAGAATAAAAGCGCGTAAGATATAGTTCTGTCCTTTTGTCTTGAAACAAAAGAACGAATCCGTCAGCTGACGGATATTATTCTGTGCATCTCTCGAATAATTTTCAGCCATCGCAGCCTAAGCCATCCCATTTCCGCCAGTGGTCGGACAGGCTCTGGCTGCTACCTTCGTCCATGCTAAAATTATTAGGATGCAAGACAAAAAATAAAATAGGCCAATCCGATTTAATCAATAATTTTAGTTTGGTAGAGCACTTCGACATTCAAAATTCTTCAATTTCGTCGAAATAAGAATTATTGATTAAATCATAGCGCTGCACGCAGCAATAATGAAAGAAGCAACGGAAGTGCGTTCGACTGAAAGGAGAACAAGCATGAAGTTGCGCAAGTGAATGGTGCGCAGCAACTGCGAAGCACATCACGAATACTTAAACCAATAGAAAAGGGATGAGTAATTACCTTGTGCAGTGAAGGCGGTTTTTGGTTCTTTTTGGCGCGTCAA
>CAZQRD010000089.1:0-9396 GCA_964595535.1 uncultured Flavobacteriaceae bacterium | reverse complement strand
AATGATGTAATGATGTAATGATGTAATGAAATAATGGAGTTGTATTGTTAGTAAACTAGAGACACCTGTTCATTAAATTGGACAGGTGTTTTTTTATAAGGACTTTAAAATTTCATTGAGATCTGATCGGTTTTTATAATCGGGATCGTAATGTACATAAGAAATTTTTCCTGATTGATCAATCAAATAGGTAGCCGGAACAGGTAACACATTATTATTATCTGAATTATACTCATCAATTCTCTCGGTGATTATTTCATAATAGTTCGGTACAGTTTGCTCATCAACTTCAAAGGCTACTTTATAGGCTGTCATAATCCTATTACCCACATCGTGTATGATAGAAAAATCGTTATTAAATTCATTCCCTGTCTCCTGAGTTTTTTCAACTTTTTCGGGTGTTACAACAATTACAAAAACCCCTTTATCTTGAAATTCCTTTAGATGAGTTTCCAATGAGCTCAAATGCTTTTGACAATAAGGACACCAATTTCCTCGATAGAAAATGAGCAAAATTTTGTACTCATTCAATAATTCTTTAGAATTAATAAGCTTGTCATTTTGATCCTTTCCAACAATATCGGGGGCGATTTCGCCAACTAGCAAATGGTCTGAGTTGATCTGTGCGGAAACAAATAAACTAAGAAACAAGGCAATTATACTAAAGTGTGTTTTCATTTGATTCAAGGTTTGCAGTTTTAGTCGGGCATATACATCTGCATTACAAAATATCTACAAGGAGAGATTGTGATACAAATTGCAGTACAAGGCTGCACAAAATTATAAGTATTTCGTAAAAGGCAGCTAAAGATCTTTAAAACAGCCTATTGGACTACAAAAAGCTTAATCTTCTTTTAAGGCCTTTCGGATCTCCTTGGCCTTTTGCGTAGCCTCCATGTTTCTTTCGATCACATGACCTGGTCTGCTCCATTTTTGCTTTTCCCCGGCTTCAACCAAAGACCTTCTAATCTTGAATTTACCGGTATCGTTCTTCTTCTTTTCAGTTGGGGTGAGACCCAGCTGTTCGAACATCTGCGCATCTTTATCTTCTCCCGGATTGGGAGTTGTCAATAATTTTTCACCGGCAAAAATAGACGAAGCTCCGGCCATAAAGCACAAGGCCTGAGCCTCTGTACTCATTTCTGTTCTTCCCGCCGACAACCGTACTGTTGTTCTGGGCATTACGATCCTTGTTGTTGCAATCATTCTGATCACATCCCACACGGGTACAACATGTTGTTCTTCAAGAGGGGTTCCTTCAACAGGAACAAGGGCATTAATCGGTACTGATTCGGGTTGAGGATCAAGTGTCGAAAGACTCAATAACATCCCTGCCCTATCTTCAATACGTTCCCCCATACCAATAATACCTCCCGAACAAACCTTTAATGCGCTTTTGCGAACATTGTTAAGGGTTTCAAGTCTGTCTTCATACCCTCGGGTAGATATCACCTCTTTATAATATTCTTCAGAAGTATCTAAATTGTGATTATAATAATGCAAACCAGCCTCCGCCAAACGTGTTGCCTGACTTTCAGTAACCATCCCAAGTGTACAACAAACTTCCATATTAAGATCACTAATACCACTCACCATTTTCAAAACACTTTCAAAATCCTCACCTTCTTTTACATTCCTCCAGGCAGCTCCCATACAAACACGTGAAGACCCATTCTCCTTAGCTTTTATCGCAAGATTGATCACTGTCTCATAAGGCAATAGATCATTCTTTTCTATTTGGGTATGATACCTTGCAGCCTGTGGACAATAACCACAGTCTTCGGGGCATCCTCCTGTTTTAATCGAGATCAAGGTACTGACCTGAATTTTTGATGGATCGTGAAATTCTCTATGCACCTGGGCAGCCTCATATACCAACTCCATAAGTGGCTTATTATATATATCTACGATCTCTTGTTTGGAATACTTATTCATGTGGAAATTTTTAAAAAATCAAAAATACGGAAACCTTATGTATTAACCTGAGTTCAGGTTATTAATCTAAAGAAAGTAATATACTAACCGCATTTCCTCCAAAACCAACAGCATTAATCATGACCTTATTGATCTGTTTAGGTTTTTTTGAAAAGCTGCCAAATGGAACTTCAATAAACTCCTGCTGCTGCATCATCAGGATCGCCAATTCAAGACTCATTCCTCCTGAGGCACCTAGAGAATGACCAATGATCCACTTATTTGAAGTCAGCGCCGGGTGATCATCGCCAAACACTTTTTTAATTGCATTGAATTCTGAACTGTCTCCTTTAATGGTTCCAGGAGCATGCATCACGATGACATCCACCTCTTTTGAGTCCATTTCATTTAAGGCCATTTTCATAGAACGTTGGAAACAATCTGCATGTGTTGAAATTGAAATATTGTGCTTCAGGGGCTCCGTGGCATACCCAATGCCCTGAACTATGGCAAGAGCTGATTTTTGCACACCTCGTTCAAGACAGAATACGGAAGTCGCTTCTCCAAGAACCATGGTATTTATAGATTTTTCCATATCCAGGCTCCTACAAGGGAAGTCATTTTTATCTCTGGCATAGATTTTTAAGGCCTTCAATTGAGCAAGTGTAAAAGCCGTATTAGAAGCTTCGCTCCCACCCGCCAAAAAACGCTCACTCATGCCGCTGTTGATCCAGGCAATGCCATTCAAAATACCATGTAAAGCCGTTGAGCAGGCAATAGAATGACTTATCACCGGACCTTGGGTATGAAGATCATGTCCTACCCAGGATGAAATATTGCCAAGGGTTGTGGTTGGCGAGCTTAAGGTATTGACAAGGCCCTTATCATTTTCACTAAATTCTTCAAAATACTTTTCAAACAAACGGGTGGCCCCTCTTGACGAACCTATGTTTATCCCAAATTCTTTATCCTTCCATTGTGCTTTTTCATAGGCCATCCTTGAGCAAAAGATCGCCATTAGAACCGACGGATCGAGATCTTTATAATTCTTGATTTTTCTAAGTTCTTTTATAGCATCTTTATGTCTGTCGCTTATTTCACTTACTAAAGCCGAAAATTTACTAAAATCTTTTTCTTGAATTAAAGATCTGCCTTCTTTATAATGCCTCCAGATTTCATCTTGCGAGACTCCAAGGGCCGATACTGATGCCATTGAAACGATGGATATCTTGTTTTTCATGTCAGATTAATTCTAAAGATTTTTCCATTACTTCATAAATACGATTCAATTCACTGTTAGATATAACAAAAGGTGGAAGTGTATAGATCGTATTACCCAATGGTCTTAGAAAAACACCTTGTTCCATGAAAAAGGCATAAAGCTCGTCTCTTAATTTCCCATATCGATCCATTTTAACGTCAAGATCCAGTGCCAAAATAACTCCTGTAACCCTGGTTTGTTTTACCTTACTATGGGTTTTAATATATTGTTCAAATTTGAGATGACGCTTATGGATATTTTTAATAGCAGTTTGAATTTCATCCGAACGGAGAAGATCCAAACCTGCTATAGCCGCTGTACAGGCCAACGGATTCGCAGAATAGGTATGCCCGTGAAAAAAACCTTTGCTAATCTCATCATCATAAAAGGCTTCATAAACCTTTTGACTGCAACAAGTCAGTGCCATTGGGGCAACTCCAGCCGTGAGTGATTTTGATAAGCAAATCACATCCGGCTGTGAGATCATATACTCTGAAGCAAAGTTCTTTCCTGTTTTTCCAAAACCTGTCATCACCTCATCTGCAATGGTTAGCACCCCAGCGTCCTGGGCCATCCTTAAAAGCATTTCCAGATGATCTGGACGATACATATGCATGGCAGCGGCACCTTGTACCAAAGGCTCATAGATAAAGGCTGCTACTTCCCCTGTATCCAACATAGCCTTGAATTTTTTCAAAAGGGCAGTTATGTTATTTTCATCCGGAACTTCAAGCCTATCAACAGTCAATAGAAAATCCTCAAAAGGTCCATTATAAACAGATAGTCCTGATACCGACATGGCACCAAAGGTATCTCCATGAAAGGCATTGTCAAAGGCAATAATTCTTTTCCTTTTTTCCCCTCTGTTAAAATAATACTGTAAAGACATTTTAATGGCGACATCCACCGAAGTGGAACCGTTATCTGAAAAAAATATCTTAGCCATTTTTGAAGGCAATATGGCCATCAGTTTTTCAGATAATTCGATAGCCGGAGGATGGGTAAAACCGCTAAAAACCACCTGATCCAAAACCTCTAGCTGCTTTTTAACAGGTGAGATGATCTGTGGATGACAGTGTCCGTACATACAGGTATACCAGCTCGAAATCCCATCAATATATTGTTTCCCGTCCTCATCATATAACCAAACACCTTTAGCTTTTACAATAGGCAAATGGTCTGGGTGCAATTTATGCTGGGTTAAGGGATGCCATAAATGCTTCTGGTCTCTTTCTCTAAAATTCATTATAAGGCTTCAAGTCGTGGTTTAAACAATTCTGCGTACTTTTTAATTATGGTTCTATCGATACATGCTTCTTCATCAATTCTTCCTATTTCCTTTACATTTCCCATTTTTTTTATGATGCTTTCTGTACTCGAATTCGTCTTACCATTGAATACAATTCCGGATACCGTAAAGCCACTTTTTCTCAATTCACTCAAAGTAAGAAGGGTATGGTTAATACTCCCCAAATAGTGTCGGGATACCACAATAATTTTGTAATCCTCTCTGATTAAATCAAGAATAGTTTCCTGCTCATTGAGAGGAACCAATAAACCTCCGGCTCCTTCAATGACCAGAAGGTTTTCGGTTTCCGGCGGCCTTATAAAAGACAGATCAATATCCACACCATCTATAGCAGCTGCGGCATGGGGGCTCATAGGTGTTTGCAGCGCATAACTGTGATCATGCATTACTGATTTAGAATTAGAAACAAGGTCTTTGACGCTATGAGTGTCTGTATGATGTAATTCTCCAGCTTGTACAGGTTTCCAATAATCAGCTTCCAAAGCCTCAACAACAATGGCTGAAACAACCGTTTTACCCACATCTGTACCTATACCAGTGATAAAATATTTATTCATGAAGTACTTAAAAAATCTAGGCAAAAGTACTCAATAAAAAAAGAACTTCCCGAATCTCAGCAGAAGTATTATAACTGTGAATACAAAACCTAATACGCTCCTTACCTAAAGGAACAGTGGGGCTTAGGATTGATTTTGCATCAAAATTATGAGCTCTCAATTTCATAGATATATCCTTGACTCTTTTAGGTGAAGCGATGACCAAACTTTGAATAGGGCTGGTGCTTTTGATAAAAATTTTATCCAGTTTTAATTCAGTGGTTATTTCTCTAAAGAAAGATATGTTTCGCTCTAAAAGCTCCCTTTTCTTTGTCTCCGCCAAGGCCAAAATTGCATATTTTAGGGTCAATACGCCGTATAAAGGCATGGCCGTTGTATAAATAAATGACCTCGCAAAATTAATAAGGTATTGAATCAGTTTTTGACTTCCAACTACAGAAGCTCCATGGCATCCCACAGCTTTCCCAAAGGTGTGAATTCTTGCGAAGACAAATGACTCCAATTGCTGTTCAATCACCATTCCCTGGCCCCTGGATCCATAGACTCCTGTAGCATGGGCTTCATCAACAATCAATTGCAGACCAAACTCATCCGATAAATCTGCAAGTTCTTTTAATGGGGCAGAATCACCATCCATGGAGTACACAGACTCAACAATAACATAAACCTCGCCTTCTGCATTGGTTCTTTCAATTTTATTCCTTAGATCACGCAGATCATTATGCTTGAAGCTAAAGGTTTTCGCATTGGATAGCCTTATTCCATCTCTTATGGATGCATGTGAAAATTCATCGTAAAAAACCCGATCTCCCCGTTGAGGAACAGTAGACAACAATCCAATATTCGCATCATAACCTGAATTGAAAAGCAAGGCAGCTTCGGCCTGGAAAAACTCTGCAAGTTGGAGCTCCAGAGCTTCGTGAAATTCAAAATTACCAGAGAGTAATCTGGAACCTGTACTGCCGATATTAGGATCATGGGATTTCATCTCTTCCATCACTTGATCGTAAATAACCCCATCACTGGAAAATCCGAGATAATCATTGGAAGCAAAATCTATGAGTCCTTTTTGATTCGGCAGGCTTCTTAAACTATTATTAAGGTGGCGAGCGTCTAGTTTATCAATAAGATTTGACGGGAAATTCATTTGGCTAAAATAAAAAAAAACGGGTAACAACCCGTTTTTTATAACATTTAAGCTTGACCTGTCGGGCCATAATTCAATGGCATCGGAGGTTGCTCATAATCTTTAATTTCACCATTATTAGCTTCAAATCGCTTTATATTTTCTGCCAAAGCCTTAGCAAGTCTTTTAGCATGCTGAGGTGTTAAAATGATCCTTGATTTCACTTTTGACTTGGGGGATCCCGGCATCACGTTGATGAAATCTACAACAAATTCTGAAATAGAGTGATTGATAATGGCCAGATTCGCATAAGTACCATCAGCTGTTTTCTCATCTATCTCAATATTTAACTGATTTTGATTTGTTTCTTTTGACATCACTAAAATTTTTATAAAAAAAAGGCACGATAACTCGTGCCTTTATGTTTATCCTTCTATTTCATCTTTCGAACCAACGATAATATGATCGTATTCTCTCATTCCTGTTCCGGCAGGAATTCTCTTACCTACGATTACATTCTCCTTCAATCCTTCAAGATAATCTTCTTTTCCACTAACCGCAGCTTCATTCAGTACCTTGGTTGTTTCCTGGAATGAGGCAGCCGAAATAAATGATTTCGTTTGAAGTGAAGCCCTTGTTATACCCTGTAAAATTGGTTCCGCAGTAGCGGGAAAAGCATCACGTGCTTCTAGTAGATTCTTATCATTTCTACGTAAAATAGAATTCTCATCTCTCAGTGCTCTTGCCGAAACGATCTGTCCTTCTTTTAAGTCCACGGAATCACCAGCATCTTCGATTACCTTCAGTCCGTAAATAGTATCATTCACTTCCATGAAATCATTCTTATGCACCAATTGGTTTTCAAGGAAAATGGTATCTCCTGAATCAATCACCTTAACTTTACGCATCATTTGTCGTACAACAACTTCAAAATGCTTATCATTAATCTTTACTCCCTGCAGTCTATATACTTCCTGAATCTCATTTACCAAATATTCCTGAACCTTCGCAGGCCCCATAATATTCAAGATATCAGTTGGCGTAGTTGCTCCGTCAGACAATGCCATTCCAGCCTTCACGAAGTCATTTTCCTGAACAAGAATCTGGTTAGATAACTTCACCAAATACTTTTTAACATCACCTAATTTAGATTCAACGATGATCTCTCTGTTTCCTCTTTTAATCTTACCAAATGAAATAACACCATCAATTTCTGAAACAACTGCCGGATTAGATGGGTTTCTTGCTTCAAACAATTCTGTTACTCTTGGAAGACCTCCTGTAATATCACCTGCTTTACCAGACTTACGAGGAATCTTCACCAAGATCTGTCCAGCATCAATTTTCTGACCTTCCTCAATTAATAAATGCGCGCCAACCGGCAAAGAGTAAGCTCTTTGTGTTTCTCCTTTTTTCGTTTGAACAAGTAAGGTTGGAATCACTCTTTTCTTCTTAGAATCAGAAATTACTTTCTCCTTAAATCCAGTTTGTTCATCCATCTCAACCTGGTAAGTAACTCCTTCAGTTACATCTTCAAATACAGCCTTACCTCCAAATTCAGAAACGATCACCCCATTATAAGGATCCCATTGACATATTACATCCCCTTTCTTCACTTTGGTTTGTTCACTTACAAAAACATGTGAACCATAAGGAATGTTATTTGTACTTAAGACGATACCTGAATTTTTATCAAAAATCTTAAATTCACTAGTTCTTGAAATCACGATTTTAACAGGATTTCCTTCATTATCTAATCCATCAACAGTTTTCAGATCATCAATCACAAGTTCTCCTCCGTGATTCGCCACCATTCGGTTGTCTTCAGAAATGTTTCCGGCAATACCACCCACGTGGAAGGTTCTAAGTGTTAACTGTGTACCTGGTTCTCCAATTGACTGTGCGGCTACAACCCCAACAGCTTCTCCTCTTTGAACCATGTTGTTCGTTGATAAACTTACCCCGTAACATTTTGTACATATCCCTTTTTTCGCTTCACAAGTTAAGGCAGAACGCACCTCAATTGCATCAAGCTCAGCCGCTTCCACTTTCTTCACAGATTCCTCAGTGAACAACTCACCAGCTTCGATGATCAATTCATCCGTAGTCGGAATGAATACATCATGTAGTGAAACCCTACCAAAAATTCTTTCACCGAGAGATTCAACAATCTCATCATTATTTTTTAATGGCCTTACCTCCAGCCCTCTTAACGTACCACAGTCTTCCTGATTGATAATAACATCTTGTGCTACGTCAACCAGTCTTCTTGTAAGGTAACCCGCATCAGCCGTTTTTAACGCCGTATCCGCCAAACCTTTCCTCGCACCGTGAGTTGAGATAAAATATTCGAGAATTGACAATCCTTCTTTAAAGTTAGAAAGAATCGGATTCTCAATAATCTCTCCACCACCAGCAGTAGATTTTTTAGGTTTTGCCATCAATCCACGCATACCCGTTAGCTGTCTGATCTGTTCTTTAGATCCCCTTGCTCCCGAGTCAAGCATCATGTACACTGAGTTAAATCCTTGTTGATCTTCTCTTAAGCGTTTCATGGATAATTCAGTCAACCTGTTGTTGGTAGATCCCCAGATATCAATAACCTGGTTGTATCTTTCCTTATTGGTTAACATACCCATATTATAACTAGCCATGATAGAATCTACCTGTTTGTTGGCAGCATCGATCATATCATATTTTTCCTCAGGAATAATAATATCACCCAAACTGAATGACAAGCCGCCCTGGAAGGCGAATTTATATCCCATATTCTTGATATCATCAAGAAACTTTCCAGTGGTAGGAACGTCAGTGACTTTCAAAATATCACCGATGATATCTCTCAAAGAACGTTTGGTCAATACATCATTGATATATCCTGCTTTTTCAGGAACAACCTCATTGAACAGTACTCTACCTACTGTAGTTTTGATAATCTTTGTAACTAATTCTCCGTTTTCGTCAAAGTCTTTACCTCTTACCTTTATACTCGCATTAAGATCCACTTTTTTCTCATTGAAAGCGATCTTTACCTCCTCTAATGAATAGAAAGTTGTTCCTTCACCTTTGACTTTAAAGTCAGGCGTAGAAATACGTTCCTTGGTCATGTAATACAGACCTAAAACCATGTCTTGAGATGGTACCGTAATTGGTGAACCATTTGCAGGATTCAAAATATTATGAGAAGCAAGCATCAATAATTGACATTCAAGAATTGCTTCTTGCCCTA
>CAZQRD010000088.1:3572-10303 GCA_964595535.1 uncultured Flavobacteriaceae bacterium | reverse complement strand
TAATAGATAACATAGCTCTAAATTAATTAACTTTGCACCGTTAAAATTTATAAGCAAATTAATGAATATTGAAGTTGTAAAGTCAAAATTACATCGCGTTAGAATTACGGGATCTGATTTGAACTATATTGGAAGTATCACTATAGATGAAGATCTTATGGATGCTGCGAATATAATTGAAGGAGAAAAGGTTCATATTGTTAATATTAACAATGGAGAAAGATTTATAACATATGCCATAAGAGGGGAAAGAAAAAGCGGCGACATAGTGCTTAACGGACCTGCTGCCAGGAAGGTAGCGAAAGATGATATTATAATTATTATCGCCTATGCCACACTTGAGTTTGAAGAAGCTAAATTATTCAAACCTGCTATCGTTTTCCCAAATGAAAAAGATAATTCATTGACATAGTTTTTTGAAAACCAATCCCAAAAAGATCATTTTTACCATCCTTCCCATTGCTTTAGGGGTGCTATTGATTTGGTATTCACTGTCAAAGTTGAAACCAAATGATATTGAAGCCATTAAAAACTCCTTTAAGACTGCCAATTACTGGTGGGTAGGATGTTCACTGTTTCTTGGTATACTCAGTCACTTATCGCGTGCCTACAGATGGCAATTTATGCTCGATCCTCTGGGTTATCACCCGAAATTTGCCAATAATGTAATGGCTGTCTTGGTTGCTTATTTGGTTAATCTTATTGTGCCTAGAGCCGGTGAAGTAGTCAGGGCAACAACCATAGCAAAATATGAAAACGTTCCTTTCGAAAAAGCATTTGGCACCATTGTTTCAGAAAGAGTAGCAGATGCGATTATGCTCCTTGGTATTATGGCTCTGGCCTTTGTATACCAAACTGAACTTTTATCATCCTATCTTTTCAAACAAGAGGACTCTGGTTTGGGTTATACCCTGTATATTCTAGGTGCTTTGTTGATTCTGGGAGTATTATTTATATGGGTGATTAAAAAATCAAACCATCCTATGGCTTTAAAAATCCAAACATTTGTTCAAGGACTTATACAAGGTGTGATCAGTATTTTTAAAATGAAAAAGAAATGGGCCTTTATCTTTCATACGGTTTTTATATGGGTGATGTACGTACTGATGTTTTATGCAGTAACTTTTGCCTTACCTGAAACAACGCATTTGGCATTTGGAGCCATCATCGTAGGGTTTGTCGTTGGCGGAATAAGTATGGCCCTTACCAATGGAGGATTGGGTACTTATCCTGTCTTCGTAGCCAGTGCCCTAACACTCTATGGCATTGATGAAAACCCAGCACTTGCCTTTGGATGGATCATGTGGACGGCACAAACTGCCATGGTGCTTTTGTTTGGCGGACTTTCTTTTTTGGTCTTGCCTATTTACAATAAAGATGAAGAATAATACTTGTTGGACTCTTCAATAAGCTGAGCAAATAACATGCAAAGATTCTATAGCAACGGAAAATTATTATTAAGCGGTGAATACCTCATTCTTGATGGGGCCACTGGATTGGCGCTTCCTACAGTACTGGGACAGGAAATGTTGATCAACACCCATAATTCAGATGGGATTCTGTTTTGGGAGAGTTTTGATCATGTAGGAAATGTCTGGTTTGAAGGTAGCTTTAAGCTTCCTGATTTTAAATTAATCGGTTTTAAAGGAGACAAGGCTGTGGCCACAACGCTTCAGCGTATCCTTGTTCAGGCTAAAAAAGCAAATCCCAAGTTCTTAAATATTGAACAGAGAATCCATGTAAGCACTAAGCTTCAATTTCCAAGAGATTGGGGCCTGGGCAGCTCTTCAACCCTGATCAATAATATCGCTCAATGGTCTAAAACTAATGCCTTTGATTTGCTGTTTAACAGTTTTGGGGGTAGTGGTTATGACATTGCCTGTGCTCAACAGGATCGGGCACTATTGTATGAACTGGAGAACAAGGTGCCCCATGTTGAACCGGTCGATTTTGATCCTTTGTTCAAGGGACAACTTTATTTTGTACATCTCAACAAAAAACAACTAAGTAGTAAAAGTATTAAGAACTATAAGGGTAAGAATGTGGAGACGGAAAGGCTAAAAACTATTTCAGCCTTATCAAAAAAAATCTTGGCCTCAACCAATCTTCTTGACTTCAACGAACTGATCAAAGAACACGAATCAATCATAGCAGGTATTCTCAATATAGAAACTGTGCAAAAAACACTTTTTCCGGATTTTAGGGGTCAAACCAAAAGTCTCGGTGCCTGGGGAGGTGATTTTATTCTGGCTACAGGAGATGAATCAGTAAAAACTTATTTCAAACAAAAGGGATTTGAAACCATAATTCCTTATACATCGATGATTAAAAACAATGAATAAAAAAACTGAAGTGATTATCATTGGTGGCGGTGCCGCAGGTTTCTTTGCCGCAATTAATATGGCTGAATCAAATAAGGACTTAGCGGTAACAATTTTGGAAAAAAGCAGTAAAGTTCTTCAAAAAGTAAAAGTGTCGGGTGGAGGCAGATGCAACGTCACTCATGCCTGTTTTGATCCTAAAGAACTTGTCGAATTCTATCCAAGAGGTCATAAAGAGCTCTTGGGGCCCTTTCACCGTTTTATGACAGGAGATACAATTGAATGGTTTGAGCAGAGAGACATCCCGCTTATAATAGAAGACGATATGAGAATGTTCCCTGAATCAAACAGCTCTCAAACCATAATTGATTGTTTTCTTACAAGCGCCGAAAAAGCCGGGGTACGTGTTTTGTTCAATCAAAATGTAAACAAGATTGAAAAAGCAAATGAACATTATTTAATAGCAACTAAAAGTGATCAATTTAGAGCGGATAAATTGTTAATTGCTGCAGGAGGAAATTCCAAGATGTGGGATCTAATAAGTTCTCTCGGTCATCGTATCATTGCTCCTGTACCTTCACTATTTACTTTTAATATCGATGATGAAATCCTTAAAGATATTCCAGGGATCTCAGTACCAAATGCCTTGGTCAGCGTTGAGGACGGAAGCTTTGAAAGTTCTGGGCCTTTGCTTATCACGCATTGGGGAATAAGTGGTCCGGCCGTGTTAAAATTATCTTCCCTTGCGGCAATTGAACTGGCTCATTCAAACTATACTTTTTCAGTAAGCATTAATTGGCTGAATACTTCTTTCTCAGAAGTTTTTGAACATCTTAAACGTC
Organism: uncultured Flavobacteriaceae bacterium; assembly: GCA_964595535.1. Lineage (GTDB taxonomy): Bacteria > Bacteroidota > Bacteroidia > Flavobacteriales > Flavobacteriaceae > Lutimonas. Next base: position 7,140 of record CAZQRD010000088.1, on the reverse strand, counting down.
AAAAGAAAAATGCACCCAAAAAGAATATGCTCCTTAGATCTCCTTTTGAAGAGATCCCAAAAAGGTTGTGGTCGAAAATTGTAACAGCCGCCAGTATCAATCCAAATCAAAACTGGTCTGATCTTTCCCACCAGCAACTTGAGTCGCTTAGTGAAAAACTAACACAGACCACACTTTCCTCTCATGGAAAAACTACCTTTAAAGAAGAGTTTGTAACCGCAGGAGGGGTGGATCTTAAAGAAATTAATTTTAAAAAATTTGAAAGTAAGCTGCACCCAAACTTATATTTTGCAGGAGAAGTACTCAATATTGATGGCTTAACCGGAGGTTTTAATTTTCAAAATGCCTGGACCGGAGGTTTTATTGCGGCAAATGCCATTGCATCAGAGCAATAAGGTATTCAAACATAAATATTATTATAGTTTAAAAGTGTTCAAAATACCTAAAAATAGTATATTTGGAGTCAAGTATTAATATATAACATTAGCCTATTATTTATGAAAAAACTGATCTTATTACTGTTGACCGGACTGGTTTTGTCCTTTCAACCTGAGAGTGAAAATCCAAACCCTATTTACAATGCTTTCAACGAACCGATAAACTTTGCGGCGATTACTGCCGATCATATTGTTCAAGCCACTGCATCTGTGCAAGATGAAACCAAAAAATCCATTGACCAGATCGTACAAATTGCTGATGGTCAAAGAACATTTGAGAACACATTCCTCGCTATAGACGATTTGTCAGCAAATCTATCTGATGTGTATTCGGTAATCCAACTATTATCAAACACTCATACTGATTCTCTGATCAGAACTAAGGCTTTGGAAGCTAAGGTAACCATTGGTCAATATTGGAATCAAATCAGTTTGAACGAGGATCTCTATAAGTCGGCAAAAAGCTATTCAGAGAGTGAAGCTGCCAAATTACTTCAGGGTTATCAGGCTAAATTTGTCAAAGAAACCATTGAAGAATATGAAAGAAATGGTTTTGCCCTTTCTCCTGAAAAAAGAGAAAAGTTACAAATTATCAATGATGAAATTTCCGTTTTCAGCAACAAATTTGACGAGAACATAAGTACATATAAGGATCATCTTCTCGTTTCTGAAATAGAAATTGATGGATTACCCGAAGATTATAAAAAGGCAAGAAAGCAAGAAGACGGCACCTATAAAATTGATATGAGCTATCCTGCAGTGGGTCCTTTTTTCAGGCTCAGCAACTCGGATGCTGCCAGAAAGAAACTCAGTACGAAATTTAAAAACAGGGCTTTCCCCGACAATATCGAAGTCTTGCAAAATTTATTAAAGAAGAGGCTTGAGATGGCCGAATTATTGGGCCATAATTCATACGCAGCTTATCTTTTACAGGATCGTATGGCCAAAACACCAGAAACTGTTTGGAAATTTGAAACTTCATTAAAAAAAGCTTTGAAAGAAAAATCCAAAAAAGATTATGATGAATTATTGGAAACAAAAAGGTCCAAGGATAATGATGCAAAACTTATTAATTCATGGGAGACTTCCTATTATTCAAATATATTGAAAAAAGAAAAATACCAACTCGATGGAGAAGAGGTAAAGCAGTACTTTGCATTGGATGATGTGTTAGAGGGATTATTCTCAATTACCCAGACACTTTTTGATTTCGAATACCGTGAAGTAAAAGATCCATCTGTTTGGAATGAAGAAGTAAGGATGTTTGAGGTATACCAGGACAAGAAATTGAAAGGCAGATTTTATCTTGACCTTTTCCCAAGGGATAATAAATACGGCCATGCTGCCTGTTTCCCACTTAGAAATGGTAAAATGACTTCGAAGGCTTATAAAATCCCTACCGCAAGCTTGGTTTGCAACTTTCCAAGACCCACTGAAGAAAAGCCCTCATTAATGACACATGGTCAGGTGAATACTTTCTTTCATGAATTTGGCCATGTATTGCATCATATGTCAACCACAGCAGAACTTCAATCTCAGTCTGGAACTAACGTTTCCAGAGATTTTGTTGAGGCTCCTTCACAAATCTTCGAAAACTGGACATGGAATTATGATGCCCTTAAATTATTTGCTAAACATTATGAAACCAGAGAAGTTTTGCCTAAAGCTTTGTTTGACAAAATGTTGGCAGCTAAAAATGTGGGATCTGGAATGTCAGCTTCAGGACAGGTATTTCTTGGAACTTATGACATGACCCTCCATGACAAATATGACCCTAATGGAACTAAAACAACTACCGAAGTGCTAAAAGAAGTTCAGGCTGATATAAGCTTGATTAAGTATATGGAAGGTACTCATTTTCATACCGCATTTGGTCATTTGAATGGCTATGGTGCCAGTTACTATGGATATCTTTGGTCTAAGGTTTATGCCCAGGATATGTTTTCGGTATTCGATGCCAACGGAATTTTAGATACAACCACGGGTATCAGGTACAGAGACATCATATTGGCCCCTGGCAGCTCCAGAGATGAATTGGGGCTCGTTAAAGAATTTTTGGGAAGAGACCCTAATAATAAGGCTTTCCTCAAGGAACTGGGACTCTAAAAATCATTTTAAGGGTTGGTCATAAACAAAATGGCCAGCCCTTTTAATTCAGACAATATTTTCTTTATAGAATAATGAAAAGTCTCTTTTGATTTGATCTCTTATGGATCTGAATTCGGCTAACACCTCTTCATTGCTTCCTGTAGCATCAGCAGGATCCTCGAAACCAATATGCAAATGATGTTTCACCTTACCCATAAAAGTTGGGCACGTTTCTTTAGCACTGCCACAAACTGTGATGACATAATCAAAGGGCTGTCCAAGGTATTGATCAACATTTTCCGGCACATGATCACTGAGGTCTATCCCTAATTCGTTCATCACTTCAACCGCTTTTGGATGTACCTCATGAGAAGGTTTGGTCCCTGCTGAGAAAACCTCCATTTTGTTATCAAACTCTTTTAAAAAACCTTCAGCCATCTGGCTACGGCAGGAGTTACCTGTGCAAAGTATTAGAATTCTCATTTTTGGAATTTGAGGATTTGACAATTTGAAGATGTATTAATTTTTATTTTGATCATTTTGAAATCGAGTTTTTAGTGGTACTTATAATTTTTGATAATATTTTATTAATCGATTCTACTTCTTCAAGTAAATTATAATTCATTGGGTAATTTTTTGATAATCTACATAGGGTTAACCAATAATCAGTTTCATCTGCTTCCTTGAGTGCAATTTTTAGTTTATGAACAAAATCTCTTTTACTCTCGGCGTTCTGTGCCTCTCTTACATTAGCTCCAATTGAAGTTCCTGATTTCAATAATTGGTTTGCCACAACATATTTTTTTAATAATTGCAATTCATCACAAAAGCTTATTATCCCTAATGAAAATTGTAAAGTTAAATCTACAATTAAATTCTTTTTATCATTTCTCATGCTGTAAAATTCAAAAATGCTAAGAGTATGAATTAATGTTATCCCTTGAACAAATGTCAACACATCTTAAAACGCATACATTTTCACATCTACATACAGAAACATCTTCAAATTTTTAAATTGTCAAATCAATCCATCTTCAAATCAA
>CAZQRD010000088.1:0-3472 GCA_964595535.1 uncultured Flavobacteriaceae bacterium | reverse complement strand
AAATCAACACATCTTCAAATCAACACATCTTCAAATCAACACATCTTCAAATCAACACATCTTCAAATCAATAATATTTCTTTTTTAACCTTAATGAAATATTAACCAGTAAAATCAAAACCGGTACTTCAACTAAGGGCCCAATAACTCCGGCAAAAGCCTGGGGAGAATTAATGCCAAACACTGCGATGGCAACCGCAATGGCTAACTCAAAATTGTTCCCTGTTGCCGTAAAAGCGACTGAGGCATTTCTTTTATAATCTACTCCTTGTTTCAAAGCAATAAAGAAACTGATAAAGAACATGATCGCAAAATACAAAATCAGTGGGATGGCAATCCTAATTACGTCTAGGGGTAATTCCATAATCATGTCGCCTTTCAAACTAAACATCAGTACAATTGTGGCCAAAAGAGCAATTAGTGTAATGGGTGAAATAAATGGTATAAACTTTCTGTTGTACCAATTAATTCCCTTGAGCTTTACCAAATAGTGCCTCGATAGGAATCCTGCAGCAAAGGGAATCCCAAGATAGATCAGGACGCTTTTTGAAACTTCCCAAATAGAAATATCTACATCATAGCCCTGTATCCCAAAATAAGGAGGCAAGACTGTAATGAACAGCCAGGCGTAAAAACTATATGTAAACACTTGAAAAATACTGTTCAATGCAATTAAAGTCGCTCCATACTCCCTGCTGCCTCCTGCTAGGTCATTCCAAACGATTACCATGGCAATACATCTTGCCAGGCCAATCAAAATCAGTCCTGTCATGTACCCCGGATGGTCCTTTAGAAAAATGATGGCAAGAAAGAACATCAGTATGGGACCTACAATCCAGTTTAAAAAGAGGGAAAGCTTCATTAATTTTGTGTCCTTAAAAATGGACGGGATCAAATTATAATCAACTTTAGCCAAGGGGGGATACATCATTAGAATCAACCCTATGGCCAAAGGAATATTCGTGCTCCCCACTGATAATTGCTCATTTATAGAAGAAATATTTGGGAAAATTACCCCCAATGAAACCCCAAGAGCCATGGCCAAAAAAATCCATAATGTTAAATACCTGTCTAATAGTTTAAGCCTTGTTTTCATGCCTTCAAATTTGCGCTAAAGTAAATTTATTTATCCAGATCTTCAGTCTTGTTTAACAACAATTAGATCCAACGCAACAGGCCTCCTCTTCTTCAGATTCAATAGCAATGTTGCACTGATCATTGGCTTTACACCTGGTGGCCTCAGAGAACAAATAAACATAGACCCTGTTTTCATCATGGGCGATCTTGTTAACCGGCATAACAGAGGTAGCAAAATTCTCATTGCCATACTCCAATTTTAATTCAGTCTTCCATTTTATTGGCTTGATGCCATCTACTCTGTTTACGATAGCTGCAATCTTATCTGTGGTCATAAAGTCTATCTTTCCCAACTCACTCTGACTTTCCCATAATTGAAAATGTGTTTCTTCCCAGAAATTAGTCTTTCCACCGCAGTCGGTCGTATCGAACTGCACATTTTTAACCTCTGTTAAATGATAATTTGCACCAACAAATTGGTCTTGATCATATGAAAACAGTAATTCTTTGCCTTTATGCTGCTCTAATACTTTTACAAATTCCTTTACTTTCATCTTAATGATTTTATAAATTACTATTTTTCAACTTTTGCAAACGTATTGCTAAGTGAACCTGTGTTTTTCACAAGCCTGCTTTTTTACTTCTTCTTTCCATTACTATATTATCTTTCCATACTCCGTCGAGTTTACCGATCCTCTCCCTGAATCCAATACTTCTAAATCCATTTTTTTTATGCAATTTTATACTAGCCTTATTATCAGGAAATATTCCTGATTGCAAAGTCCAGTAAGCATTTGATTCACTCTCTGTTATAAGCCGGTTTAAAAGTTGCTCCCCAATTCCCTTTCCACGTACACTGGAAGCCACATAAACACTTACCTCTGCAACTCCTCCATATACGCACCGTGAGGAAACCGATGAGAGACTCGCCCAACCAACAACAGACGTATGAATTATTGCCACAAGCCGACAGTTTTTAATATGATTATTATCCCACTTTTCCCAAGAAGGAACTTCCTTTTCAAAAGTTGCCATTCCAGTCTCAATCCCCTCCTTATAAATAGTGGCAACTGCTGGCCAGTGAGCTGGTATCATGGGTTCAATTTGTATTAGTTGAGTCATGATGTCAGCAACAATTTATTTTTGAAAAATCTTCTTTGAAGAGGGTGGCAAATAATTGCTGAGCGATACGCCAATTATCTGCATCGATACAATATTTAACTTTAGGCGGGGTCACCTCCCCTGTGATCAACCCAGCTTCTTTTAATTCCTTTAGGTGTTGAGAAACGGTAGATTGAGCAAGCGGTAAAACATCGAGCAGATCGCCGGTAAAACAGCAACTTTGATTGCTCAGATGCTTAAGTATGATTATTCTAGCGGGATGCCCAAGCGCTTTTGCAAACTTAGCAAGTTGTTCAGTATTTTCTGAATAGTTAAAGTCTTTAGCCGATCGTTTCATGTTAATTCTATTGTTCATCGCAAATATACGATTAATATTTATAAAAAAAAGTTTATTCTGTTTTATTGAGCGACCTCTCCCCGATGAGGAACCAAGGCATCTCTATATGTTATCATATCACCCTCGTTTACAGTAATATAAGCAATGCAATACATATCTGAAATGGGTTGAGTGCCGGTTTCATGGAAGTACAATTTCTCTTTCACTGCAAATTCTTCGAGATGGATAACATGATGTTTTGCTATTTCGAGGGCTTCCGGTCCTCTAAAGTCCCATATTAATTTGATCTTTCTGTTCAATTCTCTTTTTGAGCAAAGATATCCATTTCGATCAGCAAATGGATATCTTATTAACGTATCCTATTTATTTATAGGAATTCAATCCTTTTTCATCCAAGTAAGAATGATAATTCCCAACCTTCCAACAAGAAATGAAAACATTCCAAAAACTGGTGCGAGGAAAGCGACCTTTAGGCCTCCGGCCAATACAGCTGGTGATACATCTCCAACAGATTCAATAGCATCAAAGGCGCCAATCAATCCAATGATTTGCCCAAGAAAACCCCAAACAATAGCAAATAAGGCAATTGAGCTAATCAAGCTGATGGTCTTATCAACCGATCCTTTATGTAAAAACCCCTTTACAATCAGAATGATTATTAAAATTAGAATTATTAAGAGTGGATACATAAAAAATGCTCCTCCTTCATTTAAACGTTCAAATAACATAGTAAAAGATTTAAGATTAATAGGTTCAAAAATAGAAAAATACACTCTTTCTCATTTTTTTTTGCGACGAATGAACGGATTCGTTATGGATTTAACGTGAACTTTACTATTTAGGCATAGATATATTCCTCTTTGTCCTTTTGCCTTAATGCATCATGTATTTTTTCAAGAATAAAAACTCTTAAAATAATCTCTTTTGTTCTTTTTT